>JBGTSH010000166.1:0-21899 GCA_041940405.1 Polyangiaceae bacterium
GAGCAGAGCTGAAGAAGCCGTGAAGCTTTCGGTCACACGGTCGTAGAGCTCGATCGACACGAGCGGGGCGTAGTCGTAGTCCTCGCCGCCGATGACCGCGACGCGACCATCGGCGAGGAGCGTTGCGGTGTGGTTCGTGCGGCTCGTGGCGAGCGAGCCCGTGGCGACGAACTGGGTCGGGTCGGGCGGGATCGCCGGAGCGCCGCCCTGTCCGCCTGTCGAGGGATCCTCGCCGCCGTTGCCGCCGCCGCCGCCGTTGCCGTCCGATGAGCTCGAGCTGGCCTCCGACCCGCAGGCGGCGGCTGCGAAAACCACGCACGAGGCGAAGGCAAGTAGGGACGCTCTGCGAACAATCACGGGCTCTGGTTACCCCGGCGCGGAGGACGCCGCCCTTCAAAGATCGGTCAAAGCTCGCGCCCGCTCGACGTGCGCAGCGTGACCGCGGGATCGACGAGGTAGCCGTCGTCCGTGTGGAGGAGCACCTCTGCGAGCCCGAGGGCGCGGAGGGTCGCGACGGCGACGTAGGCGCGCCGCTGTCCCGCCGAAGGCACCACCTTCTCGCCCGGCCAACCCGCCGCGAGCAGCTCCTGCCAGCTCGCGCCCACCCCGGGGCTCCGCTCGCGCATGCGAACGAGGAAGGCGAAGAGCAGCTGGAGCGAGCGGCGACGCGCGAGACTGACCCGCGCGCGGCCCTCGAGCGAGAACCACCGACCCCCGGGGCCGACGTCGAGGACGCGAGGAGGCGGCGCTGCGAGCGAACGCATCGCCTGCACGAGCCGAAGCGCGAGCCGCTGCTCGATGCAGGTCGGCGTGACATGGCTCGAGGTGGGAGCCGTGCCATGGGGGCTCGATACGAAAACGGTTTTGTCATCTTCGTTTGCCAGCCACGCTGCGATGATGGCGATCGCTCCGCGCTCGCCATCGCAGTCCGCGCCGAGCCGCGTCCGCGCGTTTGCGAGGATCTCCGCGGCGTCTGCGAAGCTGCCGCGGGACGCGGCGAGCACCGCCTCGGCGCACGCGAGGAGGGCGTGCGCGCGGGGGTCGGCAGGCTCGAAGCCGTCGCGGCTCTCCTCGACGGCTTGGTCGAGGCAAGACCGAGCGCGAACGGTATCGCCCCGCTCGAGCGCGACCATTGCAAGGAACGCGCGGGTGAAGTCGTCGAACCGCGTGTCTCCGACCTCGCGGGCGATCTCGAGCGCCTGGGCGTAGCGGCGCTCCGCCTCGCCGAGATCTCCGCGCGCGTGGGCGACGATCCCGAGGTGTCCGAGCGAGATGCCTTCGTAGCGGCGATCTCCGGCGCGCCGGTGGCGGGCGAGCGCGTCGAGCGTGTGCTGCTCGGCGAGCGAGAGGTCTCCCGTGTCGAGGCAAACGACACCGAGATCGTCGAGGATGGGTCCTCGCGCCTCGTCGAGCCCAGAGCTCTCGGCCGCAGCGAGCGCTTCGAGGAGCAGCCGGCGCGCCCGCTCGAGCTCGCCGCGATGCCGCCGTGCCTGGCCCATCAGACGGAGAACTTCGACCGCAGCTGGATGACCGGGGGGCGCCGCGCAACGGGCGCGATCGAGAGCCAGCAGGGCACCGGGATTGTCGCCTGCGACGCGGAGCACACGCGCTTCGGCGAGGTGTGCTCGCGCGAGCAGGGGCTCAGCGGCCGGGGCTTCGAGCGGTTGCTCCTGGGAGCCCGCGGCATCTCTGGCGGCGACGAGCGTGCGATCGACGATCGTTCGGTGCAGGTCGAGCGGGATGCGTCCGTAGAGGATCGCCTCCATCCTCACACCGAGCTCGGCGGCGCTCGAGGGGGCGATGGCTCGCGCTGCTTCGATGGCGTCGAGCCAATCGGGCAAAGCGCGAAGGAGCTCGCGGCGCGTGCCCTCCGATGGGCGGAAGGCGCGCGACAGCTCGAGGTGATGCTGGGCCTTCAGCCGCCGGACGTGCGCGGGGTCCTCGAGCACCTCGGCGGCGAACGCGCGGACGCTCTCGAACGCGACGAACCGGTCCGCGTCGGCGCGGAGGAGGGACTTCCGGACGAGCGTGTGGACCAGCTCGAGCGCGTGCTCGGGTTCTTCGAGCACGGCCTCGGCCGCCCGAAGATCGAACGGCGCCGCGAAGACGGAGAAGCGCGAAAGCGCAGAGCGCTCCCGTTGGCTCAGGAGCTCCCACGACAAGCCGATGGCCGCGCGAAGGCTCGCGTGACGGCCTCGCGGATCCCCCGGACGGGCGAGGAGCGTGAAGCGGTCGTCGAGGCGTTCGAGCATGGCACGCGGCGAGAGGACCTCTGCGCGGGCGGCTGCCAGCTCGATCGCGAGCGGGTTGCCGTCGAGCCTTTCGACGAGCCTCTCGATTGCGTCCACGTCGCGGAGATCGTCCGGCCGTGTGCGGGCGCTTTCGGCGCGTACGCGGAAGAGCTCGACCGCGTCCTGTCTGGAGAGCCCGTCGAGCGAGAGGACCTTCTCTCCGCGGAGCCCCAGAGGCTCGCGGCACGTGACGAGGAGCCGCGCTTCGGGCGCTCGCCGGCGGATGGTCCCGACGAGCTGCTTCGTGGGCTCGAGCAAACGCTCCACGTCGTCGAGGACGAGCACGAATGGGCCGCGGAGCGCGCAGCGCTCGGCCAGCGCGTCCGCGTCCACGCGTTGCGATCGCCCGCGCCAGGGGAGGGCTTCGGCGACGGTCGCGAGCAGCTCGTCCGGCATGCGCAGCGCTCCGAGCTCGGCGAGCTCTACGCCGCCCGCGAACGCGCCGCTCGTGGCGACGCGCAAGGCGACCGCATGGGCCAGGCGGGTCTTGCCGACCCCCGCGGGACCGACGAGCGTCGTCAGCCGCACGCCCGCGTCGAGCGCCTGGGTGATCCTCGACAGATCGCCTTCGCGCCCCAGGAATGCATCCAGGGACCCGGGCAGCGGCGAAGCCTCCGCCGCGGAGCCCTCCTCACGACGCGCTCTCGGCGCCCCCCGGCTCACGCCAGCCCGTGCGCCCTGATCCGAAGGAAAGGCTGCTCGTCTCTCACGCGGCTCTCTTCATGCGGTGTCCCGCGTCCGTCAAGAACCCGCATTTCGTGACGGTGTTCCCTGGGTGCTGACCTCGTCTCAGGGCTCATCGCCGCACACCCAATTGACCGCATGTGGGCGTACCCCCGGCGCGGGCCGAGAGCGCGCGGAGGGCGCGCGCGACCTCGCTCTTGTCGATCCCACCGCGGCGTCGCCAAGTATCTCAGGGGTCGAGAATGTTCGATCCCCCTTCCTGATGCGACCCAAGAGATCCGGCACCACCCAGCGCTCTCCGAACCCGTCCTCGGGGACATCGAGGCCGCTCGGGACCTCTTTCGGCCGCGCGAATCATTCGAGGCTGACCCGGCTGCCCCTGATCTCTGCGGATCAGGAAGAGGCGACCACGCCTTCGATCTTGCGGGCGAGCCAGCGAGCTTCTTCCTCGTTCTTCATGTCGACGTCGATCTCGATGCGCTCTTCGTCGGTGGTGCGGACGACGACGGAGTTGGCGACGACCTCGACCGCGCGGAGGTCGGTGTGAGCGATCTCTCGGGCGCCGATAGTGAGCTTCTCCCCATCGATCAGAAGCACGACAGGCCAACGGAAGTGACGGAAGGCGTCTCTCAGCGTGAGCTGAACGATCATGATCGGGACGACCATGAAGACGACGAGGAAGCCCCTGGCGAGCCAAACGCCGAACCCCGGCAGGCCCTGGAGGGCCATCAGCACGAGGATCGGCACGACCACGAAGAACATGCCGATGATCGGGACGACCCAGAGCTCCCTCAGCACGCGCCTCCGCCGTCGAAACACCGTCAACCGTCTCCCGTCGGCGTTGCTTCGATAGGCGCTTCCCATGCTCGGCGCCTCCGCCCCCTCGAGGGTCACCACGGCATTCGCTCCGAGGAGGCGCTCGTCCTCGCCGCGCAAGAAGCGTGGGAGCGAGTCCACCCGTGCGGGCAGGCCTTCGCGCGCTTCTACGCTGTTCATGGCGGGGTCGTTTGCGATTCCCCATGAGCCTTCGATAAGGCGCTCGATCGCCGTCATGTCGGCCTCGTGCTCGCTGACGAGAAGCAGGTGGCGCTTCTTCTTGCGGTCTTCTGCGACGAGCGCGTAGCGGAGCACCTCGCGCCTGCCATGTCTGACCAGCGTCGCGACGACTCCGGTTTGTGTCAGCTCCGCCTTCTCGAGAACCAGCTCGCCTCGGGGCGGGAGGTTCGACATCAGCACCTTCAGCTGCGTCGCCGTCAACGTCAGCGTGGGTCGGCTCCACGCCTTCTGGAAGGTCCGCCAGCTGAAGGGAACCCAGATGACCGCCCACGCCATTCCGAGCACCGCGCCAACGGTCGTCGGCTCGTGCACGAGCTCGATCACCTGACGTGCCCCGAACACGACGCCGACAAGTAGGAACAACCCCCAGAGGAGCGCGCTCGCTCCATCGTCGGGCACCGGGCGCTTCGCCACGAGCGTCGTTCGGTCGCCTTGGCTGTCGAGGCTCCAGTTCTGTGCCAATTGTTTGGACGCGTCGCTCGAGGCCTGCGCTGCCATCGGCGCCGATCCTAGCGGCACTTGCTTCGAATAGATCCGATAGCGGGTCGCGACGACGCCGAGCGGCTGACGGCCAGCACGGCCCCGACTCCTGCTGCCGAAGCCGCTGGCCGCGCGTCCCGGTTGGTGGCACGAGGCGCCGATGTTCGGACGACCTGCAGGGTGGCTGGCGTGTGCGCTCCTCGTGTCGAGCTGCAGCGACTCGAAGCACACGGCGTCGGCCCCGGACGGTGGTCGGCCGCCGGAGAGGTCCGCGGCGACCACCGTCGCCAGCGCCAGCCCGCGCCCAACAGCGACGGCGAGCGGGCGCCCCGAGGAAGGGTCCGTCCTCGCCTTCTACGCCGTCGATGATGCGGACGACTACTTCGCTTCGTTCACCACCGACGCTCCCGCATCGGAGGTCGAGATCGAGCGCGAAGGTGGCTCGTGGGCACCGGGCACGGGCGTCCGCATGTTCGTGATCGTTCGCACCGGCGCGGCGGAAGCCACCCGGCGTAGAGAGGTCGAGAAGAAGCTCCTCGAGCTCGCGCCCAAAGATCGCACCATCGGTTGGGCACCGCTCCACAAGGCCGACCGAAAGACGGGAGAGCCCACGCGATACGGGTCGAGGACGTATCTGCTCGCGGAGCGCTTCATCACCGAACGCGACATCGCCGAAGCCGCAATGGAACAGCCGCTCTCGGCCGAGGAGAACTTCGCGGTGAGGCTCAAGCTCACGCCTGAAGGCAGACGGAAAAACGCCGAGTGGACGGCGAAGTTGACGAAGCGCCGAATGGCGATCGTTTCGGAAGGCGAAGTTCACTCCGTGCCCTATGTGACGGGGCCGATTGAAGGCGACACCGTGGTGCTGACGGTCGGAGGCCTGGCGAAGCAGTCCAGGGCGGACGCTCAGGCGCTGGTGGCGAAGATCCAAGCGGCCAACCGCTGACGGCCGGTCATGCCGCCCGAATCGGCGACTCTTCCCATCACAGCGCCGAGCCGATCCGCACATTGTGACGCGACCGCACTGTTCTCGATCCCTGTTCGTCCGAAAGTCGCAGCTTTCGGGCCGCGCAGGCTCGTTCACCACTGCGGCATCGCCGATGCATCGACAGAGGGCGGGAGCATGGATGTCCGAAAGGAGCATTCACGCAACCGCGAAAGCCGCGTGGCCCCGCCAAGGCCCACGCGGCTTCGTCATTTTGTCGCCGAGGACGCGCTTCCTCTACTCTCCGAGCCGACATGGACCGGCTTCAATCGATGCGCGTATTTCGCCGGGTGGTGGAGCGCGCGAGCTTCGCTGCGGCGGCTCGGGATCTGGGGATCTCGAACCCGGCGGCGAGCAAGCACGTGGCTGCGCTGGAGGAGAGCTTGGGCGCCCGGCTGCTCCATCGGACGACGCGGCGAGTGACGGCGACGGCGGCGGGTACCGCCTACTTCGAGCGCGCGTGCCGGGTGCTCGACGAGATCGACGCGATGAACCAAGCGGTGGGGCGCGCGGCATCGGTGCCATCAGGCGTGCTCAGGGTGAGCGTGCCGCTCTCCTTTGGCCTCATGCACGTGACGTCGCTCTTACCGGAGCTCCTCGAGGCGCACCCTGACCTGACGCTCGACGTCACCTACAGCGATCGGTTCGTGGATCTGCTCGAGGAGCGCGTCGATGTGGTCCTGCGGATCTCGCGTTCGCTTCCGGATTCTTCATCGCTCGTGTCGCGGCGGCTCGCACGTGCCGCCCACGTCCTCTGCGCTGCGCCTTCGTACCTGAAGCGCCGAGGGAGGCCGCGCTCGGTCGCCGATATCGCCGAGCATGACACGGTGGTCTACAGCTTGAGCACCGCCCCCGGCGAGTGGACCTTCGATGGGCCGAATGGACGCGAGAGGGTGACGGCCCGCGGTCGTCTCGTCCTGAGCACCAGCCTCGCAGTACGCGACGCAGTGGTCGCCGGCGCAGGCATCTCCCTCTTGCCGTCGTTCTACGTGAACGACGAGCTCCGCGAAGGAACGCTCGTGCCGCTCCTCGAGCGGTACATCACGGCACCGGCGATCCTCTCCGCCGTCTTCCCGGAGTCGAAGCACGTACCGCCCAAGGTCCGCGTGTTCGTCGAGCACCTTCGGTCACGATTCACGCGGGCGCCGTGGGCGCTGAAGGGTCAGTGACCGCGAAACCGCGCGGGAACGTCGGCGGCCGACGGCTCCCAGGTGCCGGCGAAGAGAACGACGCGAAAGCCGTCCGGGTCGGGAACGGTGACTGCCTTGCCGACCCAATAGGGATTCGCAGGCGGAACGGCTTCGTGGCCCAGCGCGGCGAGCCGCGCGACCACCGCGTCGCGTGCGGATGCGTCCTTGAAATAGAAGACCAGCAAGCTCTCGGGGCCCGGAACCGGCGGTGCGTGCTGCCCGCCGTCGTCGGTGAGCTCGAGGTGCCGATCGGGCCCCGGCAGGCCAATCATGACGCCGTCGTAACCCTGATGTCCTTCGAAGCCGCCGAGGACCGGCAGGCCCAGCCCGTCGCGGTAGAAGCGCACGACCTCGTCGAGGCGGCGGGTCGACCTTGCGACGCGGACCTGCGCAATGGCGTCGGCCTCGAGCTCGGGAGCGTGGGGTGGCGGCGAGCCATTCGTCGGCATGGCACATCCGTACGACAAACCCATCGCGAGGGCGACCGGCAGCGAGTGCTTCATTGCCCCCTCCGATCCTCGAGCGGCAGCGCAATGGGGCGGAGCGGCGCCGCGTCCGAGCCGCGCAGCTTGAGTGACGCGCCGACGAACGCGAACTCGTACACGTGGTCGCGCGCGAGCTCTTCGAGGTTCACCAGCTCGAGGATCGGTGTCCCGGTCTGCGCCAGGAGATAGGTGTGCACCGGAACGTAGTTGCCTTCGACCTCTGACGGGAACGCTTCGAAGCTGAGGTTGTCGGCGCCGACGATCATCGCCCCGCCGTCCTCGACGAGGAACTTCGCGGCGTCCAAGCCGAGCCCCGGCGGGTGCTTCATGTATGCACCTGCGTCCTCGTAGACCTGCATACGGCCGGTTCGAATCAAGACGACGTCCCCCGTCGCGGGCGTGACGCCCTGCTTCGCGAGCGCGTCGACCAGATCGCGCCGCGTCACGCGGTAGCCGTCGCCGAGCATCTCGACGCCCTTGGCTGCGGCCACGTCGATCATCACGCCTCGCGCTACGATCGGCGGGATCTTCTCCGCACCGGCGACGTTCCAACCGCGATCGCCCAAGTGCTCCTTGGCCTCGAAGCCGTTGTAGATCTTGCCGTCGAGGCCGAAGTGATTGAGCGCATCGATGTGCGTGCCCATGTGCGTGTACATCGAGATCGCGGCGCCCGTGTAGCTGACGTGCTCGTTCTGATGAGCGCCGATCTTCATCGGGTCCGACACCACATTGCCGTGGGGCGTGTGGGTCATCCACATCTGGTAGGTCGGATCGCCCGCCGCCTGCCAGCTCGGCATGCCGATGAAGTACTCGACCGACAGGTCGTAGACGCGCCCTCCCGCAACCCGCGAGAGCACGCCCGCGCGCGATTCGGCGGTCATCAGGTTCATCCGTCCGATCTCGTCTTTTGGTCCCCACGGGCTCACGCCCACCGACGCCCGCGCCGGCTCGTTCACCAGCACCGCCGCAGCGATCGAAGCGCCGATCGCGAGCACCGCTCCCACACCCAAAGCTCGGTCCATGTTCGATGCCTCCTGCCGAGCAAGATGCAGCGCAGAAGGCAGCTCGATAAGCCGAGCAAGCGGAAGGGGACCGTTTCCGAAGCGGAAACGATGCGCGGCGCGCGGCATGCCTCAGCGCTTCGGCACAACGCGGATCTTCGTAGCCGCGATCTCACCGTCGGCGGTCTTGAAGTCGATCGTGATGGTTCCCTCTTTCCACCCGCCCTCGGTGTCGCCGTCGAGGTCCACGAAGATCTGGCTCCTCGGCTTGGGCCTCCTGGTGTCGCGCCGGCGCGATCGCTCCGATCGCGTGCGTGCAAACGCTCGCACTGCATAGCCCGCACGCGGCTCAGTCGTTACGCAGCTCCGATCTCGCACCGTGAGTTCTTGCCGGTAGCCCACGCGTGAACAGCACCTGCGAGCTGGCCCGCCCATTGCTGAGGCGAACCGGCGGAGGCTTCATGCGTCGACCCCTCGTGCTTGCGGTGGCCCCTCTTGTGAGCGCGCTTGCTGTGAGTGGCTGTACGGATCCTTGCGAGCCCGACGAATTCGAGGAGAACGACACGGAGGCCGAGATCACGGACCTCGGCGCGATCTCCGACTCGGGCAATCAAGTCACGCTCGAGCTCTCACTCCACGAGCCCGCCGACGTCGACTGGTTCACGTTCGTCGCCGCCGACGGCGGCATCGACGGCAACCCCCAGGTCTGGATCAACGTCGACGGCGGCGACGCCGAGCTCGAGCTTCAGCTCACCTTCGACTGCTCGGGCGATCCCATCGAGTACTTCTCTTGCTCGGGATCGAGCACGAACAGCGGCTGCACCGCGAGCGGCCAGAACCCCGGCGTCCAGTTCGGCTACGACTGCGAAGGGAGCCTCTTCGACTCGACCGACAACGGTATCGTCCTTCTTTCCGTCCGCAGGCTCGATGCTCCGGAAGCGTGTGCGTCGTACGACCTCGAGATCTCGGTCGATTGAGCCGAGAGCGCTGCTGAAGAAGTGGATCCAGAACGGTCCGGCATTAACGCTGCCGACCCCCGCGGCGCCGCGGGAAACCACGTCTCGGTCGTTAATGTCGCGTGGCCCGCGGAGTGCACGGGGCGCGCTCGCGATGACCAACGGATCGAGCACCGGCCTGACCACAGTAAGAGAATTGCTGTCACGCATCGCCGCCACCAGCGGGGACGTGGCCGAGCCCGAGCTGAGCGGCGCGGCGCTCGGCGACGCGATCGCTCGGGCCGAAGCCGCTGCGTCCCCTGCGCTCGCCGGACGTCCGCTGCCTCGTTCGTTCAAGGAGGTCGCCGCGACAATCGGGCTCGTCGACGTGCCGGCGACGAGCGCAGGCCTTACCGACATCGCGCTGTCGACCGAATGGATCGGTAAGACGTTCGACTCTGGTGAGGTGATGGCGCTGGCGATCGATGCCGAGGTCGACGTCTGCCGATCCGACCGGAGCGCCATCGCAGGCCTCAGCTTTGTCGACAATCCCGGCGACTTGCCGGCATACGCGCTCCTCTGTCTCCCGGACTACCGCACCAGCGATGCCGAGTGCCTGTGGTGTTACCGAGGCTGGGACGCGTCTGAAGGCGGCGGGATTCGCTTGGCGCCGCTGGGCGTAGACTTCTGGGAGGTTCTTGCGGCCCTGCTGGTGGGCGTTCCCAATGCGCTCTTCACGCCGGCCAAGACGGCGAAAAGGGCCGCTGCGACGTTCAAGAAGCTCGGCGCAGAGGACGCGGTGATCGCGCACGCCGCCTTGAACCGCATCGAGGACCTACTGCGCCACGCCGAGCGGATCGATGTCGCGCTCGCGTTGCCCGAAGGCAACGAGCCGAAGACGCTTGCAGCGTCGGTCAAGAAGCTGCGCGAGCGCATCGGTCAAGCAAGGGCTTCGATTCCGAACGCTCATCAAAAGCTCCCGTTCGGCCGTGGGGGGGCGGAGCTGTCGGTCGACATCATCAAGCCCACCGTCGCCGCGAAGCCCAAGCCACCAAGCACCCACGCGACCATCGACGCAGGGGATCTCGAAGGCGTACGCACGATCCTCGCTGGCGGAGCGGATCCGAACGCAAGGGACAAGTACGGCAACACACCCCTTCACAGAGCGCTGGCCGCACGACAAGCCATCGAATTCATCAAGCTCCTCTGCGAGGCAGGTGCGGATCCCAACGCCGCGTTTCACGACGCGGTTTCGAACGGCAACGCCGACATCGTTCGCGCGCTGCTTGCGCACGGGGCCGATGCGTCCCGGCAGAGCGACAACGGGTGGACGCCCCTCGCGCTCGCAGAAATGTCGGCGCCACAGCTCGTGCCGCTTCTGCGCGAGCACGGCGCGAGCTGAGATGTCCGCAGGGCGCCACCGCGTCGTGCAAGCAGCTGCGCCATCCCCCGATAGAGTGATCGCTCGGCGCCAGGCCAGCCCGCGGTTCGAATTCCTACGCGCCGTCGGGCGGCCCGAGCGCTGCGCAACTCCTCCTCATCGTCCGAGGCGGAGCTGCCCCGACGCGGATCCGCCCGGGGACGCCCGCAGCGACCCCGGCGCCTCGATTCGATCGAGGAGATCGACGAGCGCTGGGGCGAACTCTGCCGCGCGGGTCGCGTAGCCCGTGTGGGCGCCGGGGAGCTCGACGAGAGACCGACCGAGCTTCTTCGCCAGGTTGGTCGAGAGCTCGTGGAGCCGATAGCCGCGTGAGCCCTGACCCGCGGCGACCGCCATGCGATGAGCGTTGGCCTTCAACGCCTCCAGGTCGAGATCGACCCCGCAGTATTGACGCAGCTCATGCTCGAACCAGTACTGGATGGCTGCGCCGACGCCAGGCAGGCTGGGGTCGCGCAAGCGGGCAAAG
The DNA here is from genome assembly GCA_041940405.1 of Polyangiaceae bacterium. Lineage (GTDB taxonomy): Bacteria > Myxococcota_A > Polyangia > Polyangiales > Polyangiaceae > Xiheicaenibacterium. The sequence continues at coordinate 11,015 of JBGTSH010000166.1, forward strand.
TGTTCGATGGTCTCGCGCGGGAACAGTCTGCCATTGAAGCGCTCGAGGGCCTGCTGGAGCCCAGCGTTCTTGTAGAGCTCGTACACCTCGTCGAGGAAGCCGAGCACTTGCTGCGCGTCCACCAGCTGCTTGAAGGCTGGCGGCTCGAACGCGACGAGCTTGTCGACCGAGCCCGGTCCCTGTGTGATCACCTGCATCGCGACCACCGCGCCCGAGCTCGGACCGAAGACGGTTGCCGGCGTGCGCGCGACCCGCTCGATGAGTTGGAGCGCGTCGCCCGCATCAGTCTCCAGCCGACGCGAGTAGTCCTGCGCGCCATCGAGCTGGCTCCGCGCGAAGCCGCGTCGATCGTAGGTGATGACGGTGAATCGCTCAGCCAGCAGCCGGGCGATGGGCCCGAAGATGTGAGCCGTCCCGTTGCCCCCCGGAATCAAGAGCAGCGGCGGGCCACTCCCCGCTGATTCGTAGTAGAGCCGAGCGCCAGGTACGTCGAGGATACTCATGTTGGACTCCCTTCTTGCGCGCTGATCGGCAGGGGCTCCGTGTGTCCCCGTCGATGTCAACGTGTGTTGACTTGTAGATGGGTGCTCAGGTTCGATTTGTCAACACGTGTTGACTCGTGCGCCGAGCAAATCCTCCAGGACCCGAGTGGAGAGCCGACGAAAAGTGTCTTCAGGACCGTCGGGCAGTCCGCTGCGCAGCGTCCGCCGGCTTGCCGGTGACGTAACGCAAGACGGTCGGACCGAGCCATGCGACCACCTCTGCGCGGCTCATCCTGATGAGCGGCGGAAGCTCGAGCACATATCGACAGAGGGCCATGCCGAGGAGCTGGCTCGCCACGAGGCCCGCCCGCTCGGGTGCACGTGCCGAGTCCCCCGACAGCATGGCGACCGCTGGAGTCACCTGCGCCGACAGCACTGCACGCACGCGGCGCGCGGCGGCTTCATGGGTGGCCGCCGCGCGAATGAGGGCCATGAAGGTATCGTCGTCCTCCCAGCGCTCGATGAAATGGTCCACGATCGCGGCGCCGATCTTCGTGCGCGGGAGCGCGGCGAGGTCGGGTAGGCGGAGGTCGAAGTCGGCCGCCTCGGCGAACAGCTTCTCCTTGGTACCGAAGTAGCGGATGACCATGGCTGGGTCGATGCCGACGTCGCCCGCGATGGCGCGAACGGTCGCCCGTTCGTAGCCGTCGGCCGCGAAGCGCTGACGCGCAGCGGCCAGGATCGCCGCCCTGCTGGCCTCTGCATCACGTGACCGCACGACTGATCGACGAGCCATTTCGCGAGCATAAGTCAACGCGCGTTGACCATCAAGCCATGTGACCACATACGTCTCTCGTCTCCTGGAGACACGAGAGAGGGTGCTTCGATTCAGTCATGAGATGGTCAACTCAGAATCCGAGGAAGTCGCCGCCATCACCGAGGTGACCGGCGTCCACATCGATCGAACGTTGCGGAAGTCCTGTCCACTTCCGGTGACGGTCCTCGACCTCGCCCGGAAGCTGGCGCAGCACGTGGACTGACCGCTCGCCCCACTGCAAGCGTGGGCTCCGCGGGCTCAGAACCGCGCGCGGGCTGCCTTGGCAACTCTGTTTGCCTCGCCACGCGGTCGGCTGCCACATGCAGGTCGGGGACGGAGCCGGAGCTCGCCGCGGCCCGAGCGATCGCGAGAACGGCACGGCGGATGCGATGGCCGCGTTGCCTTTGAAAGGAGGCCCGAGATGATGATGATCAGGGGACGCGTTCGTGCGACGGCCGCAACGATCGGTCTGACCATCGCAGCCGCAATGGCTGCGTGCGAGGAGCCCGAAGCAACCGCTCCATTACCAGCGACGGTCCAGGTGGAGCAGGCGGTGCACGACGAGCTGCTCTTCGAGCTCGACGGAAACCCGCACGACGACGTGGCCGTGGTCGGCGATGACTGGGGAACGCCAACGGTCCTCAGCGACCCGGACATTCCGACCGTCGACCCGCTCGGGGCGACGATCTTCACCGGCGGCGGCTCGAAGGACAACCAGGACATCAGCAACTGGCAGCACACGTCCGGCAGCGTCCCCGACAAGGACGAGCTGATGAACGCCGCTGCGATGACCTACACGAACGGCCAAGACGAGCTCATCCTCTACTTCGCAGCCGATCGCCACGCGAGGAACGGCGACGCGGCGATCGGCTTCTGGTTCTTGCAGGACGAGGTCGTCGTCAACGAAGAAACCGGCACGTTCACCGACGCAGCGGGCAACCCCGCACACCACAAGGATGGAGACATCCTCGTTCTGAGCCAGTTCACCAACGGAGGTGCCGTAGGCACGATCGAGGTCTGTCACTGGGTAGGCGACGGCGAAGCGGGTCACCTCGAGTGCGAAGCGGTCGCCGTCGGACCGGTCGCCGGGTACCCGAACGTCTCCTGCACCTCCGACGACATCGCCTGCGCGGCGGTCAACCCCGGCACGATCACTTCGGTCTGGCCCTTCGATCCAAAGACGGGCGCCGACGACACCTACGCGCAAGGCGCGTTCTTCGAAGGCGGCGTCAACGCCACCGAGCTGCTCGGCGAGACCCCATGCTTCGCGACATTCCTCGTCGAGACGCGGTCCTCGCAGTCGGTCGACGCGGTGCTCAAGGACTTCGTCCGCGGCAACTTGGACGTCTGCCAGCCCTCGGTCGACGTCTGCAAACAATGCGACGTCGCGCTCGTCGATACCGGGAGCCAGCTGGTCCTGCAGGTGAACTACTCCGGCCTCGCCTGCAACACCGGCAACATCGACCTGGTGGTCGATCTCACCGACGACGTGGACGGCACGATCCTCGACGATGTGACGATCGCCGCGGGGACCTGCATGTCGTTCTCCGGCAACTACCAACCGTCGAGCACGACGTCGACTGATCCGAACCTGGTCAGCTTCACCGACACGGTCACGATGACGGGCGTCCACGGTCAGGCCGGCACCGTCTCGGACACGGCGACGGCGACCTGCGGGGTCTGCGGGACGGACACCACGTGCCCGACGAGCCCGCCGTTCCCATGACCGACGCCGCGCGGCGGTCGGGCTGACTCGGGCACGAGATCGCATCCATCAGCGCCAGCGCGGCCTGCGACCTATTGGCGAGCGTCGCGAGCCGCGCGGCGGCTCCGACCACCGACGGAGGTCACTGCGCCAGCCATTCGCCGCCGGGCGCGGGGACGAGATCCGGCAGTCGGAGCCGGCCGACGTGCTCTCGGTCGTGGAGCCAGACGTGCCCAGCCTCGAAGGAGGGCTCCTCCTCGACGAGAATCGAGAGCTCGATGCGGTGGGCACGCTCCGGTGCGTCAGTGGCGAACGTGGTGACGCTCCCGGAAGAGACCTCGTACACGCGGCCTTCGTGGGCGACGAGCCCGGCGGTACAGCCGTGCCCAGGCGTGGTGGAGCCTCTCCCCACGATCTCCCCGCTCTCCAGATCCACGAAGTGCGTCGACGCACCCGCGAGAATCGGGAGTATGCGCGGCAACGCATCAGCCATGGGTATCCTCGCGCCCAACCTGCACCCGCCAACCCCCTGGTCCGGCGCTGCGATCCTTTGTTCCCAGCGTGGCGCGAGCGTGACGCGATCGAGAGCGACGACGTAAAGCGACGTCGTTCGTGTGTCAGCGACCAAGATTGTCTCGCCGTACACGCCGCACCTGGGGTTCTCGACCTCCAGCGAGGTCACGGCCCGGGTAACGACGCTCCAATCGCTCGGATCGACGAGGTAGAGTGCGTCGGTCTGTACCTGCAGCAAGAACGGCCCGGCGCGGCAGAAGGTGCCACCCAGCGTGAGCGGCGCACCGTCGAACAACGCGTACGCGGTCGTCGTTTCCGGCTGCGTTTCCTCGAGGACCAGCGACCCCGCAACAGGGAAGTGTCGTACGCCGCGCCCGAGCGGGACGCGAAAGCGCTCGGCGCCCGTCAGCGCATCGATTCCTACGCCGACCCCCGGATACCGCACGAACAGCGTGTCTTCGCAGGGCCAGACCGAGCGCGTCGGATCGCCTTCGACGCGCGGCGGGCGCCTCCAGAGGATCGTCCCATCCGCGAGCGCATGCGCCGACTCATCCCCCAGCGTCACCACACCCGAAGCCTCGAACACCGTCAGCGGCGGCGGTTCGAGGACATCGAACAAGGCCGGCGCCGACCACCTCTCGGTGCCTTCGCCGTCGATCAGGCGAATCGATTTCTCGTCGTCACGCGACACCGTCAAGATGATGGCGTTGTCATCATCGAGCGCGGCAAAGCCGATGACGCTACGCTGGCCTTTGACCCATCGAACGCCCACGAGGCCTGCCACCAGCCCGAGCGCCGATAGGCCCAGGAACAGCGCGAGGACCAGGCGCCTCGCGCGGGGGCTCAGGCGACGCGCACGAACGAGCGCATCTTTGCGCGGCGCCACCGGGATCTTCACGCGGCCTGCTCGTTCCGTGCTGGGTGGATGTTCGTGTCGGTCCATGCGGCGTTCGCCCTATCCCGGCCAGGCTCGCGCCCCGGCCCCGCTTCGTTCGGGGAACGTCATGCTAGTTTGTCAGCCCAGTGTCGCACGCTCATGTCTTCACCGTCGCGTCCGGCTTCGGGCTTCGCGTCGTCCCCGTGAGCGCACCGTACGAGCTCGCCATCGGGCCCGAGCCCAACCAACTCGACGTCGAACGGAGCGTCGGGCAGAAGCGACTGTTTGTGCGGGTGACCGCCGTGGCCGGCGGCGGATATACCAGCAAGCTTGCCGAGGACACGACGTCGCTATTCGACGTCGTCGACATTGTGTCGGGTCCCGCCGTTGAATCTTGGTGGCTCGAAACGGGCATCTTCCACGTGCCGCTACCGGACGGCTGGCGAGCTCTTGCGAGCGGCGCCGTGGAGCGGGCAAGCGTGTTCGATCTCATTGGACCTGAAAACGCTCTGATCTTCGTGCAGATACCAGACAGCATTCCGAGCCTCGATCAGGTCGCCGCCCCCGGCCAACGTATTCACCAGCGGGGAGCTGGGGGGCATTCGCGTTGGATCGAGCTGCGGTATGAGCACGAGGGCCGGGAATGGACGCAGAGGCACGACTTCGTCGATCGCGACGGGCTGCAGTGCATCGTGACCTCGCAGTGGGTCGAGGAGTCCTGCGCGGCGACGGCGAAAGCGCGCGACGAGATCGTCGGAGCGCTTCGAGCTGGCAAGGCGGAGTAGCGTCGTGATCTCGCCGCGGAAACCGCAGCTCACGGATGCAGCGGCATGACGAAGACGTCACGCTTGCCAGCGTTCTCGGAGCCGCCGATCAAGCTGCCCTGCGTGAAGCCGCCGAGGAAGCCGCGACCGCATGCATCGACGGCGATGCTCGATGCGAGATCGTCGCCCGCCGTGCCGGCCTGCCTGATCGAGGCGATGCTGCCGTCGTGGACACGGAGCGAAAAGACATCCATACCGCCGGCGTTGTCGACCCCGGGCTCGATGCTGCCGAGCGTGTGTCCGCCGACCCAGATGTCGCCGGCGGCGTCGACTCCGACCCCCGTCGCCACCGTGAAATCGTCGGTAGGCACCGCCGCGCTCCGAAGCAGGCCACCGCTCGCGGCGTCCACCTCGCCGACGACCACCGAGAAGCCGCTGCCCGACACGAAGATCGAGCCTGCGAAGACGACCGAGCCCACCGGTGACAACGCGACGGTGCTCGGGTTCGCGCCCAGGTCGTCGTCGGTGCGGATCCAAACCCGCGCGCCGTCGGGGTCGAGCTTCTCGAGGAACGCGCCGCCGCCGTTCTCGAATCCGGTCACGTACGCGCTTCCGTCCGCGGCCACGGCGACCCCCGTGAGCCGGTCGTCAATCTCGGAGTCGGCGCGCGTCCACCCGCGCTCTACGACCGGCGTGCTCGCCGACAGGTCGACATCGAGGCGAAGGACGAAGCCATCGTCCACCGACTCGACGTGGTTGGTCGGCACGTACAGATCGTCGTAGCCGGCGATGACCACGCGGCCGCCGTCGACGAGGCCGAGCCGGACAGGGTGCTCGGGCCGCTCGCGACCGGTCTGGTGGACGGCGCGGATTTCGCCCTGTGCGGAGAGAACCGCGAGGAAGAGGTCGAACTTGCCCTGGTTGGTGGTGCCGGCGAGGACGCCGGTCGTGCGTCCAGCGACGTAGACGTCGCCGCTCATCGGATCGATCGCGATCCCTTCGCCCGTGTCGGTGCCCGGCGTATCGAGCTCCGTCCTCCACTGGAGCTCGCCCGAGGCGGAGTACTTCGCGACAAAGGCTCGTGCGTCGCCGGTGGGCTGCACGTTGGTCACACCCGTCAGACCGCCCTCGTAGCCGGTCACGTACACGTTGCCGGACGCGTCGACGGCGACGTCGAGCGCCTCGTCGTCCGCCGCCGTGCCCTCGCCGACGCCCGCGCCGAACGCGGCCTCGCAGCCGTTGGCTCCGCCGGCGCCGCCGCCGCCGCCGCCCCCCGCATCACCGCCGCCGGAATCGCCTCCGGCCCCCGTCGCGTCACTCGGCGGACGGTCAGGTGAATCGGTATCCGAGCCCGCGGAGCACCCGAGAGAGGCGACTGTGGAGACGAGCAGCGAAAGCAGCCAAGCGCGCGTGGAGGCCATGACGCAGAAGTTGGGCATCCCCTCGAGCGCTGCACCTGAAAGTGTCCTGAAAGCGGACGGTCCCCACGCGCCGCGATCATGGGCCGCGGTGACGGCGCAGCAGTGGCACGGATCCTGATCCTCGCGAGCCTCCCGCCGAAAAATTGGAGGACAAACGAATGCGAGCCATCGATCCATCGCTGATCCAGCGCTTCGCCGCCGCGAGCGTCGTCAGCCTCTTCACGGTCACCGTCACCGCGTGCACGGAGGAACGTTCGCCGAAGCGGCCCATGTCCGAAGAGACCTGTCAGGGCAACTGCTGCCAGGACGGCTGCTGTGTGACCGAGGCCGACTTCGAATCATGCGCGAGCTCGCCCCAGCAGGAGGTGATCACCTCCGATGTCGTCCCGAAGCCTCTGGCGGGCGGTACTCTCCTCATAACGCGCTCGGGCACCTACGCGCTCGCGTCCGATCCCGACCGTGACCGCATCGTCATTGTCGATTTGCGGGCGTTCGAGATGGTGGACCAGATCCCGACGCCGCCGGGAGCCGAGCCAGGCCGGCTCGTGGAGGGCATCGATGGTCGCGTCCACGTGGTGCTTCGTCGCGAGGCAGCGATCCTGACGCTCGACCCCACGACGAGCGAGCATGAGCTCACGCCCGCCTGTTTGGATCCACGCGGCATCGCCGTTACGGGCAACGACGCCGCTTCCGAGCGGCTGTACCTCGCATGCGCCGGCGGTCGGCTCATGACGTTCACGACCAGCGGTCACCTCACCCTGACGAGCGAGCAGGCGCTGGATCCCGATCTGCGGGACGTCGTGGTTTCCGGCGATCGAGTGTTCGTCAGCCACTTCCGATCCAGCGCCATCGACGTGGTCGCCGAGGACGGTCAAGTGGTGCAGACCTTGAAGCCTGCGGGCAGGTCTCTCGGTTTTGCCGTCGATGGGATTGCCCCCTCTTTCTCGCCGACGGTTGCGTGGCGCATGGTGCCGCGCGCCGAAGGAGGGGTGTGGGTCGTACACCAGCAGTCGCGCTCGAGCGTTCTCGACGCACCGCCGGCGGGCGAGGGCGACTGGGGCGGAGCACAGTGCGGAGCGCAGGTGGTCGCTACTGGCGTCGCAGCGTTCGACGCTGGCGGCTCTCCCCTCTGGGGCGATCCACCGGGCCTCATCAGCAACCTCCCCCTGCCGGTCGACATCGCGGTCTCACGAGACGCCACGACGGTCGCGCTCGTTGGCTACGCCGCCGACCATGTTCTCGAGACAACCGCCGAGGGCGCGCTCTCGCTCGACGACTGTGCCGGCGGTCCAGGCGACAGCCGCTCGATCCATGTACCCGGCCCTGTAGCAGCCGCTTACGACGCCGACGGAAACCTACTCGTCCAGCGGGGCGAGCCCTCGGAGCTCTGGCTCACGTTCCGCCTCTCCGGCAAGCAGCAGGTGCTCTCCCTGGGGGGCGGCTCGCGCCTGGACACCGGCTTCGACCTGTTCCACGGCGACCCTGATCGGCCCACAGCGCCTATCGCATGCGCTTCGTGCCATCCCGAGGGGCGCGAAGATGGGCACGTCTGGAGCTTCGCCGAAACCGGACTTCGCCGAACACAATCGCTCGCCGGGGGCGTTCTCCAGACCGCCCCTTTTCACTGGCAGGGTGAGCTCCAAGACCTCGATTCGCTGATGGATGAAGTGTTCGTGGCGCGGATGGGGGGCATGGAGCAATCGCCGGAACGAATCGCCGCGCTTGCCGCCTTCATCGCCGCGATTCCACCTGCCCCGCGCGCTCATGTTTCCGATGAGGACGCTGTCCAGCGCGGGCGCGCGCTGTTCGAATCAGAGGCGGTCGGATGCGCCGAGTGTCACGCGGGCGCGCGATTGACATCACCCGGTTCATTCGACGTCGGTACCGGCGCGCCGTTCGAAGTTCCCTCGTTGCTGGGTTTGGGTACGAGGGCCCCCTTCCTCCATGACGGATGCGCGCCGACCCTCGCCGCGCGGTTCGACCCGGCCTGTGGCGGCGCCGACCAACATGGCGTGACCTCCGGGCTTACCGGGGCACAGATCGCGGACTTGGTGGCGTACCTGGAGAGCCTGTAGGCCGCGAGACCGGCGCTCCTGTGCGATGGGCGGGCGGCGCACGTGCCCACGCGCGCGGTCACGTCTTCTCCGCGAATTGCTCCGACCGGTCAGCTCCTCGCACGCGCCCCGGCCATTGGGTGCCCTCACCGATGCACTCTTCGCTTCGTGCCCACGCGACCCTCCGGGAGGTAGCCGCAGAAGGCGCCCGTTCGGATCGCGCTCTCGAAGTGGGCCGCAAGCTCGGGCAGACCGTCGGCGATTCGCTGAACCGCACTCTTGATGCGCTTCTGCACAGTCGTGCGCGCGCGCTCCGCGGCCAGGCCGGCGCGGCGCTCTCGACCTCCGAGCCCCACCGCGCGGGCAAGCTCGGCCGTGAGGCTCTCGATGTCACTGCGGCTTTTCTCGGCTCGGCCGGCGTCGCTCTGCTCCTCGGCGTCCTCGAGATCCTCCCGGAGCTCGAGGAGCTTCGCGCGGTACTGCTCGATCGCGGTCGGGTCGAGGTGCGCGCCGGCGTCGCCGCCGTCCGGAGTCTCGCCGGCACCGGAGACCAACTGGAGCACGTGAAACTCGCGCCCCGGCTCGGCCACGAGCTGGGCGAGGAGGGCGAGGCCGCGACTCGATCGCAGACGCAGCACCTTGCCGCCGTGCGCGATGGCCCAGACGTCACCCTCCTGCTGGAGCGTGAACACCGGCGTCGAGAACGATCGCGTGGGTGGCGCAGCCGGCGCTCCGTGCAGCCGTGCTTGCACGAGCGGTATGAGATCGCGTTGCCCGAGCTCCTCGGCGAGCGCGGCCGCGAGGCCCAGCATGGTGGTCGCCCGATCGAGATCGCCCGGCGCTCTCCGCTCCAGGAGCACACCCGCGAGCTCGTACCGGAGCCTCGCGAGGTGCGACCGCATCTCGACGCGCGTCGTCTCCTCCTCCGCGTGAGCGAGGTGGGCTACCGCGTCGTCGAGGCGACCCAGCGTTTGAGCCATGAGTCCCAGCTGGCGGCTGTAGGGCGGCTCGAAGCAGGGACCGAGCGGGCCCAGGTTGAAGAATCGGTCGGCGTGCGAGAGCAGCGCCGGATAGATGCGCCCGGCCAGGTCGCGGTCGCCGAGTAGATGAACCGGTTCGACGAGCAGCCGCAGCCAGGCCGGCTCACGTAGCCGAGAGAACGATGGGTGCGCGCGCACGTTCGCGAGCTGCGTCGTGGCGCGTGCGCGGTCCCCGGCTGCGCCATAGAGCTGAGCGATCAGGAGCTCGCCCAGGATCTCGGCGACCTCGTGCGCCATGCCGCCGAACCGCGCGCGCACTGCGGCTTCGATGCCCGGCAGGTCGTCGTACCGCTCGATGGCGCGGCAGAGCCCGACCGGTACTGCGGCCATCGAAGCCCCGAAGGTCTCGTCAGCGCGCGAGAGCTCCAGCGACTCGGCGTAGAGCCGCACCGCATCGTCGAGCTTACCCGCCCAGACGGCTTCGACCGCGTGAAAGCCCTTCGCCACCCAACGAAAGGCGGTGTGCCGGAACTCGTGCGTCAGCGCCTCGTACGCTCGCGCGTGCGCCACCGACCCGGCGCGGTCGCCGCGCTCGCGCAGATCATTGGCAAGAAATAGGTGCGCACGGATCGCAAGCCGCTTGTCGCCGGCCGCGAGAGCCAGGCGAAGCGCCTCGCCGTTGATGCCGATCCGCTCGTCGAGGTCGCCGTAGACGAGCATCGCCATGCCCGCGCACACCAGCACGGTCCGAAGCGTCTCCGTCTCGCCGCACCTCCGCGCGATCGCAACGGCCTCGCGCGCGAGAGCGACCGGTCCTTGAGGATCGAGCTCTGGTTGCCTCTCCGCCGCCAACTGGGCCAGACATCGCGCGCGGAGCGGACCGTCCCCCGGCGACAGTCGCTCGAGCGCCTCCTCGAGGTGGGCGATGGCACCCGCCTCCCGCACGCCGGGCGTGTACTCGTAGCGCGAGGCCAGAATGGCACGCGCGAAGCGATCGCCGTCACCGAGCGAACGGGCCAGTGCGGCCGCGCGCGCGCAGGTCCTCTTGCCCGTCTCCACCTCGGCGGAGCGGATCTGGGCGAGGCCGAGTGCGAGCGTGATGTCGATGACGCGACCCTCCGAACCACCCTCGCGCTCGACGCACGCGAGGGTCCTCGACAGCAACGCCTCGGCGTCCTCGAATGCGAGCCGTTCCATCGCCGCCTCGGCGGCACAGAGCGCGGCAGCGGAGGCCTCGTCGATCGGTACCAGAGGGACAGCGTGGAGCATGTG
>JBGTSH010000167.1:0-21762 GCA_041940405.1 Polyangiaceae bacterium
GGTCCAAGCCGTCTTCGGCGGCTACGAACAACTGCTCCATGACGGGTTCGGAGGCCCGCGCCGTTGGGCCGATGTCGGCGGCGGCGGCGTTTGTGGGGAGACGGCGCCAGCCGAGCAACTGCTGGCCCTGCTCGGCGATGATCCGAGCTGCTGTTTCCTTGCAAACTCGCCGTTGCTCCGGGTCGGTCGGCAGGAAAACAACGCCCGCTCCGTAATTGCCGGCAGCGGGCAGGGTCACTCCCAGATCGGTGAGGGCGACTCTGGCGAGAAACTCATGGGGCAACGCCGTGAGCATGCCGGCACCGTCGCCGGTATTTTCCTCGCAGCCACAAGCGCCGCGATGTGTCATGTGCCGCAGAATCCGGTCTGCATCATCGATGATCTGGCGTGACCGTTGCCCTTTGATATGGGCGACGAATCCCACACCACAGCTATCATGCTCGTTCGATGGATCGTACAGCCCGTGTGCGGTTGGCCGCGCCGATCGATAGACCCGGTGTTGGTGCGCGGCGGGAGTCGTTTTGTGATTTGTCATCCCGTTTTCCCGATGCAGTCCTCAGCGCCCTTGCGGCGCGAAGGGAGCGTTCTGTGTTGTTGGATTCGGCGCAGTTGAGCGACTGTTTTATGAGCTGAGGCGCGTGAGCCTCATATTTTTTGTCGACTGGCCGTAGATCTGCGAGGCGCCGTCGAGCGTCCACTGCCCCTTCTCTTCCTGGAACTTGGTGTTCTTGTCGATCAGCTTCGCCGGGATGACCTTCTCGATCACGAGCGAGCGCATCGCGTCGACGATCTCCTTGTGCTTCACGCTCTCGGAGTGCTGCGTCGAGATGACGAGCGCGTTGATGCGCGAGACCTTGCCGGCCTCGTCGTACTCGACCGTGACCTGCGTCTTGCCGTCGGGGCGGAGCCAGTTGACCTTCTTGGTCTTGCGAACCTCGGCCAGCTTGCGCGCGAGCTGGTGCGAGTAGCTGATCGGCGCAGGCATGAGCTCGGGCGTCTCGTCGCACGCGTAGCCGAACATCAGGCCCTGATCGCCGGCGCCCTGCTCCTTGTGGAGGCCCTGACCCTCTGTAACGCCTTGCGAGATGTCGGGCGACTGCTGCTCGACCGCGGTGAGGACGGCGCAGGTGCTGCCGTCGAAGCCCATCGCCGAGTCGGTGTAGCCGATGTCCTTGATCGTCTCACGGATGATGTGCGGGTAGTCGATGCGGGCCGTCGTGGTGATCTCGCCCGCGACGATCGCGTAACCCGTCTTCACCATGGTCTCGCACGCGACGCGCGCGCGCGGGTCCTGCGCCAGGATGGCGTCGAGCACGGCATCGGAGATCTTGTCGCAGACCTTGTCGGGATGACCTTCGGTGACCGACTCGGAGGTGAAGAGGTAACGTCGCATCGTGATTCCTCGGCTTGCTTAGGCGGGACGCGGCCCAATCCGGGCAGCGCAGTGAAAGGGTTGTTTCCCTACGCTTGAAGTCGCCTTCCGTCAACGTGGACGAAGCTCTTAGATGCTGGATCCGCGCCTGAAATTCGGCGCTCTCGCCCCGCAAGTGCGACGCAACCGGGCGAACTGCCTTCCAACCCCTGGCCTCGCCGGCGGTCAACTTCCAAAGTTCGGTCGCATTTTCCGCGCGCTCCTCTCGCACAGCACGCTCGCGCGCGCTCTTTCTCGCGCGCAGCGCGCCATGGCCCTCGCCCTCACGTCCACCCGACAAAAAACCAAAACCCCCTCTCCTTCCGGAGAGGGGGCCAGTGGCTGAGGTTTGGAGGGGGCTACTCCGACTTCTCCGCGCCGCCCGCTTCCTCGATCTTGGTCACGAGGTCACCCGAGAAGGTGCCCTGACGAAGACGCTTGCGGACCTCTTTGAAGGCCTTGTTGAACGCCGCCTCGTCGACGGAGAACTTCGACATCTTCTTGGTCATGCGGTCCCACGCCGCCGCATCCTCGTCCTTGATCTTGGTCGTGAGCGCCTTGGCTGCGACCGCGCCGGTGTCGAGGATGATGGTGCGAAGGTCGCCCGGCATCGAGCTGAGGCGCTTGCTCTGAACGACGAGCGCACCGATCGCGCAGCCGAAAACCTGCTCGCCGCCCTGGTTGAGCTGCGGTGCCCACTGGAGCTGCTCGACCGCGAGGGCCGGAGCGTTGACGGTGTCGACGCCGCCCGTCTTGAGCTGCGGCAGCACCTCGGGAACGTTGAGCGGGACCGGCGTCGCGCCGACGACCTGGTAGAAGACCGGGCTGATGATGTCGTCGCGCCACATGTAGGGCTTGCGCGACTTCAGATCGCTCGGGGATTTGACGGTGCCGTTGCCCTTGAGGAAGAGACGCGCACGACCGACGTGACCCCAGCCGAGGAGGTCGAAGCCGGCGTCCTTCACGCCCTTCTCGAAGTCGCTCTTGAGGACGCCCTGCGCCTTCTCGAGCTTCTCCCAGGTGGTGAGCGCGCCGGGCATCTGGAGCGCGAGGATCGGCTTGTAGATCTTGCTCAGGCCGACGGCGGTGATGGCGGCGCCGTCGAGCTGGCCGCTCTTCATCTTGCCGACCATCGCGCCTTCGTCGCCCTGCTGCGCGTTGTAGAAGAACTGGATCTCGGCTTTGCCGTCGCTCTTCTTTTTGACGGCGGTTTCCCAGACCTGGAAAACCTGGCCCCACACGCTCTGCTTCGGAGCGAGCGTGCCGATCTTCACGACCTCGGCGGCGGTTGCGCTGCGCGGGATCATCATCGCCGCGAAGGCGAGCGCTCCCAGCAGGGCAACCAGAGACTTACGGGAAAGCATGCGTTACACCCTCCAGGTCCAGGGAACCAATCGCCGCCGGACTCGCAGGCGAACGGCTATAGCCGAGCCTGTGGCCAGCGGGAAGGTTGACGGCCGGACGCCCCTTCAATTCAAAATCAGGGGCCCCGTCACCAAGACGCCGCGTTCGTCACGACCAGCTCGGACGCGGTGCCCCGCTTGGACCCCACGGCGCTGATGTTCCGTCTCACGTCGATCTCGGTCAGCTTGAAGCCTTTGTAGAGGCTCCGGACCTCGGGCGTGTCGCTGTTCGAGAGGATGAGGCGGCAACCGCGGGCGTGGAGCTTCCTGAACATCGCTGCCAGGCGCTCCTGGGAATCCATGCCGAAGGCACCGAGCGAGTACGCCGCGAAGTTCGCCGTCGAGCTGACCGGCACGTACGGCGGATCGAAGTAGATGACGTCGCCCTTTCGCGCCTCGTCGTCGAGGTGGTCGAACGTCTGCGCTGCGATCTCGACACCTTTGAGCGCGCGCGAGCAGGACGCGAGCCGCTCGGGGTGCACGATGCGAGGCTTCACGAAGCGTCCGACCGGGACGTTGAAGAGCCCCGCGCGGTTCGTTCGAAAGAGGCCGTTGTAGCAAGTCTTGTTCAGGTAGATGAGCCACGCCGCGCGCTGGACCTTGCTCCCGGCCTTGGCGTTGAAGTCGTCGCGGACCCTGTAGAATTGATCGCTGTCGTGCGTCTCGTTGAGCCGCTCGAGCTCGGCGACGAGCGGCGCGAGCTTGTCGCGAACCGCTTCGTACGTGTGCACGAGGTCGCGGAGCGCGTCGGAGAGGACGACCTTCTTCGGCGGGCGGTTCGCCGAGAGCCAGAAGAAGAGACCGCCGCCGCCGAGAAACGGCTCTCGGTACGTTCGCCGCTCGAGGTCGGGCGGCATGAGCGCCGCGAGGGTCGGCGCGAGCAGCCACTTTCCGCCGGCCCACTTGAGAAACGGACGCGGAGCGTCGTCGTTCTCTTCGTCGCCCGAGTAGCGAGGAGCGCGGGTGGCGGCCGAGGCGGGCAAGAAATCCCGAGTTACACCTGGGCTCATTTGCCGGCAAGATCCGGGGGTGCGTCCTGTCGCTGCTTGCGTCCTCGGTCTCGCGCTCGCCGCCTCTGCCGGCGGGTGCGCGGCGAGCAAGAGCGAAGGCTCGATCGGCGTCGTGCTCTCACGCGATGCGGAGACGCGCTCGGTCTACGTGCACGAGCTCCCCGAGCCGCCGCCGGGCAAGGAACCCGAAGCGGAGCCGCCGCTCCTCCCCGGCGACGAGCTCTTGATGGTCGACGGCAGCTACGTGCGTGACCTCTCGAAAGAGGAGCTTCGCAAGAAGCTTCGGGGCTCGCCTGGGTCCAAGCTGCGGCTCACGCTCGTCCGCGGCGGTCAGATTCTGCGGATCGAGGTTGCGAGAACCCCTCTCAAGGAGGGGCTCCTGCGACCGAAGGAAGAGCGCATGGTCGAGTGACCGTGGCATGCGCGGCCGCGAAGCGCGCTACGCACCAGCGCGCGAAACGCTTCGCGCGCGGCGCCTTCGATAAGCGTGTTTTCGCGGAGAAATACGTCACGAATGTGACGAGCCTTGCGACGCAGTTCTCCTCTTGTCGCGGCGCCCAACTTGCCTGTACACGCTGATGTCACCCTATGGCCACAGTCGAGCCGCAGGTCTCCACGCTGAGTCCCGATAGTGAGGGCGTGGCGCTGCCGGCGGTCGTCGGGCCGCGGGGGTGGAAGCGTCGTCTCGAGGACCCGTTCAACACCTACTACCGCTATCCGCTCGCGCTCGCGCTGACGCGATGGCTGGTGAAGACGCCCGTGACGCCGAACCAGGTCTCGCTGGTGCAGCCCATCTTTGCGGCAGCCGCGGGGTACCTGCTGACGTTCAACTCGTTCAAGTTCCATCTCGCGGCTGCGGCCTGTTTCGAGATGCGCTCGATCCTCGACTGCGTGGACGGCTCGCTCGCGCGCGCGAAGCGCATGTCGTCTCCGAACGGCCACGCCATCGATGCGATGGCCGACTGGCTCGGCGTCGTGTTTCTGTACGCCGGCATCTTCCACTACGTGTTCCACAACGTGCCGGCCGGCTTCTCGCGCGGCATGGCGATGGTCGTGCTCGCCTTTGCGCTGGCGCAGGCGTCGCTCCGATCGTTCGCGTCCGACTACTTCAAGCAGAAGTACCTGGCGATCTACGAGCGCGCCGTCGACGACGTGCCGGAGATCTTGCGGAACAAGGTCCTCGGCCTCGGTAAGGCGTCTTCGATCTTCGCCCACATCGAGGTCTTCATCATGAGGACCGGCCACCTGTTCTTCGAGTTCGAGTGGTTCGATCCGGCGCGCTCTCGCTCGCTCCCGGCGCAGGCGGTCGAGACGATGGTTCGCGAGCAGGAATCGAAGCGCGTGCGCGCGCTCGGCGCCCTCTGGAGCATTTCGAGCGGCGACGCGTTCCTCTCGTTCGTCATCCTGACGATTGTGCTCGACTGCCTCTGGGCCGGGCAGCTCTTCTTCGCCACCGCAGGCTGGGCCTGGATCGTCGCGGTGATCATCGCGAACGTCGCCTTCCTGCGACGGTACCGCGGTGTGTGCGCTTCTCAGCGGTCGAGCTGAGCGGCGATCGCTTCGGCCTTTACGACGTCTTCCTGGAAGTCGATCTCGGTCCAGGCGGCGTCGCCGACGGGCTCGTAGCCCCACGTCGACTCGCCGAAGGCGACGTTCATCGCGGCCTCGTACTCTTGATCGAGGCGACCGGCTTCGACCTCGGCATCGAGGAGGCGCGAGAGGACGCGCGCGCCCTCGGCGCTGACCTTGGAGAAGCCGACGGACTCGCCGATGAGGTCCCACGAGCCGAGCGGTGAGACCTTGCGTGCGATGGCGCGGACGCGGCCGTCCTTGATGCCGACCATCATCTCTTCACCTGTCTCGTCGGAGCGAGGATCGACGAGGACGCAATTGTCATGCTTCGACCGCACCAGCTTGGCGAGCAGCTCGGGCGGGTAGATGACGTCGGCATCCATGAAGAGCCCGCCCGCCTTCTCCAGCGAAGACGAAGCGCGCTGCAGAGAGACGATGCTGCCGCGGACGAAGTCGGGGTTGTCGACGAACTCGATGGGGCAGGGACGCTCGCGGATGCGGCGCCCGACGAGCTCGCGGATCTGCTGCTGCTCGAAGCCGACGACGAGCGTCACCGACGTGATCCCCGCCTTGCCGAAGGCGGCGAGGTGCCGCTCGAGGAGCGTCTTGCCGCCGACCTCGAGGAGGCACTTCGGGTGATCGCCGCCCAGGCGCCTGCCGCGCCCGGCGGCTAGAAGCACTGCATGCATGCACCACCCTGCTCCCCCTCCACGAAGTGGAGGGGGCCGGGGGGAGGAATCCAGAGGACGAACGTCTCAGCCGGCACGTGCCGCGATCACTCTTTGATCAGCGCCCAGGCGCGCCGGTAGTCCTCGAACGTGTCGATCTCGAGCCAGCCCTTGTACACGTCGATCGCCTGGACCTCGGTGCCGCTCTTCACGAGCTCTTGCACCATGTCGGTGAAGCTCGCTTCTTTGAGCGAGGCAGCTTCACCGACGGGGCCCTTCTTCTCGACGAGCTGGTTGTAGAGGTCGGTCAGCTGGCGCGCGCCCTTGTCGGTGAAGAGCGCCATGCCGATGAACTCGCCGTGCGCCGCCTCTTGCGGGACGTTGCGCCCGACGGTTGCCACGCGGTGCGGCGCCTCGGCGCCGACGAAGCGGTAGCCGGTCTCTTGGGCGTCCTTGAGCTGGACGAGATCAGGGATGCCCCGGCCCGCCGGCTGATCGCTCTTGGTGTCGGCCCACGCGCGGTCGACGAGGAGCGAGATGTCCGCCGGGCTCTTCAGGAGCTTCTCGAGGTGGCCGCGCTCGAAGAGGATGTCGCCGTAGAGGAAGAGGAACTGCCCGCCGAGCTCCTTCTTCGCCGTGAAGAGGCTCTCGACCTCGTTGGTCGAAGCGAACGCGTCGTTGTCGTACGTGCGGACGTTCGGGACCGTGAGGGCCTCTTTCTTGTAGCCGCGCACGACCGCGATGTCCTTGATGCCGCAGGCGTTGAGCACCTCGATCTGGCGCTCGATCAGCGTCTTGCCTTTGATGTCGAGCATCGGCTTCGGCACGTTCTCGGTGAGCGGGAGCAGGCCTTGGCTCTGACCGGCGCCGAGGATGACGGCGGTGACGCCCGGGCTCTCGCTCGGCATGAACGCCTTCTCGTCGGTCGACATCTTGTCGACGCCGACGAGCTCGTAGACGCGCGGCAGCGGGACGACGCGGTCTTCGACGCTGCCGGTGAACATGTTCTTCTTCAGCGTCTGCAGCGTCTCGGTCATCGCCTTGATGGCCGAGCGGACCGCGTGGTTCGCGAAGATGACGAGCTTGAAGCCCGCCTTGTGCAGGTCGTCGACCTTGATGTCCTTGTAGATCGTCGGGACGCAGACGAGGGGCGTCTCCGGCCGGTCCCACGCCTTGGCGAAGCCGAGCACCTCGTCCGGGCTCTTCGACTTCGAGTGGATGAGGACCATGTCGGCGCCGGCGTCTGCGTAGGCGCGGCCACGCGTGAGCGCCTCGTCCATGCCCCAGCCTGCGATCAGCGCTTCGGTGCGCGCGATGACGACGAAGTCGCGATCGCGCTGCGCCGCCTTGGCAGCGCGGATCTTGCCGGCGTGCTCCTCGACCGGCGAAAGCTCGCGCTTCACGCCCGCGTAGAAGCTGCAGCGCTTCGGGAAGACGTTGTCCTCGATGCACATCGCGGCGATGCCGGCGTTCTCGTATTCCTGGACGCAGCGAATCACGTTGATCGCGTTTCCGAAGCCGTTGTCGCAGTCCGCGACGACGGGGATCTTCACCGCGTCGTTCATCATCTTCGCCGCCGAGAGGCTCTCGGCCATCGTGAGGATGTTCGCGTCCGGTACCGCGTACGAGGCGCTGATCTCGAAGCCCGAGGCCCAGAGCCCGTCGAACCCGGCTTCTTCGCCGATGCGCCCCGAGAGGCCGTTGTGGGCGCCGATGATGGTGATCGGCCCGGGACGTGCGATGAGCTCGCGGAGCTTCTTGGCTTTGCTGGACACGGTACTTCCTCCGAATTCGGGGCGGGACCCTTAACACAGGGGACCGGGGGAGCCACGCCCAAGCGAGGCGGCGACAAAAACGAAAGAGGCGGGCCATCGGCCCGCCTCGTTCAACGATCAGCCCGTCTCGTTCAGATGGGCTTGGCGATCGGTATCAGGGGCAGAAGGACTTGATCGCGTCCGCGCCCTGCTTGCAGGCCGTGATGACCGCGTCCTTGCCGGGGCCGCCAGCTGCCTGCTTCCAGGCCGCCTTGCTGTCCTCGACCGCCTTCTTCGTCTCGGCGGGGACCTTGTCGCACTTGGCAATCGCGGCGATGTAGTCGTCGCACTCCTTGATGCCGGTGTCGCCGCCGCCGGCGGCCTTCTTGTCGTCGGCCTTGGCCGAGCCGCCAGCCGACGCGCTCTTCGAGTCCTTGCCGTCGGCACCCTTGTCACCACAGCCCACCGCGAACACGGTTCCGAGTACCAGAGCAATCGCGATCTTATTCACAGGATCCTCCCTCGACCGAGTCTCACGGTCGTAGCGGGCCGGATACTCACAGCGCGGGGGTCGCGTGGTCAAGATTCGAATGCGACGTAGGATGCTGTTTTTTCTTCGATTGTCGTGAACTTGTAAGCACTGTCTGCAAATTGTCTGAAAAGCGGCGGCCAAGTGTCGGCGCACGACCATGCGCGTGTCACTTGCACAGCGGATCTGTGTCGAGCGCGCTCGCAGCAGCCTTGCACGTCGTCTCCAAGTTCTGCTGCATCTCCGGCCTTTGCGCCTGCTCGCGCCACGTGGCGAGCGTCTTGTCGAGCACTGCTCTCTTCGCCGCGCGATCCGCTTCGGGGAGCTTGTCGATGCACGCGCGCATCTTCGCGATGTAGCCGTCGCAAGCGGGCTTGCCGACGCCGTCGGGCGGAAGCGAGAGCGTTCCGCTCGAAGAAGGCGGCGTCGCTGCGCCGGTGCCCGACGCCGGCGCTTTCGCCGTCCCTTCGTCGGAGCAGCCGCCGAGAAGCGTGACGGCGAGGGTGAGCGCGAACGCGGCTCTGGCGGCGGCAGGAGCTTGGGCGATCCTCTTCATGGGCGAGCCTTTCCGACGGATGAGACCGGCGCACGATCTCGCTGAAGCACGACCACGTGCTCGCGCCTGGGCTCCCTCGAGAAGGCGCCCAGGGTACCCGCGTCGAAGTGAGGGCGCACCTGCGACGCGCTCACGCGAGGCGTGAAGCCGGCGCGGCGGCCGGCCTCGACGACGAGGTCGTCTGCGGCGAGAGGAACGCGTCCGAACGCGCTGTCGGCGACGAGGAGCGCGGCAAGCGCGCCGGGCGCGAGCACGCGGTGGAGGGCGCGCAGCGTGTCGGTCATCTCGTCGCCGTACGCGTCGATCGCGTCGCGCGCCCCGAGGCGCGAGAGCGCGCGCTTGGATCCGATCTCCGCCTTCTGAAACCTGCGTGTGTCCTTCGCGAGCCAGCGAAGGCGGACGCGATGATGCTCGAGGTAGTCGTACACGCCGGCGTACGGAGGCGAGGTGACGACGAGATCGACCGAGCCGTCCGCGACGCCCGAGAGGCGTCGTGCGTCGCCTTCGAGCACCGTCGCCTGCGGCGCGAGACCGAGCGGCCCTTCGATTTGCTCGAGCGCGCGCACGAGCTCTTCGGTCTTCTTCACGAAGAGGCGTGACGGATAGCCGGCCGCGATGCGCTTCGGCGCTGCGGCGTCCGAGGTGTCCGCGCGCCTCTTGCTCAGCTTGGTCAAGATCGAGGAGAGCACGAGGAGGAGGTCGCCCTTCGTTCGTGCATCGGCGCACGCTTCGATCCCGACGCGCAGACCGTCGAGCTCGAGGAGCACGTGAGGGTCGAACGACACGACGTCTTCATCGGGGAAGCGGCGGCTCGCGCCGGCCTTCGCCTTGCGACGTTGATCGGCGACGTCGGCTGCGGCGCGCGCCCCCGCGACGAGCGCTGCGCGCTCGGCCTCGTCGGCGGGCGTGACCTTGCGTCGCGCGAGCTGGATGGCGAGCGGGTTGATGTCGACGCCGATCGCGCGCCGTCCGGCGAGGCGCGCCTCGACGAGCACGGTGCCGCTCCCGCAGAACGGATCGAGCACCGTGCCTTGCGGGCGCGAGAGCCCTTCGACGAGGCGCCGGGCGGTCGTCGGGTGCATGCGCGCCGGATAGACGTGAAAGCCGTGCACGTGCGCGCGAGCCTCGGCTTCTCCGCTGGTGACGCCGGTCGCCGGGTCCGGCGTGCCGTCGACGCTCCGCTCGACCTCGAGCGCACGCGTGAGGACGCCGGTGAGCTTCGGATCGCCCCGCGTCACAACCTCGCCCCCGACGTGCGTCAGCGATCGCCGGATCTTCGGAGCGTCACTTGGCGCGTTCGGTTGCTTGCGCATGCGCTTCTGCCGCAGCGGCTTCGGCTTCGGCTTGTTGCTCGGCGGTAGCGCGCGCCTCGAGCTCCGCGAAGCGCGGATCGGGAGGCAGCGCGGCGCCCGACGTGTCGATGCGCACCGTCGGCGCGCCGGCGATCCCGATCTCGGCGTCGACGCTGATGAGGGTCATGAGCTGCTGCGCGCGCGCGAGGTCGATCCCCAACGCCTTGGCGACGTCCGCCGGGGTCCTCGCCTTGCCGGCTCGAACGAGCTCGGCCGTGGCGGCGCCCCAAGCGGCGTCGAGCGACGCGGTCATCTCTTTGGACTTCGACGAGGCTTTGGCCCGCGAGAAGAGCGCGATCGCCAGCGACGGCGCGGCGACGAACAGTACTGTCAGGAGCGCGGCCCAGAACGAGAAGAAGAGGATCGGGAGCGAGAGGAGCGCGCCGAAGGCCGTCCCCACGATGCCGACGATGCCGAGGCCGCGAAACAGACCGCGAGCCTTGCGTGCGCCCTCGGCCTTGCGCAGCGCGGCCCGCATCGTCTCGTCGAGCGTCGCGCCCTCGGGCATGACGATGCGCGGCGCGCCGCAGAGCTTGCAGACGGTGCCGAGCTCGGGGTGCATGTCGACGCCGGCGATCCCGCCGCAGAGGGGGCACGCGGCGCTCGCGTCGGGGCGCCGCGCGAGGTGCGCATACGGATCGAAGCCGGGATCGGCGCCAGTCACGGTGCGGTCTCCGCTCGCGCGGCCGCGTCGGTCGCCAGTGCGATGGTCTTCCTTGCGGCGTCGAAGAGGAGGCGACCGTCGTCGCCGCCGAGGACGGCCTCGCTCATGCGCTCGGGGTGGGGCATCAAGCCCATGACGTTGCGCCGCGCGCCGCCGTAGACGCCCGCGATGCTCGCGACGGAGCCGTTCGGGTTCGCGCCTTCGGTTCGCTCGCCGTTCGCGTCGACGTACTCGAACGCGACGGCCGGCCCCGAAGCGCCGGATTGCGTGAGCTGGAAGAGCACGTCGTCGGTGGCCTGGTACCGGCCCTCGGCGTGGGCGATCGGAAGGCGGAGGACCGTGCGGTTGCGGTCGATCAGATCCGATGTAAACGGGCCGCGGGCCGCGGGACGAACGAAGATCTCGCGGCACTCGAAGCGAAGGTGCGCGTTCCTGGTGAGCGCCCCGGGCAGGAGCCCGCACTCGGTGAGGATCTGGAACCCGTTGCAAACCCCGAGGACCAGCCCGCCCCGGTCGGCGTGCCGGCGGATGTCCGCGAGGATCGGGCTCGTTTTCGCGATGGCGCCGCAGCGAAGGTAGTCGCCGTAGGAAAAGCCACCTGGGATGGCGACCAGGTCGGTGTCGGGCGGCAGCGCCGCGTCGCGGTGCCACACGATCGAGGTCTTCACCCCGACGACGTCGCGCAAGGTGCGGATCATCTCGGCGTCCGCGTTGGAGCCGGGGAAGACGATGACGGCCGCGTGCATGCTCACCGGCATACTCCCTCTTTTCGTCCAGGGCCAGTGGGCGGGGCGGCCTGCCTGTGGCATAGGAAACGTGTCGTGCGCCGGACGCGGGTGTCTTTCGCTCTCCGTGAACCCGAGGTCGTCTTTCGCTCCGGGGATCGCCGACTTGCGCTAGGACTTGCCGGCGCCTACGCGGCGTTCGCGATCGCGGGCGGGGTCCTCGCCTATTACTTCTCGGGCGGGCGGCCCTTCGAGCACCCGGCGCCGTGGCTCACGCTTCCGGCCGTCGCCGCGGCCGCGCTGAGCATCGCCGTCGGCGTGGCGTTCGCCTTCGCGATCGTCGTCACCACGCGCATCACCGTCGCGCGCTTCGAGTGGGCGCGCCGCCTTCACCTCGAGCTCCAGCCGGTGGCTCGCCGGTTCGGCACCGGCGAGACGCTCCTCATCGCGGTGTTCTCGAGCCTCGGTGAAGAGCTCTTCTTCCGCGCGTTCCTCGTGCCGACGATCGGCGTGATCGGCTCGAGCCTTCTGTTCGGGCTGCTCCATCAAGTGCGCGGGCAGAGCCGCTGGGTGTGGGCTGCGTGGGCGACGGGCGTCGGGCTCTTCTTCGCCGTGCTCTACGCAGCGACCGGATCGCTCCTCGGACCGATCGTCGCGCACGCGCTGATCAACGCGACGAACCTCACGTTCCTCAAGAAGCACGACCTCACCGAGTCCACCCCACTCCCCCAATGACCATTTCCCCCCTCACGCAGTGAGGGGGGCCAGGGGGGTGAATCAACAGGGACCAACGTCACCCAGCACGTGACGTCGCCAGTCTCGGCGCAAGGTCAGCCCTCGCCGCCGCCTTGACCCGCTCGCTGCGGACGAGGCGGAAGCGGCGCCGTGCGAGCCGCGTCGGGCTTTGCGGCTCCCGCGTTCGTCGAGCCCCCTCCGGCGCCATCCTTCGTCGCGTCCTCGGCCGGAGGCGGCGGCACGCTCCATCCCGACTCGACGAGATCGGAGCTTTGCGGAGAGCTCGACTCCGGCGCCGGCTCCTTCGCGGCCGGCGGTGGCCTCGACGGAGGAGGCGGAGGCACCACGGCCTTCACCTTGGTCGGCGACAGCGATCGCATCGGGGCTCCGAATGCGGTCTTTGGAATCGGCATGCTCGGCTTCGTCGGCCGCGTAACCGGGCCGGGCGGGCGAGGCGACGCGGCAGGCGCGTTGGGTGGTGGTGCGCCGGCCGTCCTCGGCGTCATCGGCGGCTTGGGAAGCGTGATCGCCGGCCGTGGCGACGGCGTCATCGAGCGCTTCAAACCTCCGTCGGGGGGCAGGAGCGGCTTGAGTGAAGAAGGTGGCGGCGGCGGTATCGGCGGCGATCCGAACGTCGGTGATGGAGGCGTAAGGGCGACCGCCGCCGTTTCGACGCGAGGTGCCGGTGGAATCTGTGGCTCGATCTTGGGTGGCGGACGCACGGGCGGCGGCGCGCCCGCGGCGGGCAGGGGCGTCGGCCACGCACCCGGCATCGGCGGAACGGGAGGAAGGGCCACGCCCGGCGACGGCAGCGGCTCGATGTGCGGACCGGCTGCGGGCAGATCGCTCCCCATTCCCGCGCCGGGCACCACGGTCTCGTTCTGCGAGATCGGCGCGTCGCTCGGCGGCGCCGGCATGTACGACTCGACCGACTGGATCGAGCTCGGCGGCTCCGAATCACGTCCCGGCCCCGGCAGCACCGACTCGCGCGGCGGCGCGTTGGTCCGCAGCACCGTCTCGCGCCACGCCATGCGCGCCGAGCTCGGACGATCGCTGGGCTCGCCGCTGGCGCGCTCTTCGTCCTCGAGGCGGGCCGCCTCCATGAGGACTGCGTTGATCGAGATCATCTCGCCCGACGGCGTCGACGATCCGGAGGGCGCGGGGGTGAAAGCGAACTTTCCGGTCTCCCACGCCATCACGATGCGGAACGCCTCGATCGGCGCCACGTTCTGCGATCCGATCGAGGTGTCGGCCATGTTGCCGGCGTGAACGATGAACGTCGCGGTGCGGTTCTCGCTCGTGACGTCGAGCTTGCCGCTCCTTCGCTCGAGATCGAGGAGCGTCAGAACCGTGGCAACCGACATCTGCGCGAGGTTGCCGACCATCGCGTGTCCCGTCGGCGGCACGGATGCGAGCGTCTGGCGCGCCTGACGGAGGCGGGCGGCCATCTGGATCAGCGCGTCGACCTGGGCGACCACCTCATCGATGCGAAAGGGTTTGGTGAGGTAAGCGTCGCCACCTACCTGAAAACCCTCGAGCCGATGCTCTCGATCGTCGAGCCCGGAGAGGAACACGATGGGGACGAGCGCGACCTTGGTCGGATGCGAGCGGATCTTGCGCGCGACCCAGTACCCGTTCTGATCGGGCAGGTCGACGTCGCAGACGATGCAGTCCGGCTGGTCTTCCACCGCACGGTAGAATCCCTCGGCCGCGTTCTCGGTGATTTTCACCTCGAAGCCGGCTTCGTTCATCGCAACGGAGAGCAGGCGACAAACCCACTCGTCGTCGTCGATTACGAGGACGCGGCCCTTCGACATGCTGTGGGGAAACGGTATCACGTGCGTCCGGTGGGCGGCCAAATGGGCCGGGCGTGTGGCTCGCAGCCATCGTCCTCGGTAAGCTCCCGGACGTGAGCGCCGAGCGGGTCATCGTGGCCATGAGCGGGGGCGTCGACTCCTCGGTCGCTGCCCTGAGGCTCGCTCGTGCCGGCTACGACGTCGTCGGGGTGACGCTCCACCTCTGGGACTATCCGGAAGACCCTGGTGAAAAAGGCCGGTGCTGCGCGCCGGAGGACCAATATGACGCGCGCCGCGTCGCCGACCACCTCGATTTCCCGCATTTCACGTTCGATCGGCGGGAGCTCTTCCAGGAGCACGTGGTCGGACCGTTCGTCGACGCCTACCTGACCGGCAAGACCCCGAGCCCGTGTGTGTCGTGCAATCGAACGGTGAAGCTCCGGGAGCTTTTCCCGATCGCGACGCGGCTGGACGCCCGGTACGTCGCGACCGGGCACTACGCGCGCGTCGAGCGGTCCGAGGGCGGCATCAGCCTTCACCGTGGGTGCGACGACGAGAAGGATCAAAGCTACTTCCTCCACATGCTCCGGCCGGACGAGCTCGATCGGCTGCTTTTGCCGCTCGGCGACGCGACCAAGGCCGAGGTCCGCGCCGAGGCCGTGGCGGCGCGCCTCCCCGGGGCGCAGAAGGGCGAGAGCCAGGAGCTCTGCTTCGTGGCGAGCGGTCGCTACGATGCGTTCGTCGAGGCCCGCGCCGACGGTCGGGTTCGTCCGGGACCTCTCCTCGATCCTTCCGGGCGGGTGGTCGGTCACCACGGCGGGGTCCATCGGTTCACCGTCGGCCAGCGAAAGGGCATCGGCGTCGCGCTGGGTCGCCCTGCGTTCGTTGTCGGCGTGGACGCCGAGTCGGCGGCCGTTCAGCTCGGCTTCGAGGAAGACACGTTCGCGACCGGAGCCGTCCTTGCTGACGATATCGTCTTCTCGAGCGGCGTCTCGTTCCCGCTCGAAGCGACGGTGAAGGTGCGGGCCCGCCACGCCGGCGAGCGCGCGACGCTCCGCTCCGCCATGGCGGCCGACGGCAGCGAGAAGATCGTCGTGCACTTCGATAAGCCCGTTCGGTCGGTCTCGCCCGGTCAGATCGCGGTCGCCTACGACGGCACGCGCGTGCTCGGCGGCGGAAGGATCGAGCGCGCCCTCCGCGAGGAGCAGGCGTCGTGAAGGTTCACGCCGTGATCTGGAGCCTGATGGCGATCCCCGCGGCGGCGTGCGTGTCGGTCGGCGAGGGGGAGGGCGAGGTCACGAGCGGTCACCTCTTCGCGCGCGACTGCTGGGACGACGCCTACGATCTCAAGCCTGACTTCTTCGCGGCCGATCCCTTCCGCAACGAGATGCACATCCGCGTCCAGCGTGGCTCCGACCTCCTCGAGGTGTCGGACGGTTTGAGCATCCTGGTCGACGACGTGGACACGATCCTGAAGAACAAGGGCGCGGCGTTCAACGTCACGCTCCCCAAGGGCGTCGCTCCCCCGGGAATTCCCGAGGGAACGCTCTGCGCCGCCTCGGGCTGCGACTCGCCGGTGCACATCGCGCTCTACCTCCTCGAGTCGTGCCACACCCAGAACACGGTGCTCTACGCCACCAGTGGCACGATCACCTTCGACGACCTCTTCGACGGGGATCCGAACGAGAACGACGCGGACAAGAAGTTCACGAAGGCCACCTTCGACATCGTCGTCGGCGACCCGCGCGACTACGACGCCGCGACGGGCGTCATCGCCAACACGAGCCAGATCACCGGGAGCTTCGAGTTCTTCTTCCAGCGGGGTCAGCCCGCACAGCCGTTCCCCTGATCGGCGTCCTGGGTTTCGCCCGAGCGATCCAGCGCACATTGTGAGCCGCCGGCCGGGTCCTTCGAGCAGCCACCGGTTCGCGTGCGGCGATGGAAAACGCCGGGACGGTCGCGTTACACTGCGAGCACATGGCCTCACCGCCGCCTCGTCCTTCGGCTGCGCGAGTTGCCGGCGGTTCACGCGCGAGCGTACCCGACCGCGGAGGGAAAGGTGCGGGCAGCGGCGGCGGAGGCAAGGGTGACAAGGCGCCGGGCACCTTCTTCTTAGGACGCTACCGCGTCGTCGAGGAGATCGGCATCGGCGGGATGGCGACCGTCCACCTCGCTCGAATGGACGGCCCTGGCGGTTTTCAAAAGTGGGTCGCGATCAAGCGCATCCACCCGAACCTCGTCGAGGACGACCAGTTCGTCGACATGTTCCTCGACGAGGCCCGCATCGCCGCGGGCATCAACCACGCGAACGTCGCGCAGGTGTTCGACCTCGGAAAGGACGAGGGCACCTACTGGATCGCGATGGAGTATCTCCATGGCGAGCCGCTTCGCGAGATCATGCGGCGCTGCGAGGAGCGAAACCAGCAGATCTCGGCGGATCTCGCCGCGCGCCTCTGCGCCGACGCGGCCGAAGGCCTCCACGCGGCGCACGAGCTCCGCGGCAAGAACGGCCAGCTCCTCGGTCTCGTTCACCGCGACGTCACGCCGCACAACCTCTTCGTGACGTACGAGGGCTACACGAAGGTCGTCGACTTCGGCATCGCGAAGGTCGCCGACCGTCTGTCGGAGACGCGCGCCGGCACGCTCAAAGGCAAGCTCGCGTACATGTCTCCCGAGCAGGTGCGCGGCCAGGACGACGTCGATCGCACCACCGACGTCTTCGCGCTCGGCGTCGTCTTGTGGGAGCTGACGACCGGCCACCGGCTCTTCCGAATGGACACGGATCTGGACACGCTCGAGAAGGTGCAGGCCTGCGTCGTTCCGCCGCCGTCGACGATCGTGCCCGGTTACCCGATCGAGCTCGAGAGCGTCGTCATGAAGGCGCTCGCGAAGAAGAAGCCCGAGCGGTACCAGACAGCACGCGAGCTCTCGCGTGCGCTCCAGCTCTATCTGCAGCGGCGCGCCGTCCTGATCGGCCCGGAAGAGGTCTCCGCCTTCATCCGCGAGCTCTTCGCCGACCGCATCGGCGCTCGCGAAGCGCACCTCGCCTGGGCGGCCGACGTGACGTCGACGATCAACGTCGATCAGCTCCAAGCGCTGAAGGCGGGCCGCGGCGGCAAGGACTCCCCGCTCAAGAGCGGAGAGAGCGAAGCCGGCGGAACGGGCACGGTCGATCCTGGGCGGCCGAGCGTGCCCGGACAGCCCAACATGGGCCGACGAACCGGACCGCAGCAGCCCCCGAACGTGCCGGCGGGTCCGCCGCTGATGACGGCGCCCCGGCCCACGGTACCGCAAGGCCCGTACGCGGCGGGCGCGCAGGCACAAGCGCAAGCCCAACAGAACGGTCGGCCGCAGCAGCAACCGGGTGCGCAGGCCGGCACGCCCGCCCCGCCGCCGACGGTTCCCGGGACCGCCGGAGCACGCAAGAGCGGGCTCGCGACGACCTCACTCGTCGACGACGACGAAGACGTACCGACGACGGTCGCGACACGCGACCAGGTAAAGGATCTGATGGGGCCGGGCGCGGCAGGACGCGGCGCGCCGCCGCCCGCTGCAGGGCGTCCTCATCTCCCGTCGATCCGCGAGACGAGCATGGGGCTCGGCCACACGATCGCGATCCCTGCCGACCAGAACCCGGTTGGCCCTGGAATGGGTCCACGCCCCGGCATGGGTCCGATGGGACCGGCGATGCAGCCGCCGCCGCAGACGGTTCCGACCTTCGGTGCGCCGCCGCCCTCGCAGCGCCCGATGAACCAGGGTGCGATGGGCGGCAGCGTTCCGCCGATGATGCCGCCCTCCGGCATGTTGCAGGGCCCGCCGTCGTCGCAGATTCCGCAGCCGTCCTCGAGCCAGCCCGGCTCCTTTGCTCACAATCAGGGCCCGAACCCGTACGGGCAGGCGATGCACAACCCTCTCGCGGGGCATCCCCAACACGCGCAAGGCTCGGGCGCGTTCGGCCAAGGCATGCTCGCCGGCGCGCCCAACATGGGGCACCAGCTTCCGATCGGAGCGATGGCGACCGGCGCGCAGCAGATGATCGCCGCGCGCGCAGCGCTCAAGCCCTCGCAGATCGAGACCGCGCTCTCGATCCCGCGTCCGGACCCGAGCTCGATGTGGCTCGCGCAGCAGGCGGCCGTCCGATCCAGCCAGGACAAGAACACCGCGGTGCTCATCGCGGTCGCGGTGCTCACCGCCATCTGCGTGATCGCGCTCGGCGCGCTCATCTACTTGAAGTCGCGGCCCCAGCCGAGCCCGGCGCCCGCTCCGAGCGGGATGAACATGCCGGTTGAATCGAGCGCGCCGCCTGCCATCGTGCGGGCGTGACAAGGGCGACCACAGGAACGGTGGAGTCCCTCGCATCGGGCGGGGCGGGTGTCGTCCGCGTCGAGGACGGCAAGGTCGTGCTCGTTCCCGGCGTGGTCCCCGGCGATCGCGTCGAGATCGCCCTCGAGCCTGCGAAGAAGGGCACGCGCGCGCCGCGCACGACGGCTCGCCTGCTCAGGCTGATCGAGCCCGGAAAGGATCGCGTCGAGCCTCCTTGTCCCGACGTCGCCCTGTGCGGCGGTTGCGATTGGATGAGCTTGGGTGCAGAAGCTCAGGCCGAAGAGCACGCCAAGATCGTTCGCTCCGAGCTCGCGCACGCGCTCGGCGTCGAGGTCCCGGCTCCGCGCGTGCACGCGGCCGCGCGAGCGCTCGGCTATCGAACGCGAGCGCGCTTCCATGTCGTCGCCTTCGGCAAGCGGGTGCGCGTCGGCTACCACGCGGCGCGATCGCGAGACCTCGTCGAGCCTGCCGCGTGCGCCGTGCTCGAGCCCGGCCTGCTCGAAGCCGCTCGAACGGTGGCGTCTCACCTTGCCGGAGCGCGCACAGAGGGCGAGATTTCGGTCGGTTGGGGGCGACGAAACGATGTTCGTCTGCCCGTCGTGGACGTCCGCCTCGGCGGCGATGCTCCCCAAGCCCTCTGGAAGGCGGTGAGCGATCTCGTCGACAAAGCCGAGCTCGCCGGAGCGCGGATCATGCTCGCCGGCGCAGCGAGCCCAGCCGTATTCGGAGACCCGCGGCCCGTGCAGCGCGGCTTCGATGACAAACCGGTCATTCTTCCCGCGGGCGGCTTCGCGCAGCCCTCGGATGAAGGCGCCGCGCATCTCGCCAAGCGCGTGGCCGAGCTCGCCCGCGCCGAGGGCGCGGACGTCGAAGAGCTCTTCGCAGGCGCCGGCACGCTCACCATCGCGCTCGCGGGAAGCGCCCGCGTCGCATCCATCGAGATCGACGCAGCGGCGGTAGCCTGCGCAAAAGAGAACCTCGCGCTGCGCGGCCTCTCCGCCAAGGTCTCGGTCGGCGACGCCGAGAAGTCTCCGATCCCGAAGCGAGCGGGCATCGTGGTCCTCGATCCTCCGCGGACGGGTGCGGCCGGGGCGTGCCGCGCCATCGCCGCTGCGAAGCCCAAGCGCGTCGTGTACGTCTCCTGCGATCCTTCCACCCTCGCGCGGGATGCCCGGGTGCTCGCGTCCGCCGGATACGCCCTCGCCGAGCTCGAGACCTTCGAGCTCTTCCCGCAGACGAGCCACGTCGAGACCGTGGCGGTCTTCGAGCGCGCAAAAAGGGTAAGCTCGTGATCCACGACGTCGGCGAAAAGCTCGTGGAAGAGGTGCGTCGCTTTCGCCTCCTCTACACCTGTGAGGCGTGCTTCGCATTCGATCCCGAGACCGGTCTGTGCTCGTCCGGCTACCCGAACGCCGAGCACCGCGCCGAGCCGCCCCTCGAGGCCCGGCGCCAGCTCTCGTTCTGCAAAGAGTTCGAGGCGAGGTGAGAGGCTCGCACGCACCCTCGCTCCGCACGATCGCGCGTCGCGTGCTCGCGACCGAGCTCGCTCTCGAGCCTCCGATCGCTGTCGTCGCCGCCTGCTCCGGCGGCCCCGACTCGACGGCGATGCTCCATGTCCTCGCGACCCTCCGCAGCTCGCTCGACATCCGGCTCTTCGCCTGCGCCGTCGATCACGGCCTCCGCCCCGAAGCAGAGAGCGAGATCGACGTCGTTCGAAGAGTCGCCGCTTCTCTCGACGTCCCTCTGGATGTGATGAAGCTGCGCGTCGCGGCCGGCGGAAACCTCATGGCGCGGGCACGCGACGCTCGCTACGGCGCGCTGCGCGAGGTGAAGGCCAAACGGAAAGCCGCGTTCGTCGCGACGGGCCACACGGCCGACGATCGCGCCGAGACCGTCCTCATGCGCATCCTGCGGGGCGCCGGCCCCCGCGGCCTCGCCGTGCTCCCTGCGCGTCATGGCGATCTCTTGCGGCCGATCGTGCGCGCGCGAAGGAGCGACGTGGCGCGGCACCTCGAGCGCTTCGGTTTGCCGGCCTCCACGGATCCGTCGAACGCCGATCCGCGATTTTTGCGGGTGCGCGTCCGGGGCGAGGTGCTTCCGGTCCTCGAGTCGCTCGCGCCCCGTGTCGTCGAGTCCCTCTGCGCGCTGGCCGACGACCTCGCGGCGATCGTGCCCTCCGACGACCCCCTCGCGACCCTGGGGCGCCGCCAGCGGACCGTCATCGAAGCTGCGCTGAGCGCGGCGGGCACAGGGCCGAAGCGCGCCCGAATCCGATCCTCCGACCGTGAAGAAGTGTTGGTCGAGGTGCGGGACGGCGCCAGAGTCATTACGGAACTGATGTCCCCCAAGCCTTCGAGGCGGTCTCGAAGGGCGCCCTGATCCTCGACGCCCCCCTTGCCCCGCACATAAGATGGGTCCAG
The DNA here is from genome assembly GCA_041940405.1 of Polyangiaceae bacterium. Classification (GTDB taxonomy): domain Bacteria; phylum Myxococcota_A; class Polyangia; order Polyangiales; family Polyangiaceae; genus Xiheicaenibacterium. Next base: position 20,919 of record JBGTSH010000167.1, read on the forward strand.
GCTGGCCAAAGGCACTTCCGTGCTGCACGCTTACCAAGCGCTGGCGCCGCACCTCGTGTGCTGCGCCCCGGTCACGTCCCTCTTATAGGGGTGGCGGTTTTTTCGAAGGCGAATAGGCCGAGGTTTCCGTGAAGCAATCCCACAAGACGCTGCTGCTCTGGGTCCTGATCGCGACGATGTTCCTCGCGATCTGGCAATTCTTGGACTCGAACACGAAGCCGGCCACGCAGGTCGCCTTCAGCGAGTTCATCAGCCTGGCCAAGGCCCCCGACGAGCAGCCGCACGTAACGGCCGTGACCATCAAGGATCACGAGTACACCTTCACGGTCGAGGACCCGACCAAGAACAACGCCAAAGAGCAGAAGGTCGCGCTCGGTCCGGACCCGAACCAGAACGAGGCAATCGTTCAGGAGCTCGTCGCTCAGGGCGTCCGGGTCAACTTCGAGAAAGAGGACGGCTCGCCGTTCTGGTCCGGCGCGCTCGTGACCATCCTGCCGATGGTCTTCCTCTTGGTCATGTTCTACCTGTTCATGCGCCAGCTCCAGGCGGGCGGCGGCAAGGCGATGAGCTTCGGCAAGTCGCGCGCACGCCTCCTCAGCGAGTCGCAGAACAAGGTGACGTTCGCCGACGTGGCCGGGATCGACGAGGCGAAGGACGAGCTCGAAGAGATCATCGCCTTCCTCAAGGACCCGAAGAAGTTCCAGAAGCTCGGCGGTCGCATCCCGAAGGGCGTCCTGATGATGGGCCCGCCCGGAACGGGCAAGACGCTCCTCGCGCGCGCCATCGCTGGTGAAGCGGGCGTTCCCTTCTTCAGCATCTCGGGCTCCGACTTCGTCGAGATGTT
>JBGTSH010000168.1:0-21701 GCA_041940405.1 Polyangiaceae bacterium
GACATCGTCGACGGACGCCTCGCGCCTTCCCCGCGCCCCGGGCGCAGCCATCATCGACCCGAGCCGGGCGAGGACGTCGGTGTGCGGGACGAGGCCGGGCTCGAGACCTCTTGCGTCGATCGGCCGCAAGGCGTCGGCGACGAGCTCGGTGTCGAGCTTGATCGACGTGGCCGCGGTCTTCGGCAAGAGCTGTGTCCTGTGCTCGACCCCTTCGGGGATCACGACCACCCGCCCGGCGATGAGCTCGAACGTGCGCGAGCCGACTTGGTAGACCACGCAGCCCGAAGCGCACCACGCGATCTCCACGCCCGCGTGCGCTGCTGCCCGGAACTGCGGCGAGCCGCTTCCCGCATCGCGCCAGGTGCTCGCGTGGACGTTGGCCGACCGCGAGAGCTCATCGATCCGGAAGCTCGCGATCTCTGCCGCCACGCCCTCACCCTAGCGCGGGGGGCGGCCGGCGAGGCTCAAAGATCCTCTGGATGGGCCACCCCGACGCCGCCGAGAGCAGAAGCGAGACTGCGGCGCGGGTGCGTACCATCCTTCATCGAGGCGCTCGATCCTTCGAAGGTCGATCGGTGCCGATGATGTATAAAGGATGTTCGTCGTCGAGGCGGGGAGAACGATGCGCGCTGCGAACGTGGACACGCCGGAGATCCTTGTAGACAGGCCCTCCTTGGTCGTCGCGACCCACAACGATCTCTTCCTCTGTGGCTGGCGCGGCGTGGGGAGCGTCGAGGATCTGCAGACGCTCAACAGCGTCCACGAGGTGGTGGCTGCAAAACGCCCGGGCGGCAAGATCGCCGAGGTCTGCATCACGACCACGGCGATGGTGCGGCCTGTCTCCGAAGAGATTCGGCGTGAGATCAACCGCCGCGCTACCGAGCTCGCGCCCACCTACATCGCCGGCGCGATGGTCGTCCTCGGTGATGGCTTCGGAGCCTCGGTCCTCCGGAGCGTCCTCGGCGGTGCGCTCCTCTTGCGGCGTTCGCACTTTCCCTACCGCAGCTTCTCCAGCATCGACGCTGCCAGCGATTGGCTCGGCCCGCTCGTCGGCATGAGCGGCGGCGAGCTCGGAGCGCTCGTCCACGCGTTTCATCGCCAGCTCGCGCTCTAGTCGGAAGCGTGTGCGCTTCTTTCTTCGCTATCAGAACGCGCGCTCGCGGTCGCGCCGGCCCGATCGTCTACTCCGCCGGGTCGTCAACGAAGCTCGGCGATCTCCTTCGAGCCGTTTCCTTCGCAAAGGACGAACTTGCCGCTCATGTAGAGCTGCACGTTGGCGACGATGTGCTTGTCGGCCCACTCTTGGGGCATCGGTTCCTTGAGCTCACCGAGTCCGCTGATCGCCTTCGCGTAGGTGACGTACTCTCTCACCTTGCTGTCATCGTCGACCAGGACAAGCTGCGCCTTGGGTTCTTGCTCGTGGAGCTTCTGTGCGGTTTCGATGAGCTGCTCGCGCGAGAGCCCAGCGGGGATCTTGAAGTAGACGAACTGGATCCCTTTGACGGTGTACTCGTCGAGCTTGGCCGCCTTGTCCGCGTTCGCCTTCGAGCTCTGCGAAGTCTTGGACTTGCGCGGCTCATCGTCGTCGTCCGAAGAAGCCTGCTTCTTCTTCTTCGTGTCGGTGTCGCAGGCGAAGAGCGCACAACAAAGGAGGACTGCTGCAGACAGGCGCATGGTCGCTCTAGCGTACTTCCTCAGTGCCGGCGCACGGCTGTCCTCGAGGTCCATCCGCGCGCCATTGTGTTCCATGACCGCGCCAACGAGACGAAGATCGCATCCGAAGGCTCCTGGAGGAGGCGGAGCGTAGCCCGAGCTCGGGACACCGGGGCCTCAGCTGCGATCGGCGGGCCTCGGCGCGCACAGCGGTGCGATCTCCGGGATGATACTTCCTGACGACTCGGTCATCTCCAGCTCGACGCCGGCGACCGCGGCGATGGTGGGCGCGATGTCGCGCAGCGCGCGCGGGGACGCGAGCGAGACATAGCCTGATTGCGGAACGGGTCCGCCGGCGGCCACGAGCCAATTGCGCGCCGACTCGGGCCAGTCGCGTCCGTGGTGCCTGAAGTCGTTCGAGCGACCGTGGTCGGCGGTCACGATGATCATCGTCTCGATCCCTTGCGTGCGCGCCGCGTCGCTCTGGCGGATCACATCGCCCACGAACGCGTCGGCGGTGGTCAGCGCATCGAGGTAGCTGCCGTAGTCGCCGTGGTGCGCGTGCTCGTCGGCGTCGCCGAGCGACACGAACATGAACGCGGGGTTCTGCGTCCGGAGGTAGGTGAGCGCGAGGCGGCTGGTGTTCGCGTCCGATCGGTAGTCTCCGCCTACTGGATCGGCCGAGCCGGCGGCGCCGTCATCCAGGATCGGCTGCAGCGCAGGGTTCGTCGAAAGTGCGTCCCTCGTGCGGCCGCCGGTGCGCCCCGCGCTCACGATGGCGGCGCTGCGCTCGGAGGCCGCGGCGTGCTCGATGCTGGTCCACGAGGAGAACGCAGCGACCCGGTTCGGCGAATGGCGCGCCGCGAACCCATCGAGGAGCGTGAAGGACGGCAGGTCGGTGCAATCGTTCTCCTGACAGTCCGCGGGCCTACCCGAGAGCATCTCTCGGTAGCCCGGAAGCGAGACGAAATTGGGCCCGCTCGACGAGAACGCGGCGCCGTGGCCGGGTGCGCCGAGCGCGACGCCGCGGCGGATGAGCTCGTGAATGTTCGGCGTCAGCTCGGCGGCGGTGGCCGGGATCGCACCTCCTCCGGCCGAGGCGATCAGCGCGGGATCGGTTCCTTCGTAGATGTCCTGCCAGCGCACCCCGTCGAGCGCGATGAGCACGACGCGGGGCGGCGCGGCCGGCGGCGATGCACAAGCGGCGGGGACTTCGATCGAGCCGCCGTGATCGCGGAAGCCGGCCGCGGCGAGGAGCGCCATGGCACAGAGGCCCATCGTCCCGGCGGCCTTGGCGAGGCCCGGGAAGCAGGAAGCGATCCTGCCGGCGTGGCGTGGACTATCGAAGGATTTCGTCTCGGTATGTGGGGTTTGCACGGCTCATCCGGATGGACGTGCCTGCGCGCCGAACCGCTCAACCGATGGTGCTCGGGCCGGACGAAAGCACATCTTCCGCCGGCGCGTAGCGCCGTGCTCACCCACCCGCGAACGGTGCTGCACACGCGCCGAGCTCACCGCCTCACAGCGAGAGCGGGCCAGGCTCGACCGGCTCGATGACGGTGCTGTAATCACCGAACGTGTCACCGGGGATGCCGAAGGCGCTCGTCATCGTGACGGCCAGGTTGTGGTTGCCCGGCTGCGAGTCGTCTCCGTAAGGGCTCGTCGGGTCGGAGGCAAAGTTGACGTGACGACCCAGCGCCGCTCCGCCCGCGTTGCCGGCCATCACGACGGCGAAGTTGTCGGACGAGTGACCGCCGCCGTGCCCGAAGTCGCAAGCCCAGATGACCATCGTGTTGTCGAGGGCGGTGCCCTCGCCCTCATCGATCTGATCGAGCTTCTGCAGGAGGCGCGCGAAGAGGGTGCCGTACCAAGCGTTGATCGCCGTGAACGCGGCGCGCGCGGTGCCGAGCCCCTGATCCGACGCGCGGTGCCAAGCACCGTGGTAGTTCTCGCCGGCGAACGTCTCGGCGAGATTCGGGTGGCTGACGTGGCCCCAGGCGTTCTCTTCGAGGTCGTGGACTCGGAAGGTGCCGACGTCGAAGACGTTGCAAGCGATCGCATAGGCCAGGATGTCGATCTGCGCCTCGGCGACGCCGCGGTGGTCCAAGCCGCTGAGCGGTACGTCCAGTCCATCGGCGCAAGCCACCGGCACCGGACCGGTGCCCCCGCCGTCGAGGGACTGCTCGACCTCGCGGATCCGAGCTGCGTGCGCCTCGAGCCGAGCGCGATCAGCCGCGGAGACCCGCCCCTGGAGCCTATTGAAATCCTCGAGAACGCCGTCGAGCACGCTGCGGCGCCGCAGGGCGAGGTAGTCCACGGTCGGCGGCGGCTCCGCGCCGTCGGGCGGGCCATTCGGAAACACCATGTCGAACGCCAGCTGTGGCTTGATCACCGACTCGATCTGTTCGTCGTCACCCGACCAAAAGACGCGCTCGTGCTCTTGGCTCAAGCCGTTGGAGTCGGGATTCGTGCTGTCCGTGGACACGCCGAGATCGAGGCGCCGCGCGAGCCCGCCGTCTTGCATGTGCCGTGCGATGACGTGCTCGACCGAAGGCGTCGTGCCGTGGGTGATGCCGTACTGATCGGCCACCAAAGGTGTGCACGTGAAGAGGGAGGGCGTCCCGCTGTGCCCTCCTTCGATCTTCATGTTGAGACCGGTGATGACCAGCGACTTCTCCACCAAGCCCACGTCGGCGATGGGCTGCAAGATGGCTCCCAGGCTCATGTTCGGGCCGGGAACGAACTCCTCCATGATGAGCCCGTGCCCGTGGAAGAAGGTCACGAGCCGCCGCGGCATTCCGGGCTGCGGCGTCCAGGCGAAGCTCGGCTTGGGGTGCGTCAGCGACTCCAAGAAGGGGAGCGCAAGCGCAGCCGTGCCTCCCATCAAGAAGCGTCGCCGCCCGCGGGTCTTGACGAGGTGATCCGGTCGATGGCCCATGTCAGAAGTCCTCACGATGGGTGAGAAGGGGAGAGGCAGCGATCTCCAGGAGCAGCGCGCGAATCGAGACGGGCGCTTGCTCCGCCACGCGTTCGACCTCGAGCAATGCACTTTCGGTGGGGCGATGGCCCGTCGACCATTCGACCCATCGCGACGCGTAGCAGGCCTGAGCCTGCGGCTGCGCGGCGAGCGCCGTAAGAAGCTCCGTGCTCGAGCCGTAGCTGACGGCCGTCGGGACGATGCCCGCCTCGAGCTCGCCCGATGGGTCGATCGCCACGCCGTCGGGGTAGCTCCCGCGGTAGGCGCCGATTGCATCGAACACCTCGAACGAGATCCCGATGGGGTCGATGGTGTTGTGGCAGACCGAGCACTTCGTCTTCGAAGCGCGATCTTGGACGCCCACCATTTTTCCTGAGGTCGCGTCCGGCGGGATGGGCACGATCTCGTCCGCAATGTCGGCCGGCACCTCGAGCTTTTTGCAGAGGTACTTCTCGATCACGGCGACGCCGCGGTGCACGAGCGAGGACTCACCCTGTCCGGCGGTGTTCGCGAGGAACAGGGGGCGACCGAGGATGCCGGCGCGATCATCGAGCGGACGCAGGACCCAATCGTCGACCCCTGACGACGATGCCGAGACGCCGAACAAGGTCTCGAGGCGCGTGTTCATGAACGTCTCGCGCCCGGCCAAGAGGTCCACTACCGAGCCCTGCGATACCGCGCGCTGAACGAACATGTCGAACTCTCGGTCCATGTCCCCTGCCAGCGAGGCGTCGAAGCTCGGATAGATCGAAGCGTTCTTGCTGAGGCTGGTGGCGCTGTCGACGTGGAGCCACTCGCGATGGAACCTTGCTGTCACCACCTCGGCGCGTGGATCGTCCAAGAGTCGCTCCGCTTGTGCCCGAACCTGCTCGGGGGTGCTCAGCTCGTCGCGATCGGCGGCGTCACGAAGCGCGGCGTCGGGCATGGAGCCCCAGAGAAAGTAGGAGAGCCGCCCAGCGATCGCGTGCGAGGTGAGCTGCTTCGAATCGGGCCGCGTCTCGTTCGAGAGGTACCAGTAGTTGGGGCTCTGGAAAGCGAGCTCTACCAACGCGCGAACTCCGTCCGTGGGCTGCTCGGGCTCTGCCATTGCACGTTCATAGACGCCTTGGAACGTCGCCAGCTCCTCCGCCGTGAGCGGTCGCCGAAACGTCAGCCGGCCGAGCCGCGACGCGAACCCGCTGGCACAGTCGTCCCAAGCCGGCGACGGCGTGCAGCCCAAGATCGCAGGGGCGTCCGCGACGAAGAGGGCCGACACGGACTCGGCCCACGTCATGATGCTCAGGATCTGGTTCGTGTTGAAGTTGCCCGAGTCGGCGGTGTTCGAGAACGAGTAGCGGACGTCGGGCGGCGCGAGGAGCAGATCGTCCGCCGCTGCGGCGATGCCGAACTCGAGGAGGATGTCATCGAGGGTCTCTTGCACCTCGATGCTGGACAACCTGCGAGAGTCCGGCGACCCGAGGACGTCGGTCGCGGGATCGTCCTCGGTCGATGAAGGATCGCCCCCGTCTCCGATCAGGCCCGTGCAGCCGGTCGATATCGAGAGTGCCGACAGCGCAAGCAGGACTGCGCCGATGCGCCCTGCATTGAACGGCGAGCTCCCTGCGTGGTCTCCTCGTCGGTGCACGGGGCTGCCCGTAGCAACTGGTGAGCCAGCGTTTTGCCCAGTGAGCTCGCCGTCGTGCCCACGCCGCTGCGACTCTGCAGGGCCACGCAGCCGATGAGGTGCCCCTCCGCTGTCGCACTCCTTCTAGGGCACGTAGCGTCCGCCGGTGGCGAGGCCGCCGCCTCCGAATCCGCCCCACACCACCATCTCGGCGCCGGACCACACAGCGGCCGGGCCGGAGCGCGGCGAGGGAGCGCCCTGGGACGGGAGCATGACCCAATTGTCAATTGCCGGCTCGTAACGGGCGCCATCGTCGAGGTGGATGCCGTCGCCGATGCCGGACCAAACGATCATCTCGGTTCCGGTCCACACGGCGTGATGATGTCGCCGCGCCGGCGGCGCCCCTGCGGCGGAGAGGGGGGCCCACGTGTCGGTGTCCGGGTTGTAGCGCCCGCCGTCATCGAGCTCTTCGCACGTGCCGCAATCCTCGAGGCGACCGCCCCACACGATCATCTCGGTGCCGGTCCACACGACCGAATGGAATGCGCGACCGGCGGGCGCGCCGTCGGTCGACATCGGCGTCCACGTGTCGCTCAGCGGATTGTACCGCGCGCCAGTATCCAGGCCGTCGTCCACGAGCGAGGTCCCACCCCAAATGATCATCTCGGAGCCGGTCCAAATTGCCGGCGCGTATTGGCGCACCGAAGGCGCGTCGAGGCTCGAGAGCGCGCTCCAGCCACCGCCGGCCGGCTCGTAGCGCGCGCCGACCGGGTTCGCGCTCTCGTCCATTCCCCACACGAGCATCGCCGATCCCGTCCAGACCGCCGCGTGCGTGATGAGGGTGGGCGCGCCCGCCGTCGGCAGCGCCGTCCACGCGTCGGTCGAAGGTGTGTACCGGCCGCCTGTCACGAGCGCACCCGGAGCACCCCACCCGCCCCACACGATCATTTCGCTTCCGGTCCACACCGCCGAGTGTGCGTACCGCGGTGACGGAGCGCCCGTCGTCGACACGGCGAGCCACGCATCGCTGCTCGGGTCGTAGCGGCCTCCCGAGTCCTGCAGCGTGCCACCTCCGGTGGAGGTCCTGCCGCCCCACACGATGACCTCCGACCCGCTCCAAATGACAGTGTGGTCACCTCGACCAATCGGAGCGCCGATCGTCGTCGTCGATGACCAGCTTCCGTCGCCGGCGCCGCCCACGCCGTCGCCACCCGTCCCGCCGCCACCCTGGGCGTGCATTCCACCGCCGCCCATCGCGGCGTCACCGCCGGCGCCGCCCATACCGCCCGCGCTCGTTCCCGAGCTGTCCGATTCACCGCCGCTGCTCCCGACGGACGCGCCCTTTCCTGAAGTCGTCTTGGAGCCGCCCTCGGCGGGCTCTGTTCCGTCGGCGCAGCCGACCAGGACGAGCACGGCGAACGTGGCCGTCAGGCGCCGACCCTTCTCTGAAAACGACATGGCGGTCTCCTGAGCGGCGGCTGCCGCCCCGACGAAGGTCGCCCGCTCCTACGGACCTCTCGGACCGCGTTCCCCCAGATATTTCGTGCCAACCGGAGGCCCTCCGGCCTGCGTCAGAGCTGGAAGTTGTCCTTGCATGCGAGCCGCGTCGCCAAGTTGACGCACATGAACTTGAGCGGCGACTCGATGTGGTCGCACTCGGCCTGCGCGATCGTTTGGCCCCAGGGAAAGCGCGCGTAGTGACCGACCGTGACGTCCGGCGTCGTGAGCTCGACGATGGTCAGGCGCCCGAGGTCCACGCAGCAGTTCGAGTCGCAGACGGCGGTCATCACCAGGTGGCCAGGATCGTCGGATACGACGAGCGCGCTCTCCCAAGCTTGGGCCTCCATGATTTTGGTCGCGTAGTAGATGTTCTCGTCGGTGTGCTCGGCGAGCGGATCCATGAAGATCGCCGCCGGGCTGATGCCTTCGGCAACGAGCAAGTCGCGCAGTGTCTCGGCCTCTACCCACTGGTTCTGCACCGCGCCGCCCGTGGTGATGAACGCGCTCGCGAGGCCTGCCTGGTAGAGCGACATGGCGATGTCGACGCGTGCGGTCTGGCACGCCGCGGGCGCGCCGCTGTCCTCGTTGGGGCAGCCGAGGAGGATGATGACGTCGTGCGGCTGCGCCACGCACGCGTCGGCGTCGAGCAGATCGCCGTAGGGGTTGGGCGGCAGAGCGCCCGGGAACAGATCGAGCAGCGATGGGACGGTGCAGAGTGATGCGTCCGACGGGAAGCTGCCGCCTTCACCACCGTCCCCGCCCGCGCCCGTGGTCGCAGTGGAGCCGGAGGTCGACGCAGCGCTCGAGGAGGCAGATGTCGCTGAGCCGGTCGTCGCCGACGAGCCGGTCGAGGTCGCGTTGCCGGTGGTCACCGTCGCCGCGCCCCCCGCGCCGCCAGCGCCTCCGTCCGAAGCGGGCTGATCATCGGCGCACCCGAAGGCCGCCGCCGCCATCCACGCAAAAACGCTCGTTCGACGCATTGGGCTCACGACCTGCCTGCCCCTGCAATTGACTAGCGCTCCGAACCCTCGGGTTCAACGGCCGCGCAACAAAGCGTCGAGCCCTCGTTCCGAAAAAAACGTCACTCGTGCCGTGTCACGTTCGCGATGCTCAGGAGCGACAGCGATCGGTGCTCATGCCAGGGTGGCTGCATGAATCGCGGCCGTGACGGTCGCTCCGATCGCAGCGAGGAGCACGACGGCGATCGCGACGGCCGTCCGCCGCTCGCGAGCCAGCGAGCGCGCGAGCTCACGCTCGTCACCGCGATACGCGACCGCCTTGCCCTGGACGGCGAGGTTGATCGGCGCGCTGCGGTAGCCGCCCGTAGCTGCCGAGCCGTCGCCCTCTCCGCCCCGCTGTCGCACGACTCGACCGTAGAGCAGGAGCGGATCGCCCGGGTCGAGCTTGCCCCAGTGCACCGTGAACGAGCTGTGATGCGCCGCGGGCTCGATGGGCGTCGGGAGCACCTGCTCCGCCCACTCCGGCAAGGAGAGCACGCCCTTCATCGTGAGCGATGGCTCTGGCTCCGTATCGAGACGACAGCTCTCCATGTCGATCGTCGCGGCCGTCTCATCGAGGATCGACAAGCGTCGCGGATACGAGACGACGGCGCGCTCCGCCGACATCTCGATCTTGCTGCCCTTGCTTCCGGGGACGAGCATCGTCTCGACGATCCGAGCGCGGACGAACGCCGGGCGCTGAGCCCCGGCGATGGGATCGACGAGCGGGGCGTCGGGCGCGACCTTCACGGCGAGCTCCCGGATCTCGTCCCCCGAATCGCCGAGCTTCCCGGTTGCCGTCCCGCGCACGATCTTCAGCGCGGCGTGCAGCATTCGAAACCGGATCCCGATGAGGACGTAGACGAAGGCGAGGCCCAAGCCGACCGCGACCATCGTCAGGACGTAGAGAAACGAGCGCCCCCGAATGGCGAGCGTCGCGACCGCCGCCAGTACGATGGTCCCTGCGAAGATGAGCCAAAAGAGATCGCGCGGTTCTCCGGAGCGTGAAGTCGCTCGCGCATGGGACCAGAGGTCGCGGACGACCGGCCGCAGGAAGGCGAGGTGCCGCCAGATTGCGAAGCTGCCCACCACGGCGCCCAGCATCGCGAGGGCGAGCCATGCGGCGCCATTCGCGGCGTAGCTCGCGACGTACGGGACCGGCAGCCTGCCGGGCGCGATCAGCACGTGGTCGTCACCCGGGCACGCGACGAGCTCGGCCGCATCCGCGGGGTGCGCGCAGCCAACGACGTACATCGGCTCGGCGGGAGCCACGCAATGGATCTCGGGACGGTGCGAATCGTTGAGGCCGAGCTCCGTACGAATCTTCAGCTTCTCGTCCTCCGACGGCAGGCCGCGCGGCGCTTCCTCGTCGAAGAACTCGACACCCGTGTCCTTCGCCACCACGAGGACGCGGCCATCCTCCATGAAGATTCGCGCGCCCTCTTGGAGGGTCACAAAGCTGCTCTTCTTGGCTTTTCGATAGCTGGCCGTGCATGGCACGCGGCCGCCTTCGAGCTTCGCCACCTTCGCCTCACCGTGGATGAGGCCGGCTGCCTCGCCTGCCTTCGGGTCCTCGAGCAGCAAGTTGGCTCGCGAGCCGGGCGCCCAGACCTCTGCGTGGTAGCCGCGCACGCCGAACGCGATCGCGGCGCAGGAAAGGAGCAAGAAGGAGAAGAGCCAGACCAGTCGCATCCTTGGAGCACCAACAACGGTACGTGAAGGAGCCGCCGGCGTCGCGGTCACCTTGCGGTGATCAGGAACACGACCCCTACGACGAACATCACCACGGTGACCGCGATGAGCGGGGCGAGCGCGTACTTCGCGCGGAAAGCGTCGCGCTTCAACATTTTAGGGCAATCGCGCTGGCCATCGAAGCGCGCGCCCACGTGCTTCGCCATTCGTTTGGCGAGATCGTTGGCCGCATCGCTCCCGCCCTGGTGCTCCGAAATGTCGTGGAGCGTCTCCTCGCCCAAGAGGATTCGATAGAAATGGGTGGTCCCGGACTCCTTCGAGTGGGTCGTGTAGTGCTCGACCGCGAACGACCGACCGGCAGCGTCGACGACGCGGTCGCCACGGAAGACGAGCCATTTCCACCACGCGGTGACGCGCTTTTTCTCGCCATCCAAGACGAGACCCTTGCGGAGAAACGCGAAGTACAGACCCGTCCCGAGCGTCAGCGGGCCGAGCAGTCCGGCGACCCAGAACGCCTCTCCCTGCGCTCCTCGGAACGCGAAGACCATCATTGCCAGGCCAAGGACCACGAGGAACGGCGCCGCGATGATCATGAATCGAAACGTCGTCGACACGTACATCTCGGAGCCACGCACCTCGACGTTCGACACTCGAAGCAGACTATCGGCCACGACGTTCGAGCTGCAAGCATCGTGCGAGTCGGGTCGAGGGATCGAAAATGCGGGAGTTGTCGTCGCGCACGTAGGGGATGGACGACTATGGTTCGTAGGAGGACGAATGAACGCGACGAATCGCGCGCACGTGCGAGCGCCCCGGACGCCCCGGACGCCGTCCCGGACGCTCGAGAGCTTGCTCGATCCAGTTGGACATCCGCGAGCGTTGGCGGCCCGAGCCTTGCGATCTCCGTGGCCGATGAGCCTGACTCCCGAAAGGCGGCCGGTAGGGCCGAGCCCCGACTTGCAGGTGCTCGCGAGCGTACTTCGCGCTGCGGTCGGCGAACGCCCGCTCGGCGAGATCGAGCAAGCCGCACGCCACATCATGGTGATGGAAGCGCTGGCGCGCGCGGGTGGCTCCAAGACCCGGGCAGCCCGGTTGCTCGGGATCTCCCGGCAGCTGCTCCAGCACATCCTCCGAGGTCAGAAGCGCTTGTGCCCCTTGGATCCTCTGCGTACGTGAGCGCGCCGCGCGTCCCCGGGACAGCGGCAACCTGAGCAACCACCGGCCGAAGCCCGAGGCGCCGTCAGGCTCAGGGACAGGTGAACGTCGCGCCCGTGAGATCGGCGCCGGTGAAGTCGGTCGTGGCGTCGACGAGCGCGCCGCAGAACTTCGCATACCTCAGATCGGCGCCGGCGAAGGAGGCGTTCCTGAGATCGGCCGCCACACCCGAAGCCACGCGGAAATCGGCGTGATGCAGGTTGGCTCCGGTTGCGTCGACACCCGTCATGCGCGCGCCCTTGAAGTTGGCCGCGCCGATCGTCGCGCCGACGAGCCGCGCGTTCTGGAGCTTCGCCGTCTGAAAGCTCGCGTAGTTCGCCGTCGCACCGTAGAAGTCGCTCCCGTCCAGGCGCGCGCTGGAGAAGCTCGCGTAGTTCGCCGTCGCGCCGTAGAAGTCGCTGTACCGCAGGTCGGCGAGGGTGAACGTCGCGTAGCTCGCATTGGCACCGTAGAAGTCGGCGTGGCGCATGTCTGCGGAGCGAAACCAGGTCCAGTTCGTCCGTGCCCCCAGGAAGCTGGCGCCGTAGAGGTTCGCGGTGGCGAACATCGACTTGCTCACGTCGAGGCCCTGAAAGCTCTCCCAGGCCAAATCCTGCCCGTAGAAGTCGCAGCCGATGCAGTTCGACGAGAGCGCCGCGGCAGCCTCGCCTACAGCCCCCCCGTGTTCGCCGAGCGCGTCTTCCTCATCGATCTCCTCGTCTGCAGTATCGACCGCGAGACAGGCGGGGGCTTGGGCTGCCGCGAGCAAGAGGCCGACGATCGCACTGACCTGCCGAGTGTTCATGAGATTCCCCTTTCGAGCATGCGAAGCGCTCGACGATCACGATGCGGCCGCGCGCGCCCTACGCACAGCGCAAGAATTCTTTCTGCAATCACGATCGGGGGTTTCGCAGAGCAGCGATCACGAAGTCGCTCCATCAGGGACGTCGTCCGGGACGTCCGGGACGCGAACGCCGGACGCTCCAGGGCCGAGACTGCGGTTTCTTTCTGCTGGCACCACCGTTGCCTGAGCGCCGTGTCCATGACGCTGCAACTCGGACTTCGCGAGCGACGAAAAGGCTTGGTCGCCGCCACCGCATTCCTGGCCACGCTCGGACTCGGCACCGAGGCGAGTGCCCAATCCTTTACCTATGCGCCCCTGAACGGAAGCCGGAACATCGCCATCACACCCAACGGATTTACCGACAACAACTGGGTCCACGACGTGTTCGGAGACACGTCGGGCACCCCCGGATCGTTCTTTCCACGCTACGCGCCGAACCTCCACCATCGCCTGCGCGTCGTCGGGAACCCCTACGTGCGGGACTTCTTCTTCATCATGGACCAATTCGAGCTCAACGAGGTGAGCACCGGTGGGTCGGCGGATTTCCTCCGCACCGAGTGGTACGACGGGACGGCCGCCACCGACAACACGGGGACGAAGTCGGCGGGCTCGTGGCTCGGCGTGGGTGCGTCGGGCACCCGTTCGCTCATGCAGCCGGGCGCGCGCTTCACCTTCAGCTCCGGCCCCTCCTGGTCGGGCTCCGGCACGTACAGCGAGAGCGAGGATAGCGGATTCCGAGCCAGCAGCGTCGATTTCTGGGGCAATGGCACCATGGGCAACGCCTCGCCCACGGTGCTCACGCCACACGAGCGCGTCTTGGGCGTCGTCCTCGCGAATGACGATATCGTCGACATGCGACTGCCGGCGACCTCGACGCCGGCCACGGTAGCCCTGTGGCTCGAGGGCACAGCTGCCACCGGTGTCAGCATCTGGGCACGCTGCGGCGGGTATCCGGACGCGACGAACTTCGACCACAAAGCGAACACCGGCACGTCGACGTTCCAGAGCGGAGCGTTCCTCGACCTCGAGGCGTGTCCGAGTGGCTGGTTTCTCACTGTGAGCAACGTGTCGTCCGCCAACCGGGTCTTTCACCTGCTCTGGGGCGCTCACTCGACCAGCAGAGAGCTCTCGGAGCTGAAGATCGGAGTCGGTTGGAACGCGACTGCCTCCGAGCTCGCCACGATCCGCGACCGGTTCCAAACGGCCTCCTGGCAGCTCTGGTTCGCCACCCACGGCACGCTGCTCCTGCGGAGCTTCAGGCTCTACAACAACGCGACGGGTTGCCACACCTGGCCGAACGACGACTATGCCTGCGCCGGGGGCGGTTGCAACTACTGCGTGGTCTCGAGCGCGACCGCCTGTACGAGCAACTACAACGGCGCAAAGGTGACGCTCTGCCAAAATCCGAATCCCTACACGTCACGAACGATCGTCCATGAGGCCGGTCACGCCTACTTGAATCTCCGGGACAACTACCACTACACGTCGGCCAGCTGTCCGGCGTGGAACACCCTGGATGACAAGCGAATCTGGTCACTCTGCAGCCACTCCTACATGGCGCAGTATCAGGTTGGTAATCGCAAGAGCTTCTGCAACGACATGGCGCACCGCTCCGGGATGGAGGACTGGCGAGGCCTGAGCGCGAGCAACACGTGGGCGCCCGTCAGCGATGGTCCCATTGCCTACGATTGCTCCGGCTACGCGCTCTGGACGAACTGGGGCTTCGACTGGAGCGCGCTCAACAACTACGCGCCGATGGATCTCCCGAGCGGCTGGTCGGCGACGAACGCCGATCACAGCGGCTTCTACGACCGAAGCAGCCTGGGTCGCTTCCTGAACTGACACTGTACTGAAGAGGGCCCGCGGGAGTGCCTGGCCGCGTTCGTGCTGCCACGTCGCCCAGCACACCGGCGTCGACGTTTTCATCACACCGCCAATCGAGGTTCGCCGTGCACAATCGACGATATCTAATTATCTCTTCGCTGCATTGCCTTGCGCTCGCCGCATGTGACGCCAGTTCTCCGGAGTCGGTGAGCTCGAATGAGGACTCGGCCGTCGAGCCCGTCGACGGACTCCGGGCAGAGGCCGACCACCACGACGACGACGGCGACGAGGCTCAATGTATCGGCATTGCCGTCCAGCCGCGCTACTCCGTCTGGCTCGAGCCGCATGACCTGACGACCGGGCTCTCGGCGCGCCCCGAGCAGGCCCTTCGCGTGCACGTCCGTGGCGACGAGATCTCCGACGAGGATCTCGACAACGTGATGCGGAGCGTCAGGCTCGTGGAGTACCCCTCCGGCTCGGTCGTGCGCGCGCATCCGACGGTCACGTTCAGACCGGCCCTCGGCTCCGGCGACGAGGCCTTCGTCGACGTCGTCCCCGAGGCCCCGCTCTCCGAGCGGTGGTACGCGCTCGAATACGATGCGCCCAGAGCTCTGGGGCAAGGTGGTGAGCGATTCACACATCGCTTTCGCGTCGGCTCGTTCCCTCTCGTGAGGACGTTCTCGATGCGCCCTGGCGACGAAGAGACAGGAATCAGCGTCGAGCTCTCGGAGCCTGTCTCCGACATGCGAAGCGCGACGGATCTGGTGACGGTCGCATACGACGGCGCGGTCGTGTCGTGCCGGCCGGGCAGCGGACCCGCGCTCGCCACCGAAGGGGGCGAACGGAGGGTGACCGTCATTTGTCCGCTCGCCCATCCCGACACGAGCGTCACGCTCGAAATGAGGGGTGACATCGTGGGCCGCTCGGGCACCGCGCTCGTCAATCCTTTCGGGGACCGGCCGGAGCGCATGACATTTCGGCAGTCCGACTTGGCCAGGCCCACGGTGCGCAAGGAGGTCTTCGGGGCCGACTAGCCAGTGCCGAGCGAAGACAGGCCTTCGCGAGCGTCAAGTGCTCGAGCGGGTCCGTGGCACGCCGTGCTGCTCGAGCAAACGGTACAGCTGCGTGCGCGACTTTCCAACCTCGCGCGCGACGCTGGCGAGGTTGTGCCCATGTCGCTCGAGGAGCGCAATCCACTCGTCGCTGCTGCGCGGGATCGGCACGGAGTCACGCACGGGCTCGCTGGCCGCAGGAGGGGCGAGAGGTGCCGGCGAGCTCCCTCGCTCCGTAGGGCGCACGGCCCCGGCGCGCGCAAAGTGGTCGGCGAGGAGCTCGAGCCCGAGCTCGTGCCGACCGTCGCCCCACACGCGCAGCTGCGCCGCGACGGAGATGACCTCGCGAACGTTGAGCGGCCAATCGTGCAGCACCAGCGCCTCGGCCAGCTCGACCGTGAGCCGTACAGGCGTTGGGCCGAGGTGCCGCGAGAGGAGGAGGAGAACGTCTTCGCGGCGAGCACGCAGCGGCTCGAGATCGACGCGGAGCATCGCGAGGCGCGCATAGAGGTCGGCGCGGAACCTCCCCAGCTCGATCGCGCGCTCGAGACCTACGTTCGTCGCGGAGACCACGCGCACGTCGCACGCGACGGGCTGCGTCGTGCCGACGGGCGTCACGGTCCGTGTCTCGAGCGCACGAAGCAGCTTCGGCTGGAGCGTCGGGGACATGTCTCCGACCTCATCCAGGAACAGCGTGCCACCTTGCGCTGCTTGGAAGAGTCCGGGCGCGGAGCGCGTCGCGCCCGTGAACGCTCCGGCAACGTGACCGAAGAACGTGCTCTCCGCGAGATCATCGGCGACCGCGCTGCAATTGACCGCAACGAACGGCCCGGATCGCTTGCTGTGCCGATGGATCGCGCGCGCGACGACCTCTTTGCCGGTGCCGGTCTCCCCGCAGATCATGGCGGTGACGTCAGCGGGGCCGATCTGACGCGCCGCCACGCGCACGTGCTGCATGGCCGGCGATACGCCGAGGATCTCCTCATCGGGCACGTCGACTTGCATCGGATCGATGTATCGGACGACGACGAGGGTGCTCCCGAGCCTGACGACGTCGCCGTCGGCCAGCGCCGCCGTCGTCACACGCTCGCCGCGCACGAATGTCCCGTTGCGGCTCGTGAGATCGCGCACGACGAGCGTGCCGCTGGTCGCGTCGAGCTCGCCGTGCTCGCGCGACGCCAGCGGATCCTGCGAGAGATCGATGCCGGCCGCTCCGGCAGCGCGCCCGGCTCGCAACCGCTCTCCCTTCACCGGGCGCATCACCGGCTCGACTGGGCGGCCGGCCGAGAGCACGACGCAGACCGCAGGAACGAGGACGGGACGCGAACCGCCGTCGCGTTTCGCGTCGAGCGTCGAAGCGTCCAGGGGATCCCGTGAGCTCACGCAGCGAAAGATGCTGAACCCTGCGCGCGGCGTCGAGCAGGATCGACGCGCTCATCGAAGGTCACACGTTCGACCCGGCGAGGCGCTCGTGACTACCTTGCCTTGCCGCGCTCGCGGTCCCACTTCTCGCCATCGAACATGCACTCGCACGAGGGATAGGGCTGCAGGCGATCGCCGCTCATACAGCAGGGATGGCAAGACTTCGAGGTCGCGTAGGCGACGCAGCGCATGCCGCGCTTGCGCCAGACCGGAGGCGGCGGCTTCGACTGAGCCGTCTGCGGTCCGGACGTCGGGCCGCTCGTCGCTTCTGCTTGCGCAGTCGCCGTTGCTGGCGCGGGCGTCGACGCGGTCGCCGTGGGTCTCGCGGTCGGCGTCCCGGCTTGCGTCGCGACAGGCAGCGCAGCGTCCGAACCGCTCTTCGTCGGACGCGCGTCCTCGCGCCCGTCCTCGCCGGTGTCATCCCGCGCGCGCGCTTCGTTCGCCTCCGAGCCCAGGATGGCATGAGCGCCCAAGCCGCTCAGCGCCAAGACCGCGAGGGCAACGAGCCCGCCGAGCATCCACGTCTCCGGCTTCCTACCGCCGCCGTTTGGTCGGGCGGGCTTGGCGATCGCGGGCGAGGGCCACGGTTCACGAAGCGTGTCCCGAGGGATCGGACCGACCGGGCTCGCGGTCGAGATCTCTGCGCTGCCGCCGGACGCAGCGGCCCGCTGAAACGCCTCGGCGAGCTCCGTCGCGGAGCCGAACCGCTGGTCGATGTTCGGCGCGAGGGCCCGCGATGTCCACGCGTCGACCGCGGGGGGCAGATCGGGCCTGAGATCGCGGAGCGGCACGAAGGCACCTCGATGCATCGCCACCGAGAGCGCCGCGACCGTCTCGCCTTGGAACGGGAGACGTCCCGTCAAGCACGCGTAGGCGATCACTGCGACGGCCCAGAGATCGGCGCGGTGATCGACAGACCCGGAATGAAAGAGCTGCTCCGGGCTCATGTAATAGGGTGTTCCGATGACCGCACCGGTGGATGTCATGTGCATCGCCTGCGGGTCGACGAGCTTCGCGACCCCGAAGTCGAGAAGCTTGATGTGCGAGGTCCCCTGCGCGTCGACGATGAACACGTTGGCGGGCTTCACGTCCCGATGCACGATGCCCATCTCGTGCGCGCGCGAGAGCGCCCGGCACGTCTGCTTCACCACCTGAGCGGTTTCCGCCAGAGAGAGCGGCCCGCCTGCCCCGGCGAGACGCGACTTGAGGTCTTGGCCGCGAAGCAGCTCCATCACCGCGAAGGGTGCGCCCGCGTCGGTGACCCCAAAATCGAGCACTTGGGCGGTGAAGGGGCTGCCCATGCCTGCGACCGCGCGCGCCTCACGCTCGAAGCGGGCGCGCTCCTCGGCCGTCCCGTGCCCCCTCATCACCTTGACCGCGACCTCCGTCTGCAGCCGGAGGTGCGTCGCGACCCAAACCTGCCCCATCGCTCCCGCGGCGAGCGGCCGCTCCAGGCGCACCATCCCGCCGAGCACGACACCAGGGGCAAACGTCACGCCCAAGAGTCTACCGCGGTCCCGGGCTCGCCCACCCGACGAGGTTCCAGACGAGCGCGCAGGATCGGCGACCACCGCGCCCACGCAGTCGAAGCCTCAGGGCCGGCACTTGGCGCCTGCGGTGTTGGCGCCCTTGAAGTTGGTGTCGGCGTCGCGCTTGATATCGCAGAGATCGGCCTCGCGCAGATCCGCGTTGACGAAGCTCGCGCCACGCAGATCGGCGTTCTTCAGCTTCGCCCAGCGCAGATCGGCGCCATAGAAGTTGGCCTTGCGCACGTCGGCGCCGGTGAGGTCGATCCGCGAGAGGTTGGCGCCTTTGAAGTTGGCCTTCGACACGTTCGCCTCGCCGAAGAAGCCGACTGCTGCAGTGGCGCCTTCGAAGTTGGAGCCGGCAAAGTCCGCCTTCACGCCCCGGAAGTAGCGCAGGTCGGCGCCCACGAAGTGCCCCGACTTCATCGACGCGGACTCAGCGTCGGCGTTGCTCAGGTTGGCGCCGTGGAAGTTGCACCCGTCGCAGCCGATTCGCTTGAAGTTCGCCTTGCGCCCATCGGAGCCGTGGAAGATCGCCTTGGCGGCCTTCGAGCCGCTGAGGTTCGCCCCCTGAAGGTTCGCACCGGTGAAGTCGGCCGCGCTCAAGTCGCGGTTCGACAGGTTCGCGCCTTGGAGGTTCTTTCCCTTGTAGCTCGCGCCGGCGACGGCCGTCGATGCCACGACGAGGCTCGCGGCGAGCGTCAGTGCGGTAAAGCCAGGCTTATGATGGAAGAGTTTGGCGGTGTTCATGATCGTTCCCGTGGTGTTCGATGGCACTCGCAGAGCTCGAGACGGCGCGCCTGCGCGGCCGAGCTCCACGCACCCGGGGCAGAGCAAGCGCGGTGCCGGCGCGAAATGGCCAGAGATCGCGCACCTGACGCCTCGATGAGCGTTCCGGACGCGACCGCGTGCGTCCGCGGACGCGTCGCGAACGGGCACCGCCAGCGCGCGATCCCTGGCCGCTTTTCTCTACACGCGCCCGTGCGACGAGAGCGCGCGATCCAAGTAGTGAGCGGCGCTGATGAGGCCGAGGTGCGTGAACGCCTGAGGGAAGTTGCCGAGGTGCTCGCCCGCCGGGCCGAACTCTTCCGGGAAGAGTCCGAGGTGGTTGGCGTAACCGAGCATCTTCTCGAAGTAGTAGCGCGCCTTGTCCAGGTCGCCGGCGCGTGCGAGGCACTCGGTGTACCAGAAGCTGCAGATGCAGAACGTGCCCTCTTCGCCTCGTAGCCCGTCGAAGGAGTCGACGTTCCGGTAGCGGTAGACGAGCGAGTCGTCGACCAGATCTTCTTCGATCGCACGCAGCGTCGATATCCACCTGGGATCGGTGGGGCTGATGAACTTCACGAGGGGCATCAGCAGGGTCGACGCGTCCATCGTTCGGCTGCCCTTCGATTGCACGAAGGCGCCGCGCTCCGCGTGCCAGAAGTTGTCGAACACGTCGGCGTAGATCTCGTCGCGGATCGCGTCCCACTTCGCCAGCGGACCCGGGAACGAGCGCTTTCGCGCCAGGCGTATCCCCCGGTCGAGCGCGGCCCAGCACATCACGCGCGAGAACAAGAACTCGCGGGGGCCGCCCCGTGTCTCCCAGATCCCTTCGTCGGGGCGCCTCCAGTTGTCGCAGACCCAATCCAAGAGCCGCCGGAGGTTCATCCAGAGGTCGTGCGAGATGCGTTGGCCGTACTTGTCGTAGAGGTAGACCGAATCCATCAGCTCGCCATAGATGTCGAGCTGGAGCTGGTCGTACGCCCCGTTGCCGATCCGCACCGGGGTCGACCCCATGTATCCTCGCAGGTGCGTCAGCGTCTCTTCGGGTAGCTCGTGCCGCCCATCGATGCCGTACATGATCTGCAGCGATCCGTCCGGGGCGAGCTCGGCGCAGCGCGCCTCGATCCAGCGCATGAACGCCGCCGCCTCGTCGGTGAAGCCGAGCCGCATGAGGCCGTAGAGCGTGAATGATCCGTCACGGATCCAGCAGTAGCGATAATCCCAGTTGCGCTCGCCGCCGACCTCTTCCGGCAAGCCGAAGGTGGGCGCGGCCACGATCGAGCCGTGCTTTCGCGAGGTGAGGAGCTTGAGCGTGAGCGCAGACCTGTTCACCATCTCGCGCCACCGGCCCTGGTAGTTGCTCCGGCCGATCCAACTTCGCCAGAAGGCGACGGTCCTGTCGAAGCAGCCGTCGGCGTAGCTCGGCGACGTGCTCGGGGAGGGCCCCGCTTCTGCGAGCTCGAGGATGAAGCGTGCGCGCTCGCCGGCGTGGAGCTTGAAGGTCGCGACGACCTTGCCGTCCTGAAGGTCGACCGGCACATCGGTACGGAGGCGCACAGCGGGCGTCGCGCCCGAGTCGGGGTGGAAGATCGCCCCGTCGCTCGTCTTCTCTACCCGGTGCTCGGCCCTGCCGTAGTCGAATCGAGGCGAGAGCTCCATGCGGTAGTCGACCTCACCACGCACCGTCTTCACCCGCCGGATGAGACGGTGAGCGTCGGGCTCGGTATCCATCCAATCCGCGATCTCGGCCAGGCCCGGACGCGAGAGGAAGCGGGTGAAGAGCAGGTTCGTGTCGGGCAGATAGATCTGCTTCGTCCGCGCGCCGGTGAGCTGCGGCGCCATCTTCCACGCCCCGCCCCGCTCGTGATCCAACGTCGCGGCGAAGATCGACGGTGAGTCGAAGTACGGAAAGCACATGAAATCGACCGCGCCGTCGACGCCCACGAGAGCGACGGTGTCCAGATCCCCGACGACGCCGTGCCGATCGATGTCCTTGTAGCTCACCTTCGCCAATCTACGCGGCCTGAGAAGCAGTGACTACGTTCGCAGGCAGCGAGACTCGGTCATCCGCGGCTCTTCGGCGAAGCTTACTGCGCCTCTTCGGTCCGTCCGAAGAGCGTCTTGTAAGCGATGCCACCGATGGCGCCGCCGACGAGTGGCGCCACCCAGAACAGCCAAAGCTGTGAGATCGCCCATCCACCCACGAACAACGCCGGGCCCGTGCTCCGGGCGGGGTTCACCGACAGATTGGTGACCGGAATGCCGATGAGGTGAATCAGGGTGAGTGCCAGGCCGATAGCGATCGGAGCGAAGCCCGCTGGGGCACGCTTGTCGGTGCTACCCATGATGATCAGCAAGAAGAATGCGGTCAGCACCACCTCTGCGAGCAGCGCCGACGCCATGTTGTACCCGCCCGGGCTGTGCTCGCCGAACCCGTTGGAAGCGAACCCGCCGATGTCGGCGCCTGCCTTCCCGGTTGCGATGACGTACAGCGTGCCCGCAGCCGCGATCGCACCAACCGTTTGAGCGACGATGTACGGCACGGCCTCCTTCGCGTCGTGCCGTCCACCGACGACGAGACCGACTGTGACCGCGGGGTTCAGGTGGCCGCCGCTCACCCTGCCGCTCACGTAGACTCCGATCGTCACCGC
>JBGTSH010000169.1:0-21619 GCA_041940405.1 Polyangiaceae bacterium
CGGCACCCCAGCGATCGTCTGATCCTCGCCGTCATCGATGACTATGTCGCCGGGGAACAAGAACAATCGCCAGGGCATCTGGTTGTCCGTGGCCGAGGCTCGAGGATTCCTCGACGCCGGCATCCATCTGTAGGCGCTCGACTTGTTCCCGCCCGGCCACGTGATCTGCGAGCGATCCACAACGCGATCGGGGATGAGATGTTCGAGAACGACTTTTTGTTGCCCGCGGGCAAGTCGCTCACGCTCGCGAGTTACTGGGCAGATGTCCCCACGAAGCGTTCGTCCAACCGGTCGCGGTGGCGGAGCCACTTGAGGAGATGCCAGTTTGCTTGGGCGACGAGGAGTACGTGCCGGTACCCCTCGAGATTCTTACGCCCAAGTTTGGGAAGACGTCCCCGCATTCTGGCGTGAGGTCGTCGGAGGCACCCGCGGACCTTGGCTCACGGTTGGGCCGACTTGCGCGCCTTGCGGCCCTCGCGCATCTCCGAGCGGTCGATGCCCAGCGATCTCAGCACCGGCAGGTACACCTCGCCGTAGTAGATCGTCTCGCTGAAGATGTCCAGCTCACGGATGCGGGCGATCCGCCGTTCGGAGGCGTCGAGCAGGTCGTGGATGGCCGGCATGCGGAAGTTGTTCAGCACCGTCCGGAGTTGCTCGACGACCGTGTCGCGGTCGTACTTGAGGAACTGGGCCAGGCAGTCACGGAAGAAGCCGTAGTGCGACGACTCATCGACCCCCACGTACGAGAGCAGCTTCTGGAGGGCCGGGTCACCGCCGAGTTCGGACGCCCGCTGGCGCAGGTTGCGATAGTTGATGAACGTGGCGTGTTCCTGGACCATCGCGTAGGCGAGCATGCCGAGGTGGCTGCCGTAGGGCAGGTTCCACTCCGACGAGAAGACCATCTGTTCCAGGTCTTTCATCTGCTCCTCGGAGCGGTGACCGGACTTGAGCAGCCAGTCGCCCATCGCGAGCACCGGCCAGTTCCCCTCCGGAAGGTCGAGGCCCGACGCGAACGGACACGCCGGGCACGCTGCAGCCTCGGTCGTCGCCGCCACCGTGGCGCCGAGCGTCATTTCTTCGCCGCCCATGACCCACGCCGCGCAAGGCCCGTTTCTCAGCACCGCCGGCCGGACACGTGGCGTGAGCAGCTCCGGGCCCGTGCTCGAGCTCGCCGAATCCCCGTCGACGATCTCGGTCGTCGCCAGCGCCGCACCGTCCTCGTCGCGCCCGCCGATGAGCCAGAATCGATTCGACGGCAGACGCACGATCCCGGGCTCGCGCCGCACGGTCGCGAGCGCGGGTCCAAGCTCGAAGCCGCCGCCCGCCGTGAAGTACTCGACGTGATTTGCGTCGCCGGCGATCGCCACCCGGCCGTCATCCAGCACGACCGCGACATGGAGAGCGCGAGGCTCGGCCATCCCGATGGGCGTGAACGTTCGGGCTTCGATGTCGTAGACCAGCGCGGCGCGGGGCAGCTCCTCGCGCCCGAGCCAGCACGACCCGACGATCAGGACAGACCCTTCGTCGACCCTGGTCGCCGTGTGACGGTCGCAGAAGATAGGCGTCTCGCTCGCGGGCTCCCAGGTAGCTGGTGAGCCCGGAAGGAACACGTCGAACGGAGCGGCGCCTCCGCTTCCCCCGACTCCCTGGGTGGCTCCGCCGCCGGCACCTTCGATCGGCAGATCGTTCTCGATGGCGGGGCTGGCCCCACCCTCCCCCGCTGCGCCCGGCGTCCCGAGCGAGACCTCGCTTTCGCACCCCAGAAGCAAGCCCGCCATGGCGACACGGCCCGCAAAGCATCGACTGTTCATGTTCGCCTCCGTCGATCGCCAAGGTGCCCGACATCGATATAAACCGTTAGTGAATGATCTTTTGCGTGATATTTCCCATGTGGACATATCCAGATCGTGCAACCGCTTCAGCTCTTCGACGTCCAGTACTTCCTCGCGGCGGTCGACGGCGGCTCGCTGCTCGCCGGCGCAAAGCTCGCGCACGTGACCGCACCCGCGATGACCAAGGCGCTGCAGCGGCTGGAGTCGTCGCTCGGCGTCCGCTTGATGTCTCGTACGACGCGCGGCACGCGGCTCACCGCCGACGGCGAGCGCCTCGTCGCGCCGCTTCGCGCCCTCCTCGATCAAGCGGCTTTGGTTCGCGAGCACGCGGCGGGCCGGAGCGACCGCTTGCGCGGTGAGGTCCGCGTGCTCGCGATGGAGGCGTTCTCGCCCTTCGTCCTGCCGCGCGCGATCGCGCGCGTCGTGCGCGAGCACCCCGATCTCGTGACGAAGACTTACGAGAGCATCCCGGAGCGCATGGTCGAGCTCGTCGGAGCTGGCCGCGCCGATGTAGCGTTCACCATCGGCCATCCGAAGAGCCCTGCCGTGCGGGTCATTCCCCTCGGCGTGTCGCCTGGTGTGCTCGTGTGCGGCAAGAGCCACCCGCTCAGGCGCCGGCGAAGGGTCGGCGCGGCCGACGTCGCGCGCTTCCCGAGCGTGGTGCCGAGGTTCTGGGGCGCCGAGCACCTGCCGAGCCTCGACCAGTTTCCGGACGAAACGTGGCCGCGGAAGATTGGCGCGACCATCGAGCTCTTGAGGATGGGCGTCGCCCTCGTCGAAGAGGGCGCGTTCCTCGGCTACTTCCCGGAGATCGCCATACGCCAAGAGCTTGCGTCCGGTGCCCTCGTCCGGCTCTCGTCTCCGGCCGCGACGCCGTTCTCGCTCGTCGCGATGGTCCCAGCGTCGGGCGCGAAGAGCGCCGCGACCGCGCTCATCGAGGCGGTGCGCGGCGCCCTGCGAAAGCGCTAGCTCTCAGCGCGTCTTGGCGAGCGGGCTGTTCTGGAACTTCGTCGCAAGATCGTCGAGCAGCTTCTTGCCGTCGGCGCTCGCGTTCTTCTTCGCTGCCGCGATGAACGAAGGCGTCGACTGATGATCGACGACGAGGACGGCCTGCGCCATCGTCGACCGCGCCTCTTCGGGCGCGCCGGCGTAGGCGTTGATGAGCGCCTTGGCAGCCGCGGTGCGCACCGCGCTCTCTTCGGCGGCGCCCGTCTTCTTCACCGAAGAGGTCTTCCACGCCAGGGCGGAGCCGACGTCGCCGAGCGACCTCGCGATGAGCTTCGTCGTCGCGCCGTCGGGCTGGGCGGACAGCGCCTTCGCCAGCGCCTCGGCCACCTTGGTGCGGCGGCAGTGCCCCATGCCGGCGAGGACGCTCTTCTGCTTGGCGTCGGCGGTCTCCGCCATCTTCACCAGCTTCGAGGCGGCACCGTCGGTACCCAGCCGCGCGAGCGCCTCGGCGGCCCCCTTGACGATCTCGGCCTCGGACTGCTTGCTGTCGAGGATCGCGGCGAAGACCGGCTCGGTGCGCGCATCGCGCAGCATCCCTGCCGCCTCGAGCAGCGAGAGGCGCCAGGCGAGCCACGCCGTGTCGGTCAGCGTTCCCCTCGGCGCGGCGTCTACGGCGAGCTCTTCGATCATGGCCCAGACGGCGCCGTCGCCGATCGCCTTGAGGCGCGGCGTGATGACCGCGAGGCGCCCGCGCTTGTTCTCGTCGAGCGTCTTGAGCTCGCTGCGAACCCTTGCCACCTCGGCAAAAGCATCGGGGTGCTTGGCGCGCTCCGCCTTGACCGTCGCTGCCACTGTCGCTCGGTGTTTCCCGAGCGCCGACGGGGCGATGACGACGCCGTCGGCGCGAGCGATGCCGGCAGCGAAGAAGAGCGCGAGGCCGCAGAGGATCGAGAGGAGCCAGGTTTCAATCTTGGAGATCATGTTCCTTACTCCTTCTTTCACTGCCACCAGGGGGTGGTCGGGATCGCGCGGGTGACGTTGGTCCCGCAGTGAACCTCACCGTCGAGGCGGTGGTAGAGGTCCCAGTCCTCGATCCAGCTGACGTCCACGCTGTACCCGGCGAGAACGTCCTCGAGGTCGTCCTTGAAGACGTCGACGCCCCCGATCACCGGACCGTGCGGATCCGGCGGACCAAAGACCCCGTCGCTGAGGTAGACGCCGTTGACCGTCCCGGGCTGGAACGCGACCGCGTACCCGCTCTGGGTCTGGAAGAGGAACGGGACCGAAACGATCTCCGCAGAGGTCAGCCCGGTGGCGCCGGCGAGCGTCGCGATCTGGCCGTCGATCTCCGTGGCCGCCCAGGCCGACGTATTCATGACGTCGGTGTCATCGAGCGTCTCGCTGACCGAAATCTGCGCTGAGATCGCTCCGCTCCAGTACTTGCCGACGAACATGTCGGTGTTCCCGTAGCCGCCCGCCTCGAGCTGCTGGAAGAAGCTGACCGCCAGCGCCGGATCGGCGACCAAGAGGACCCAGCCGCGCGGCGACGGAGCCTTCACGAAGCTGATCGTCTCGTCGATGTGCGCGACCAGGAGCCACTCGGTGTCCACGAGGACCATGTCCTGCTCGCCCTGGGCATTGACCATCGCGTTGAACACCGGGTCCGGATAGAACGACGGCGTGGAGCCGCGGACCACGCGCCCGTTCGGCCAGGACGTGCCGCTGTAGGTGTAAGGCGGGATCGTCTCGAGGTTGCCGAACGAGTTGAGCGTATCCATCCCGTTCGGGTGCGCCGGGTCGTAGGAGACCGCGCCCGCAACGTCGACGCCGCGCAGGACGGTGAACACGACCTTGCCCGCGGCGCGCAGCGTGCTGTTCGTGTAGTTCGCGGAGCGGAAGTTGACGTGGATGACCTTCTGCCCGCCGCTCGGTGCAGGCATCGACATGTAAGCGGTCTCGAAGAAGTCCTGGGTCCACTGGTCGTTGACCGCAAACTCGATCGTCGGGTCCGGTACCCCGGCGAGCGCGACGGCGTCGGCGAGATCGGTGCGGAAGGCAAGCGAGGCGGCCGAGTTGATGTTCGTCACGTACGCTCGGGTCGCCTCATCCAGGTGATGCCGGAAGAGCACCGGCGCGATGCGCATCTCGACGCTGTCGGCGCCGTCAGGGAGTGGCATCCCGTTGAACGTGCCCGCGTTGACGTTGAGCGTGATGGTGACGAACCCGTCCCACGTCGCCGGGTTTCGAACGAAGTCCTTGCCTTCGATCGCGAGCTCGACCCCAGCCTGAAGCTCTGCAGCGGTGATCATGCCGCTCGACGGGTTGAAGTTGGTGAAGCTGCTGCCCGACTTCTTGAAGATCCGGACGAAGTTGGTCGGCGTGCCGGCGTTCGTCGAGAGCGAGATCGTCGCCGAAGCATCGGTCGGCGCCATGGGCCACGGCACCGTCTTGAGGCGGGCGAGGTCCTCGAGATCGAGCGGACCGTTGGTCACCGAGTCCGAGGCGTCGTTGCACGCGGCGAGCTGCGCGTCGGTCTGACCTGCCGTCGGGCACGCGAGCTGATCGTCGTCGATGTTCGCGAGGAAGATGGCGCCGTTGGTCTGCGACCAGTTGTGCTCGTTCGCGTCCTCGGTCGGATCAGAGAGATCGACCGTGCCGTTGCGGTTGTTGTCGGCGCGAAGATCGATGATCGGGTTGTTCGACGGGCAGGCAGGCGTGAGACCGTCGCAGTTCTCGTCGGCCGCCGTCGCGCAGTTCTCGGTGCCCGGCAGGACCTCACCCACGCAAGCCCCGTAGCCGGTCCCACCGCCGTTGCAGGTCGCGGTGCCGCCGACGCAAACGCCGACGTTCTGGGTTCCGCCCGGGCCGTTGTAGCAAGCGACCTGCGATCCCGGCGTGCACGCGCAGCCGTCGTTGATCTGTCCGTTGCAGTCGTCGTCGATCGTGGTGCCGCACGCCTCGGCCGTGGGCAGCACCTCGCCCGAGCAGGGACCGTAGTCCATGCCGTCGGACAAGCAGACGTGCGTGCCGGCCACGCAGGGTCCGACGTTCTCGGTGCCCGCGGGCCCGGTGTACGGACACGCAGCGACCTCACCCGGGGTGCAGATCATCGTGGTTCCGCCGCCGGCCCCACCTTCGGCGGTCGAGGTCGTCGACGTGGTCGACGTCGCCCCGCCGGTGCCGCCTTCGCCGGTGGTGGTGCTCGCCTCCGTCGTGCTGTCGCCGGCACCCTGCCCGTCGGCGCCTTGACCGTCGTCTTGCCCGGCGCCGCCGCCGCCTTCACCGGTGTCGTCGCTGCATGCGACGGCGCCCGCGAACGACAGAGCGAAGACGACGCTGCGAGCCGACCACTTGCTCGTAAGCCGCATGGAGGCGCGCATACACCGGCGGCTCTTGCATTGCTACGGGGCAGACGCGCCGAAACGAGCGGGGGAATGAATGCGAAGCCGGCGCGTATCACACCCGCCGGATCTGCAGGCGCGCAGCTCTACCGCGAGGGCGTCATTCGCCGGATCCAGGCGCCGAGGCGGTCGATGCTCGCCTGGGCTTCCTTGGACCATTCGGCGAAGAAGAGTGGCGCGTGCGGGTGACCTGGCACCGAATCGAGCTCCGCCTTTCCACCGGCTTCGCGGACGCGCTCGACGAGCTCGGCGTTCTCGTCGAAGAGACACTCGACGTCCCCGGCTTGAACGAACAGGGGCGGAAGACCGTGAAGGTCGGCGAAGAGCGGTGAGATGCGCGGATCGGACAGCGGGAGCTTGCCGGCGAAGAGACGAGCGTGGCCGATGAGCATGTCTCGATCGCCGTAGTCGCTCGGCTCGTTCTTCTCGATCGATGGCCGCGTCGACTCGAGATCGAGCCAGGCGGAGATCGGCGCAGCGCCCGCCGGAAGAGCGATGCCTCGCTCACGAAGCGCGATGAGGAGCGAAACGACGAGGTTACCCCCGGCGCTCTCGCCCGCGACGGCGAGCTTCTTCGGATCGGCGCGCGCGATGAGCCAGGTGTAGACCGCGACCGCATCGTCGAGCTGTGCGGGGTACGGGTGCTCGGGCGCGAGCCGATAGTTCGGCGCAAGAACACGAGCCCGCGTTGCGAGCGCGACGCGGGCGAGCGTGTCGGCGTGCGTCTCGTGCGAGCCGAAGAGATACGAGCCGCCGTGGAGGTAGAGGACGACGCGATCGTCCGCGCCGCCCTCGGGCTCGACCCACACCGACGAGACGGGCGCACCATCGGCCTGCGTGACGCGGACGAGCTTGGTGACGCTGTCGGGAAGAGGACGGCTCGCGAGGTCCTCGCGAGCTTCCGGGATCGGCATTTTCCTGATCCCGAGCCAGTCGAGCTTCAGGAACCGGACGAGCACCTCGGTTTGGAAGCCGAGCTTCGGCCAAGGGGATCGACCGAAGAGGCGCGCGAAGACGGCGGACCAGAAGGCCCGCGTGAAGAGCAGCATGATCCGGAGCGGCCGTTTGGGCATACAAGCCGAAGCTTGGGGGGCGCCGCTCGCGAAGACGATGACACGAGCCGCCAACTGTTGTGACAGACGCCGCCACGCCGGGTTAGCGTGCGTTCGTGGCCGAGATCGCGGCTCGAATGGCGAAGCGCCTTTTGCCGGTGGCGCGTGCGCTGGGTCTGGATGACGTCGGGGTTTGTCGCGCGACCGGGATCGATCCAAGGGCGCTCGAAGACCCGTACGGCCGCGTCGAGCTCGAGCGGACGCTCGACTTCATCGACGCCCTCCTCGCGCGGACTGACGCAGCGTCGCTCGGCCTCATGTTCGCGACGACGGCGCAGCCCGACGCCTACCACACGCCGGCGCTGGTGATGCTCGCCAGCGAGACGCTTCGTGAAGGCTTCGCGCGAGCGTTCGAGCTGCAGCGCCTATGGGGCGACGGCGATCGCTTCGCGCTCTCGACCGTCGGCGGCGCGAGCGCGATCACCTTCCAGGTGCCCGGCACGCGGCGGCGGGCCCACGAGCCGCTCGAGGTGTGCGCGCTCGCCGAGACGCTGCTCGCCGTACGGGGGCTCACCGGCCGCATCGAGGAGCCTCCACGCGCTCTCGGGCTCCCTTCGCTCGCATCCTCCCCGGACTCGCTGTCCGCGTTCTTCGGCGTCGCGCCGAACCTCGGCGCCGAGCGCGCGTTCATCGCGGTATCCGACGAGGCGCTCGACGCTCCCATCCCGACTGCGCACGCGCTCTTTCGATCGATCTTCGAGGAGCAAGCGAAGAAGGAGATCGAGTCGCTCCCTGCAGAAGACGATCTCGTCGCGCGCGTTCGGGACTTCGTCGGCCGCGGGCTCGCAGCCGGTTCTTTCGGGCTCGAGCGCTGCGCAGCCGTCCTCGGGATGAGCATGCGCACGCTCGAACGGCGGCTCGCCGATCTCGAAACGACCTACGCGGCCGAGGTCGAGCACATTCGCAAAGAGCGCGCATCACGCTTTCTCCGCGAGGGGCGCCCGATCGACGAAGTGGCGGCGCTCCTCGGTTACTCGGAGCGCGCGTCACTCCATCGCGCGTGCGTCAGGTGGTTCGATCGAACGCCGGGTCAGCTGCGCGACGGCAGCTGACGATTCGATCGAGCCGGGCTACGACCTGGAAAGCGGCTTCTGCGGCGGCTGCTTCACCGGACCGTCGGGAGGAAGCTCCTCGCCGGCGTCCTCACCGAAGCCGCGCTGTGTCGTGCCCTGCTGCTTGGCGATGCGCTCGACGTCGGCGTCGCCTTGCGGCGGCGCACCTCGCGTCGGCTTGCCCGGCTCGTTTCGTTCGACGCCTTCTCGACTGCCCGGCGCCTGCTTCTTGTCTTGGCCCTCGTTGGGGTTCTTTTGCGGTTTCATCCTTCGATCCTGACGCTTCCGTTCTGAAAGCCCAGCTCGGGAGAAGGGAAACCGTCATGCCAAATACGAACGAGGCGCCGCGGTCCCAGTGGGGCGAGGTGCCTCGTCGCTTCGCTCTTCGCGCGCCGGCGATGTCAACCCGAGAGCAGCTGCTTCGCGATGACGATGCGCTGGATCTGGCTCGTGCCTTCGTAGATCTGCAGAACCTTGGCGTCGCGCATCAGCTTCTCGACCGGGTACTCCTTGGTGAAGCCGTTGCCGCCGAAGACCTGCACGGCGTCGACCGCGGTTTGCATCGCGCTGTCGGCGCCGTACGCCTTGGCGATCGCGCTGGTCATCGGATCGCGCACGTGCGCGTCGAGCGCCCACGCCGCCTTGCGGTAGAGGAGGCGCGTACCCTCGCAGCGGATCGCCATCTCGGCGAGCATCGCCTGCACGAGCTGGTGCTGGCCGATCGGTACGCCGAACGTCTTGCGCTCCTTGGCGTAATTCACCGACTCGGTGAGACAGCGCCGCATGAGACCGCAGGCCATCGCGCCGATGTCGGGGCGCGTCTGGTTGAACGTCTCCATCGCGAGCTTGAAGCCGTGACCTTCGGGCGCGAGCACGTTCGCCTTCTTCACGACGACGTCGTCGAGGTGCACGACGGCCGTATCGCTGGCGCGCTGGCCGAGCTTGTCCTCTTTCTTGCCGACGCGGACGCCCGGGGTCTCCTTGTCGACGATGAAAGCGCCGATGCCCTTGTGCTTGAGCGCCGGGTCGACCGTGGCGAAGACGACGTAGAAGCTCGCGTACGTCGCGTTGGTGATCCAGCACTTCTGTCCGTTGAGGACGTAGTCGTCGCCCTTCTTGGTCGCGCGGCATTTGAGGCCGGCGACGTCGCTGCCCGCGTCCGGCTCGCTCGTCGCGTAGCTCGCATAGATGGGCTCGGCCGTGAGCATGCCGAGGTACTTCTTCTTCTGCTCGTCGCTGCCGCCGATGCGGATCGGCGTGAGCGCGAGCTGGTTCGCGGTGATGCTCGTCTGGATGCCGGTGCAGCCGTAGGCGAGCTGCTCGGTGATGAGCGCGTTCTCGAGCTCACCCATGCCGGCTCCGCCGTACTCCTCGGGCACGCCGGGGTTCACGAGGCCGATCTCCCAGGCCGCCTTGAACACGTCGTGCGGGAACTTCGACTCGCGATCGCACTCCGCCGCGACGGGGATGATCCGCTCCTTGGTGAAGCGCTTCGCCGTGTCGATGAGGGCCTTTTGCTCTTCGGTCAGGTTGAAGTCCACGACACTACTCCTTCATTCTGCGGCGTTGCCGCTCGATCTCGGCACGCATCCCTCGCGCGCCCAGCACGTAGCCCGCGATCATCCCGACGAGCAGCACCGACGGGATGTAGATCACATGCTGCGCCGTCATCATGCCGAAGTCGGGCACGGTCATTCCTCGGCCGCGCTGCGCTTCGTCGACGGGACAGGAGCCGCGGGTCGAGCTTTCTCGAGCGCGCTCTCCAGCCGATCGAGCCGGCCCTCGAGCCCGCGCGTACGCCGCCAGGCGGCGGCGACGAAGACGAACACGGCGATCCAGACGAGCGCATAGGCGGCGACGACGAGCGCTTCACCGCTGTACGCCTCGGGCGGATTGGGGGTCGTCTGGTACGTCTCGACCTTTTGCGGCTCGGCGCTCGCCGAGGGAGCGGGAACTTCCGTTTTGGATTGCGCCATGGATCACTCTTCGAGGACGCCGAGGATCGTCGCTTCCTCTTCCGCTTCCTCGAGACGGGCGCGAGCCGCGTCCTGACGAAGGCGTAGCCACACGAGCGTAGCGGTCACGAACGAGAAGGCCAGGAGGCCGAGGAGCAAGGCGTTGACCATCTGGGGGTCTTTGAGGCCGCCTTGCTTGTTGTAGACGACGCTGGGATGCGTCCCGCCCCACTTCTTTACCGCGTAGTGGATGATCGGCAGGTTGGCGGCGCCGAGGACGCCGAGCGCGGCGGCGAACTTCTTCTCGCCGTCGCCGCCGCCCGCGAACGCGCGAAGCACCACGTAGGCGACATAGATGAGGACGCTGAGCAGGGCCGTCGTCAGGCGCGGGTCCCACGTCCACCACACGCCCCAGGCCTTTCTCGCCCAGAGCGACCCGGTCGCCAGCATCATGAAGCCCATGACGACCGCGACCTCACCCCCGGCCCGCGCGAGCGAGTCCCACCGCTGCGTGCCCTTCCACAAGTAGCCGGCCGAGCCGACCATGCACACGAGGGCGCCGACGTACATCGAGTAGATGCACGGCATGTGGAAGTAGAAAATCTTGTAAACGAAGCCCATCGTGGCTTCGTTCGGCGCGACCATGAAGATCCAGTAGAGCGCGAGCGCCACCGTCGCGGCAGAGGCCGCCGACAGGGCGTAGAAGATGCGATCCGAGGTCTTCACGAGGGAACCGGAGTGCCGCCAACGGTAGTCAGAAGCCCAAGGGTGTTCAAGCCGAACGCCTTCGCGGTATCCTCCCGCAGGCCGCATTGGTGAATCGAGCGAACCCGGGGGCACAAAGCCCTACCGAGCTCCCCGAGCTCGCGCCCGGAACGGTCGTCGAAGGCCGCTATCGGGTCATCCGGCTCATCGGCGTCGGGGGTACGGGAATCGTCTACGAGGTCGAGCACCTCCTGACGTCACAGCGCCTCGCGCTCAAGACGCTGCTCGACCGGGCGCAGGCCCCGCGGCTCGAGCAAGAGGGCCGCGCGCTCGCGCGCCTCCGGTCGCCGCACGTGGTGAAGGTCGTCGATCTGGGCAGCGGCAGCGCCGAGGTCGGGCCCTTCCTCGTGATGACGCTGCTCGAGGGTCGAAACCTCCGCGACGTCCTCGAATCCCGCCAGAAGCTCTCGCTCGCGTTCGTGTCCAACGTCGCCGTTCAGGTGTGCGAAGCGCTCGAAGAGGCGCACCGGGCCGGCCTCGTCCACCGCGATCTCAAGCCCGACAACATCCACCTCGCCGACCCGGGCAAGTCGCAGGGGCCCCAAGAGCTCGCGCACGCGACGCTCTTCGACTTCGGCGTGGTCAAGGTCGCAGCCACCGAGCCGACGAACCAGCTGACGAGGACCGGATCGACCGTCGGCACACCTTATTACATGAGCCTCGAGCAGCTCCGCGGCTCGGGCACGGTCGACGCGATCTCGGACGTCTACGCGTTCTGCGTCGTGCTCTACGAGTGCTTCGCGGGGACGCGCCCATTCGAGGCGGGGACGCTCGGCGATCTCATCTATGCGATCTGCTCGACGACGCCGGCGCACCTCTCGACGCTGCGCCCCGATCTGCCGAAGGACGTCGTCGACGTCGTGATGCGCGGCCTTTCGCGCGTCAAAGACGAACGCCCGCGGAGCATGCGCGACCTGGCGCTCGCGCTCGAGCCCTACGCAGACAAGGGCTTCACCGTGTGGCTTCGCATGCCGGAGCAAGCTGCAGGCGCCGCGCCTGCGCCGAAGCCTGCGGCGCCCGTCGTTCCGCCTCCGCCTCCGCTGGCCCCGGCGCCCTCGACGGTGCCGACCCAGGATCCCGTCCCCGAGCCCGGAGCTCCGCCTGCGCCTGCGTCGGTGCGGCCTACCACGACGACCTCGACCGCCACGAATCCTGCGCCGCGACTGCCTCGACCGACCGAGCGACTGCAGCGACCGCCGCCCAAGAAGCCCGAAGCCCCCGGCGCCACGACCGGTCCGATCGGGTTGACGCCGCCGACGCCGGGTGGCGCTCCGCGCCCGCAGACAGCACCTCCTTTGGCGGGGCCTCCTTCGGCGAGTCCTCCTTTGGCGTCGCCGCCGAGTCCGGCGGTCGCACAGCCGGCCGGGGGCGGGCCGCTTCCTCTGAATGCTGCGGGGATTCCCTCGCTCGCGGATCCGATGACCCAGTCGGTCACGTCGTCGCTCGACGTCTCGACGCCGGTCGATGATGAGGTTGGCCGCCCGCGCGATCGCGAGACGCCGACCGAGATGTTCGTCCGCGAGGTGCACGGCGACGCGCTGCCCGAAGGCGGAAACCCCACGATGGCCATGCCAGCGACGACGAGCCCGCCCGGGCAGTTCGGCAGCGGGTTCTCGGTCGTCGATCCCGCATCGATCGACTCCGCCGACAAGACGGCGGTCCTCGATCTCGACGCCGTCCATTCGCAAGCCGCCCAAGCCAGGGGCGCCGCGGCAGTGCATCCTCCCGCGCCCTCGTTCGGCGCACCGCCGCCCTCCTTCGGACGGCAGCCGGGCATGAGCACGAGCTCGCCACCGAACGGAATCCCGGTGGCCCCGCACTATCCTGTCGGCGCCATCCACGGCCCGGCCGCTAATGCGTCCGGCGTTGGAGGGATGGGTGCCGGCAATATGGCTCCGGAGTCGCGCGCTTCCTTCCCGGGCCGCGCGGGCAGCATGCCGGACCTCGGGTCGAGCTCGCCGAACTGGGCGGCCCCGTCGTGGCAGACGAAGCTCGACAAGGCGCTCTCCGGCCTCGGAAAGCGCGGCAACGAGCTCGGTATCAAGACTTTGGCGCGTTTCCGGTCGGCCTCGCAAGAGCAGCAGATCGTGATCGTCGTCGTGGTGACCGCGACCGTCGCGGTGCTGCTCGTCGGCTTCGCGTACCTGGTCGCGTTTTGATAGCTTCGCGGGCGTGCGGTCGGCCCTCGCCCTGCTCGTCGTCATCGCGCTGCCGCAAGCGGCAGCGGCCGATACGCCCGAGCTCGAGCACGGCGTCGCTGCCCCGATCGCCCTGGCCGAGCCGGCTCCGGCGCCCGCCAAGACCGGGAAGCGGATCTACTCGCTCTCGAAGATCCTCGAGCTGACCGACAAGAACCACCCGAACATCATGGCGGCGCGCGCGCGCCTCCTCCTCGCACGCGGGCAGCTCGACGAGGCGAGGAGCGCGCCGTTCAGCCAGTTCAAGCTGAGCGGCGGCGTGACCGTCTTGCCGGAGCTGCGCGGGACGTCCTCGTACAGCCCCGACAACGAGGTGCAGATCGCCACCTCGGCGGGCGTCGCGCTCGGGTGGCGCGTCGGCCTGGAGGGTGTCTTGCCGCTGTGGACGTTCGGCAAGATCGGCCATTTGTGGGACGCGGCCGAGTCGAACGTGAAGGTGCAAGAGGCCGGCGTAGAGAAGGAGCGCGACCTCGTTCGCCTCGAGGTGCGCCGCGCGTACTACGGCCTCCAGCTCGCGCGCGACGCGAAGGTGCTCCTCACCGACGTGAAGAAGCAGCTCGCGGATGCCGAGAAGGCGCTCGAGGCCAAGGTCGAAAAGGACGAGGCCGATCCGATCGATCTGCTCAAGCTCCAGACCTTCGCGGCAGAGGTCGAGGTTCGCGAGTCCGAGGCCGATCGCTTCGTCGACTCGGCGCTCGCGGGTCTGAGGTTCTATTCGGGCGAGCCACGTCTCGACATCCCCGACACGCCGCTGGTGCCACCGGATCACACGCTCTTGCCGGTCGAGCGCTACGTCGAGGCGGCGCAGAAGTACAGGCCCGAGGTCGCGCAGGCGCGGCACGGCCTCGCCGCGCGCGAAGCGCAGGTGCGGCTCGCCGAATCGAGCTTCTACCCCGACATCGGTCTCGGCCTCGCGGTAGGCGTGGGCGTCGCGCCCGACATCGACGACCAGCTCAATCCTTTCGCGTACGATCCGGCGAACTACTTCCGCTACGGCGCCGGCTTGGTCTTCCAATGGAACCTGGATTTTGCCCCCAAGGTCGCCAAGCTCAAGCAGGCCAAGAGTGAGCTCGCCGAGGTCAGCGCGATGAAGAAGCTCGCCACCGGCGGCGTCAGCGCAGAGGTCGAGGCTACGTACGCCGAGGTCGCGGACTGGAAGCGCCGGCGCGACGCGTACGCGAAGTCCACGAGCTACGCGAAGAAGTGGATCATCCGCGTGCAGCAAGGCATCGACGTCGGCACCATCGAGGACAAAGAGCTGCTCGAGCCCGCCAAGGCCTACGCGCTCGGGCGCTTCAACGTGCTGAGCGCCACGATGGAGCTCGACCTCGCGATGGCCAAGCTCGCTCGGGTCACCGGATGGGACGCGATCGCTCCCGACGGGGAGCCGCCGCCGTGAGCAAAGAAGAAGGCTCCGGCGGAAAGCCCCACGCGCGCACTGGAACGCTGAAGGGCGTCGGCAACGAGCTCGACGCATTGGGGCTGCGGCCGCCGCCGAACCTCCCGCGGCCGTTGCCGCCCATGCCTGCCGAGCCCGCGCCTCTTGCACCAGCGCCGGCGCAAGAGCCGCCCGCACCGACGAGCGATCTGTCGCCCGGCATGATCGTCGCCGGCAAGTTCGCGCTCGTGAAGCTCGTCGCCGAGGGCGGGCTCGCGCAGGTGTTCGAGGCAGAAGACACGCTCGTCGGAAGGCGCGTCGCGATCAAGGTTCTCTTGCCGGAGCACGCGCGGGATGCCGACACCGTTCGGCGCTTCCGCCGCGAGGCGCACGCCACGGCGCTCGTCGATCACCCGAACGTCGTCACGATCTACGAGGTCGGCCGCCGCAGCGACGGCTCGCTCTACATCGTGCAGGAGCTGCTCCAGGGACCGACGCTCCACGCTTACAGGCAGACGTGGGGCCGCCTCACCGAAGAAGAAGCGCTCCGGATCATGACGCCGATCACCGGCGCGCTCGCGACGGCGCACGCGCACGGCGTCGTCCACCGCGACGTGAAGTCGGGCAACGTCGTGCTCGCCAAGACGGCGTTCACGGATCTGGTGCCGAAGCTCATCGACTTCGGCGTCGCGCGCATCCAGTCGCCGCGCGACAAAACGAAGACGGCTGTCCGCACGCTCCTCGGGACGGCGCACTACATGTCCCCCGAGCAAGCGCTCGGTGAGTCGTGGGTCGACGGGCGCACGGACGTGTGGGCCGTCGGCGTCGTCCTCTACGAGCTCTTGACCGGCACCTATCCGTTCGACGGGAGCAACGAGCACGCGATCCTCGCCAAGGTGGTCGACGCACCGGTCCCGCGCATCGAGGAGCGTGCGCCCGGGATCCGCCCCGCCCTCGCCGCCCTCGTTCATCGCGCGCTCGAGCGAGACGCCGATCGACGCCCCGAGATGCGCGCCATCCATGAGGAGTTCACGCGCTTGTCGGCTCTTCGCGGAGCGGAGACCGCTCCCGGCCCCTCCCCGGTCGAGCGTCGCCGGATCCCGGAGCCTAAGGCTGAGATCATCGATCTGCCGCCGCCGGGCCGGCGTCTCGCGCTCGAGCTCGGCGATCCCGACGGCCCGTCGGACGACGACGCCGAAGAGCTCGGGGAAGGCGACTACGAAGAGATCGAAGATCTCATGTCGCTCGACACCGACGACGCTTACCTGATCGAAAACCGGTCGCCGTCGCGCACGCCGAGCGGCGACTGGATCCGCGGGACCTCGCAGGTCTCGAGCGACTTCGCGCGCCCCGGTGCGACGACGAACGATCTGCTGCGCCGCTTCACCGACGCGGCGCTGCGCGCCCTCAGCCTCAACGCGCTCGAGGACGCGGTGTCGCACGCCGAGACTGCGCTCGCGCTCCAGCCCGAGCCCGCCGACGCGGCGCAGCTCCATCAGGTGCAGGCGATCGCGCGCCTCTGGCTGGGCTCGCACGCGCGCGCCGAAGCGAGCGCCTACGCGGCGCTGCGCCTCATGCCGCCCGGCTCGACGGGCTGGTACGCGGCCTTCGGTCATGTGGCGCTCGCGCGCTCGAGACTCGGCGAGCTCGACGCCCTGCCCGAAATGATCGGCGCGCTGTCCGTCTCGCCCGGCGGCCGCTTCGCCTCGGGACACGTCATCGCGGTCGCCCGGCTCTCGATCGCCATGATCCGCGGCGGCATGCTGCACGAGGCACGTCAGCTCGTCCGCAGCATGCGCGATCGAATGGATGCCGGCGCGCAAGGCGAGCCGGTCGTCTACGCGTGGCTCGACTGCGCATTCGCGGAGCGCGCCGCCTTCGTCGGCGATCCGTCACGCGAGCTGTCACGCCGCATCTCGGCGCTCGAGCGTTTCACCGCAGCTGGCGACGTGCGCAACGCCTGCCAGGAGCGAGCGTCGCTCGGCGCCGTCTTTCTCTCGCTGGGCGAGATCGAAGAGGCCGAGCGCGTGCTCGGCGAGTCACTTCGGGTTGCGCTGCCGATGAAGCTCCACCTGGCGCACGTCATCGAGACGCACCTGGCGCTCGCGGCGCTGCGGCGGGGCGACGCCGACCGGGCGCTCATCATCGGGTCGGCCGCGCTCGACGGCCTCGCCGGGACCGCCGATCGGCGCGCCGACGCCTTCGGTCACATCGTCATGTCGCAGATCCAGGCGAAGCGTGGCGAGCGGGAGTCGGCGTTCGAGGCCGCCGATCATGCGGTCGCTGCAGCGGAGCGCTTTCCGGATCTGCACGCACACGCGCTCGCCACCCGCGCCGCCCTCCAGCTCGCAGAGAACCGTACCGTCGACGCGCTCGAGGATGCTTCACGCGCCGTCGACCTCATGTCCCAGAACGGAGGCGCGGGCTCCGGGGAGAGCCTGGTGCGGTTGACGCATGCGCTCGCGCTCCGAGATGCCGGCGACACCGAGGGTGCCGCGCGCAGCGCGCTCACCGCGCACGACCGCGTCCTCGCCCTGGGGCAGCGCCTGATGAGCCAGGATCACCGCCGCAGCTTCTTCGAGCGAGTCCCAGAGAATGCACAGATCCTGGTGCTTTCACGCAGCTTCGGCGCTGCGTGACGTTCCGGTGGCGCCCGTTTCGGTGCTGGCCGTCCCGATGGACAGTTGGTCCGGCCGATTGATACCCTGATCGGAAATGCACAGCCTCGCCAAAAGCGTGGCCCTCGGTGTGATCGCCGCGAGTGCCGCGGCCGGTTGCCGGGACTGGGGTCGCTTCGAGTCGGTCGAGACCGGCGCGGGCGGAGCGGGTGCAGGCAACGCCGGCGGGGGGAGCGGCACGTCGATGCCCTCGACAACGGGCACCGGCACCGCGACCGGCATGACCACCACGAGCACCATGAGCACGACGGGGCCCGGAGGTGGTGGCGGCGGGAGCAACACCGACTGCGGGACGATCGATATCCTCTCGGACGCCTTCGACGGCGGCGATCTCGATTGGAAGTGGGGGAACGACACCGAGTACTTCTCGCTCCAGAACGGCGAGCTGGTACTCCTCTATCCAGCCGGAGAGGCCGGCTTTCAGATCGAGACCACCGCCGGGTTCGATTTCACCGGGCGCGGGATGATCTTCGAGGTGTCCGAGGCTGCCGCGGGCGTCGACCTCTGGTTCAACGTCGGCAGGAACTCCGACAACTACTTCGAGATCCTCGTCGACGGGAACAACAACCTCCGGCTCACCTACGAGGACGATGGCGACTACGTCACGATCAGCGAAGAGCCGTTCGATCCGATCGCTCATCGCTTCTGGCGGCTCCGCGAAGCCGACGGGAATGTCCACTACGAGGTCTCGCCGGACGGGTCCAATTGGACGGAGAAGACCCAGCGTCCGGCCGCACCGATCCTCGATCCACGCTTCAGCTCGGTGTTCATCGGCGGGTACACCTACGGCACCGGGAGCGCGGAGTTCGGTCGGGTCGCCGATCTGTACAGCGACACGCCGAGCACCGGCGGCCTCTGCGGTCCCACGGTGTTCACCGACGATTTCGAAGACCAGGACCCCGGCGGCGCTTGGGAGCACGGATGGTGGACGAGCGAGTGCCCCGTCGAAGAGGCCGGAGGCGTGGTTCGCATCAGCTGCACGGCCGGCGTCTACGCGGATTCGGCGTTCGGCTCGACCTCCGCCTATGATCTTCAAGGCTCCTCGGTGAGCGTCGAGATCGTCGACTACCCCGACACCGGGTCCAACGGGTGGATGGGGCTGGCCGTCGTCCGTCCCGAGATCGAGTCCTTGTGGTCGTTCGAGGTCGATAACGGCGAGCTCGCGCTCTACGAAGGGCTCGATGGCGACTACATCACCGTAGGCTCCGTCCCGTACAACCCGGACGCCGGCCGCTTTCTGCGGATCCGCGAAGACAGCGGGAACGTCTACTTCGAGCAGTCGCCGGACAACCAAAACTACGGCATCGTCTTCCAGCGCCAGCCTCCGTTCGATATCGAAGAGGTGAAGGTCTTCCTCGGCGGCGGCGCGAACGGCCCCCCGACCGACGTGACCTTCGCGTTCGACAACCTGAACCTCGGACCCTGACGATGGGCAAGGTCCTGGCAGGCCGCTACGAGATCCTGAAGCCGCTCGCCGCGGGCGGGATGGCGATGGTTCATCTCGGGCGGGCGCTGGGCGTCGGCGGCTTCGAGCGGCTCGTCGCGATCAAGCTGATGCACCATCACATCGCGGCGGAGCCCGAGTTCGTCACGATGTTCCTCGACGAAGCGCGGCTCGCAGCCCGCATCCGTCACCCGAATGTCGTTCCCACGCTCGACGTTCAGGAGTCGCCCGACGGGCTCTTCCTCATCATGGAGTACATCGAGGGAGCGTCGCTTCATCAGATCCTGCGGACCCTCGGACAGAGGCCGGGCGCGGTGCCGCTCGGCGTCGTCCTCCGCGTGATGCTGGACATGCTCGCGGGCCTCCATTGCGCGCACGAGCTGCTCGACGACGAGGGGGTGCCGCTATCGCTCGTGCATCGCGACGTCTCGCCCGCGAACGTCCTCCTCGGCACCGACGGCGTCGCGCGCATCACCGACTTCGGCGTCGCCCGGGCAGAGGCCAGGCTCTCGTCGACCCGCGGCGGTCAGCTCAAAGGCAAGCTCCCGTACATGCCGCCCGAGCAGCTGATGAACGACGCTATCGATCGGCGGGCGGACGTCTACGCCGCTGGCGCGCTCATGTGGGAGGTGCTCATCGGTCGCCGCCTGTTCCAGGCCGACAGCGACGGGGCGACGCTCAACCTGATCATGGCAGGACCGTCAGCTACGCCGCGCCAGATCGATCCGACGATCCCAGAGGCCATTGACCAGGCGTGCATGCGCGCGCTCGACAAACGTCGAGAGGGTCGATACGCGAGCGCGGCCGACTTCTCCGAGGCGCTCGAGCAGGCAGCGCACGCGTCAGGGGTCACGATCGCCTCGGCACGGGTCGTCGCCGCGTTCGTCGAGTCGTCGGGCGCGTTCCGCAAGATGCACCCGAAGGAGCTCGCGGCCCTCAAGAAAGGGATCGTCGAGCCGGCGCCGGCGACGCCTTCGGGCCCCGGCTCGGCGTCGGGTGCACGCTCCGGTCCTGCGGCCGAGCAGCCGAAGTCGGCGCCCACGGCGCCCTCGCAGGTCACGTCTGCAGGCTCCGCCATCAGCACGCCCAGCGTCCCCGAGCGATCGCGACGGTACGGCTTCGGCGTCGTCATCGCCGTCGCGCTCGGGGTGGCAGGCGGCATCTTCTTGTGGCGCAACCTGGGCGGCACCCCGTCGGCGCAAGTCGCAACCGCATCCGAGGGTGCGGCTCCGTCTTCGACCTCCAAACCCGCGGAGCCGACAGCTGCCGCGCCTTCGGCCACCGCAGAGAGCGCCGCGCCCGCCAGCGCAACGAGCGTCGATGCGAGCGCGAGCGCTGAAGCGAGCGCGAGCGCGGCGGTGAAAGCAGCCGGGACCCCGGCCCGCGTTCCCGGCGGCGGCTCGCCCGGCGGGCGGCGCCCGGCCGGGACCTCGACACCCAAGGTGCCGGCGACGGCGTACGACCCCGATCGCCTATGAAGACGCTCCCTCGCTGGTCCCTCATGCTCGCTTGCGCGCTCGCCGTCGCGTCGCCGGCCGTCATTGTGGCGACCGAAGCACACGCACAGAACGCCGCCTCCGATGCCGCCAAGGCGTTCGAAGATGGTCGCAAGCTCTGGGACGCGAAGGAACCGGCCAAGGCGCTTCCGCTCTTCCAGAAGGCCGTCGCCCAAACCGGTAGCCCCAACGCGCGCCTCTACGTCGCGCGCTGCCTCCGCGATACCGGAAAGCTCGCCGAGGCCTATGACGAGATGGCGCGCACGATGCGCGACGCGACCAAGATGGCCGAGACCGATCCACGCTACGCGCAGACGCGCGACACGGCCGCGGCAGAGCTCGCTCTGCTGGAGCCCAAGGTCGGAAAGATCATCATCAACCTCGACTCGACGCTCGCCGGCGCGACGCTCACGATCGACGGCGCACCGGTCGACCCCGGGCTCCTCGGCAAGCCCATGACGGTCGTGCCGCGAACGCTCACGATCGTCGCCAAGAGCCCCGATGGCACCACGACCGAGCAGTCGGCCGCGGTCGGCGCGGGCGCCACGCAGTCGGTCACCCTCGCGCGCTCCGGCGGCTCGATCCAACCGGTCAAGGAAGAGCCCGTCGCCACCCCCCAACCACAAGAGCCCGACGAGGGCGGCGGCTTCGGCGTCGTGCGCGGCGTCGGCATCGGCGTCGCCGCCCTCGGCGTCGGAGGCTTCGTCGCCTTTGCGATCGGCACCATCAAAGCGGATGAGGACTTCGCCGCGCTCGAAGAGGGCTGCGGGGCAGGACCTTGCACCGACCCGAAGTACGATGAGGTCATCAGCAGCGGGAAGACCAACGAGACGATCGCGTACGTCGGTCTCGGCGTCGGGATCGCCGGTGTCGTCGCGGGCACCCTGATGATGATCCTCGGCGGCCCCGACGAGCCGGAGGCCAAGCCGGCAGCCGCGTTCGTCGTAGAGCCGGCTGCGGACGGGATCAGGATCAGGTTCTAGGCTCACGCCGTGGGTTGTGACGTCGTCGTCGACATAGAGACCGAGGGTCCCTACCGCGCGGGCGATCACGTCCGCGGAACGGTCCGAGTCGCGGCGAGCTCGACCACCGTCGTCGAGCGCGCGTTCGTCCGGCTCGGCTGGGAGGCCTGGGGCATGGGCGAAACCGAGCCCGGCCCTCCCGACATCCACGCCGCGCCCGGCTTCGTGGTCGAGGCAGACCAAGAGCACCAGATCCCTTTCGATCTGGTGGTCCCCGACGGCGCCATCACGTTTCGCGGAGAGATCGTCAACGTGACGTTCTTCGTGCGGGCAGAGCTCGAGGTCGATTGGGCGAGGAACCCGCAAGGCGAAGTCGAGATCGAGGTGGTCGCGCCGGA
>JBGTSH010000170.1:0-21506 GCA_041940405.1 Polyangiaceae bacterium
GCGAGCAGCTCCTCGAGCATGATCGTCACC
This sequence comes from Polyangiaceae bacterium, assembly GCA_041940405.1. GTDB lineage: Bacteria > Myxococcota_A > Polyangia > Polyangiales > Polyangiaceae > Xiheicaenibacterium. Next base: position 31 of record JBGTSH010000170.1, read on the forward strand.
TTCACACCGTTGGGCGTCGCGAGCGAATAGAGCTGCAGCGGGTGCTTCCCGACGGGGAGCGCCGCCTCGTGCGTGGCGCCGGCTGTGGGCCGGTTGATGCTGGCGAACTGCCCGCCGTTCTCCTTGTTCCAGGTCCAGACCTTGGGCGGCGTGTAGGACGAATCGGCCATCGGCACGAGTTCTACGCCCAGAGCGGCGCCCCGCCCAGCGAAACTGACTGTTGCGCCAGGAGCAACAAGCACAGCTCGCCTCGACGCCGCGCGGCGCGAGCGTCATACATGAACGGCGAACGTGAAGAAGGTCACGCCCGCCAAGGATGAGCTCATCGGCACGCCGCGACCGCTGACGCGCGACGCCGCGCACGGCGAGGTGAAGCGCGAGCTCGCCGTCGAGATGGCGAACGCCTTCGCCCGCGCGAACGAGAAGGTCGAGCGTGCGATGGAAGAGCTCGAGCTCCGTGGCCGTGCGCTCGCTCGAGCCCGCACCGAAGAGCGCGCTGCGCTCGCGATCGCGTTCAACGAGCAGCGAGAAAGAGCACGGACCGCGCTCTGGGAGCTTCGTGTCCACCGCGAGGCGCTCGGCCTGCGCGACCATCGCGCGCTCGATCAGGCGTGGTCGGTTCCGCCCGAAGAGTCGACGTAGCGCAAGCGACAAAGTTCGCGACCGGTGGCTCGTTCTCGCTTACGAAATGGCGACCAACCACAGTCGGGCGCACCGGCGTTTGCTCGGCCTCGTGGTCGTGGCTGCCGCTTGCTCGAGCGACGTCGACCAACGGTCGCCGGCGAACGAGGGCGGTGGCGGCTCGGAAGAAGTCGGGGACTGCTCGAGCGTGGTCCAGGGCCAGCAAACGATCTGCGAATGCATCTGGCCCGGGTCGCCGAAGCGGGACATCCGCTGCACGCTCCGCGACGGCGACACCCACGCGATCTGCAATTGCTCGAGCGACGACGAGCGGGTCGACGTCTGCGATCTCGAAGCGGGCAGCATCTCATGTGGGGTCACCCCGGGCCGCGACTACGGATGCTGTGAGAGCGCTTTCGAGTAGAAGACCGCCATCGCCCCGTGGGTCTCGTTGAGTCGCGATCACCGCCATCGGCAGCGAACGTCCCTGTGGGTCTCCTTGAGCAGCGTTGGCACCGCCATCGGCAGCGAACGTCCCCGTGGGTCTCGTTGAGTCGCGATGGCACCGCCATCGGCAGCGAATGTCCCCCTGGGTCTCGTTGAGCGGCGTTGGCACCGCCATCGGCAGCGAACGTCCAGCCTGGTCGCGGATCGGGAGACCCTGCCCGCTTCAACGAGACCAAGTGTTTCAGTGAACCCGCTTGGATGGGGGAAGCCGGGCTGGTGCAACGTCTTGGTTCGTTCAACGTCCGATGGTGGAGAGCTCTCCCATCAACCCCAGCTCAGCCAGCAGCGCCGCGCTTCTTCGTAACTCGCCGTTCGCGACGACCCGACCGGTCTGGGGTGCCAGCTTCGCGCCGACTGCCGGGCGTCGTGCCGGTCCAGCGCCGGAAGGCTCGGAAGAACGCCGTCGGATCGACGAAGCCGAGACGGCGCCCGATCTCGACGACGGTGATCGTGTTGGTCTGCAAGAGCGCGAGCGCGCGGTCGCGCCGGATCTCGTCCACCAGATCCTTGAACGTGGTGTCGCGGTCGCGCAGCGTTCGCTGGAGCGAGCGGGCCGACATCCCGAGACGTCCGGCTACGGTTTCGAGCGCCACGTCACGCTCGTCGATGCCGCGCCCGATGGCTTGGCGAACGCTCACCATCGTCGGGTCCAACACGGGCGGTACGAGCTCGGCGAGCCGTTGCTCGAGCGCATCGGCGAGAACGGCAGCCCCTGTACGAAGCGGCGCCGCGAGAAGAGCGCTGGGGAACAAGAGCCTGTCTTTCGGACAGCCGAAGCGCACGGGTGCGCCGAAGTAGCGTTCGTGGCCGGCGTCCCGCGCGGGCGCGGGGTGGTGAAGCTCTACGGCGCGAAGCTGAAAGTCGCTGCCGAGCGCGAGGCGTGCCCGCTCGGTGATGACCGCGAACGACAGCTCGACCCAGTGACGATTCTGCACGTGGAGCGGATGCCGCGTCAGCGTGACCGAAGCAGTCGTGCCGTCGTCCTCGATGCTCATGGTGACGCGCTCGGTGACGATGCCGTAGAACTGAGCCACCCTGCGGATCGCGACGCCCCAGGTCTCGCCGGTGAAGAGCGCGTAGTCGAGGAGGCCCAGCGCCCCAGGAGAGATGCGGCGCGCGATGGCGATCCCCACCGCAGGATCGCCCAGCGCCGCCGCCGCATCGTCGAGCATCGCGTCCGCCGCACGCCCCTCGACGTAGCCGGCGCCTCGCCGCTCCAAGCCGCGTGGCGGAGCGCCGAGCTCTTCGAGCGTCTTGCCGACGATCGCGATTACGCCTGCCGAGACTCCATAACGAGCCCCCGTGTCCACCATCGACCGCGCATCATAGGGCGATTCGCCGGACCGTGGGTGCGCTCAGCGCCGCACGATCCGCGCGCGTCGGGCGAGCGCCCACAGGGGAAAGTAGTAGCGGTAGTTGTCGTAGTTGATCATGCAGTTGCGATTGAAGACGCCGTAGACCATGTCGAACGGCCAGCCGTCGTCGGTCTGCGTCGCCTCCAGGTACGTAACGCCTGCCTCGGTCGCTTTTTCGAACGCGCTGCGCTTCGCCGGCGAGATTCGGTCGCCGATGTGCTCGATGCCGGCCATGAGGCCGAGGAGGGCCCAAGCAGTCTGCACGGGCTGCGCGCGCTCGTGATCGACCCAGCGCTTCTCGACGCAGGAGAGATAGCTCTCGCCCCAGCCGCCGTCGCTCCGCTGCTTCGAAACGAGGAACTCCATCCCGTGCTGGATGCGCTGCAGATCGCCCTTGCGATCGGCTTTGGCGAGCCCTTCGATGCCGAACCACGTGGCGTAGGTGAAGCAGATGCCCCACGCCCCGTACCAGCTGCCGTCGCCTCGCTGCTCGGTGCGCAAGTAACGAACCCCGCGCTCGATCGCCTTGGCGACATCGGAGGCGCGATAGTCCGGGTACCGCGCGCTGAACGCGAGGAGCCCCTGCATGCAGGCGCTGGTGCACTCGACGTGCGAGTAGCCGAGCATGATGTCCCCGAAGACCTCGGCGGCGTTGATGTGCTCGAGCCATCGCGGCCCACGGGCGCGCTCGTACTCCGACCAGCCGCCGTCGTCGTTTTGCTCGAAGAGGAGCGCGTCGGTGGCGTGCTCGAGCCGCTCCCTCGAGAGAGGCCGCTCGACACGCGACTCCATCTTGAGCGCTACCTTCATCCCCTCTGCCGTGCAGTCGGTCACCGGCCACGCCTGCTCGCGCGTCGAGAATGGGAAGCAGCCGCGCGTGGGGTTGCGGTAGTAGCGCTCGCGATCGGGTACGTCATGGATGACCTGGTTGTCATCGAGCCAGCGATAGGCCTTGTCGAGGACCGCCTTGGCGCGCGGCTCGGTCGAGAGCGCCGGGTTCTCGAGAAGGGCTTGCATCGCGAACGCGAGGTCCCAGAGCTGCGAGCCGTTGTAGCCCTGCATCTTCATGCCGTCGCGTCCGTCCCAGAGATAGTCGGCGACGCGATCGAGGTGGCGGCGCACCGCAGGCTGATTCGGATCCTCGAACCACACCGCCACGATGTGGAGCGCCTTGCTGACCGGCCCGATGTCGAGATAGCCGGTGGACTCGTCCTCGTGGTGGATGTGATCCATGACGAAGGCGAGCGCGCGGTTGCGGAGCGCCTTGTTGTGAGACGCGTCGTAGACCCGCATCGCGTCGTTGAGCCGGTCGAGGATCTTGGTGTGCGGCGTGTAAATGTCGCGCTCGTGGACCGCGTTTCGGTGCCGCGCGAAGTCGATCGTGTCGAACGGCTCGGGGTAGATCTCGGTCCGCAGCGCGCGAACCAGGTCGGTCTCGGGCCCGACGGCGCGCCGGCCATAGAGGTACGACATCGGCAAGAACACGGCGCGGGTGTGGCACCAGAAGTTCGAAGGATGGATCGGGAGCTTCTTCGGCAGGAGCCAGAGCTCCGGCAAGAGCGGATTGACCCCTTCCCACTTGTAGAGGCCGTACACCGAGAGCCACGCCTTGCCCCAGGTCGGAACGCTTGCTGCGCCGCCTTGATCGCGGATCCACGCGCGCGCGCGCCGCGCGCGGTCGTCGTCCGCCGGCACGCCGAGGACGCGTAGCGCCACGTAGTTCATCGTGGTGCCGAACATCGTCGAGCGATCCTCGATGTGGAGGCCCCAGCCGCCGTCCTCGTTCTGGACGTTCCCGAGGTACGTGATCATTCGCGCGCGCTGGTGATCGGTGAGCGGGGCGCCCACGATCTCGTGCGCGAGCACGAGCCCGGGCAAGAGGAACAGCGGCCCGCCGTAGTCGCCGGCCCAGTGGCCGTCATCCAGCTGAAGGCGCGCGAGCGTCGCAACGGCGCGATCGATCGGCGAGGTCGAGATGGGCGCGCTCTGGGTAACGGCCGTCGTCATGGCCGGTTGGCTACCACGTCTTCGTTCACGCTGCCGCGGACGCGAGGCATGCCTCGCCAAAGCGGCACCGATCCGCCGCCGGGAGGAGGCAAAACCCGCGTTTTGTCGCGGCACGCATCTTGGAATGCGCCCTCGCGCTGCGACAGCGCAGCGGAGGGAGACATGATGCTTCGTCGATCGTGGATGGTAGGCGTGGGGCTCTTGGCGATGGCGACTGCCGGCTGCTCGGCGAGCTCCGAGTACATGCGGCCCGTGGCCGCCCCGCAGCCAATGAAGCCCGCTGCCGATCAGGCGACGGTGGTGTTCGTTCGGCCGTCGAGCTTCGGTGGCGGGTTGAAGCAGACCATCTTGGACGGCAAGGGGCGCTTCCTCGGAGAGGCGCTGCCTTCGTCGCGCTTCAGCGTCACCCTGCCGCCGGGCGAGCACACGTTCATCGTCTGGGCCGAGAACACGAGCGCCGTGAAGGCGAACCTCGCGGCGGGCAAGATCTACTTCGTCGAGGTCTCGCTCAGCATGGGCGCTCTCTCGGCGCGCGCCGACTTGGTCCCGGTCAAGCCGGGCAGCGACGCGTGGGGAAAGCTCGAGGGCTGGCTCGCCGACACCGACGCGTTCGACCCCGACGCCTCCGGGGGCCAGGCGTACCTCGCCGGCCGCAAGGAGGACGTCGACGAACGGATCAGGCGCGCCCGCGAGCACCTCGCGAACTACGACGCCGAAGATCTGACCGCGCACACCCTCGGCCCGCAGGACGGCAAGTGAGCGCCGCGCGACCTCTCGCTCTGCGCCTCGCGGCGTTGGGTCTTCTGGCTGTGCTCATCGTCTCGAGCAGGAGCGCGACGGCCCAATCGAGCCTGACGAAGGTGGAGCTCAAGTCCGGGGAGAAGCTCGAGGGCACCCTCCTCGAAGAGCTCCCGGGCGGCGGCGTGAAGCTCATCCTCCTCGACGGGCGCACGCGCGAGGTCGCGGGATCCGACGTCGCATCGATCGCGCGACCCACGACGGCAACGCCGTCGGACAAGCCCGCCGATCCTGCCGCGGCGACCACGGGCCCGCCGGCGCCCGAGCCGCAAGCGGCCCAGCTCGGTGAGGCCGGCGAGAGCTGCCGCGCGCGAAGCGATTGCGCCGGAGGGCTCAAGTGCGTCGACAACGTCTGCCGTGATGCGTTCGAGGGTGCCGCGTGCGGATCGCGTCGTGACTGCGGAGAGCGGCTCGGTTGCTTTCGGAACGTCTGCACGACTGCCGAGAGGGCGACCGAGAGCGCTGCTGCTTCCTTTCGTTCCGACGACATCGACGACGAAGACGTTCCGGACCGCCCGGCGCGAGACGACATCGATGGCTTTTACGGCGGCGCTCTCGCAGGCGGCGCGGTCGCGCCCGCCTTCCCCGGCGTCGCAGGCGTCGGAGGTGGCACCGGCTTCTTCGGCTGGCGCAGAGGCATCTTCGATCTGCGCGTGGGCTTTGGCGGCTTCGGTGCGGCGTTCCCCAACGGTTCGATGGGCATCGCGACCGTTCGCCCCGAGATCCTCCTCTTCGTCGCGGGGCCGTACGGCTTCGGCATCGGGATCGGTCCGTGCGTCGGTTACTACGACGACGGCTGGCTCGAGGGCGTGATCTCGGGAGGGCTCGCGACGGCCACCCCGGTCGCGCTTCGCTTCAAAGCGGGCTCGGCGTTCCTCGAGCCGTCGCTCTCGGGGGGCGCGATCTTCGGGACTGTCGAAAATCGCACCGAGGTTCTCGCGCGTCCCTTCGCGCTGCTCGGGTTTGCCGTCTATTCGCAATAGAGCCAGGAATTTCACCGTTGAACCAAACGTAGGTTCGGGGCATCGGAGCGGACCTATGAAGCGGCACGCAATCGCGGTGGTGGGGTTGTCGGCGTTCCTTGCGGCAGCATGCGGCGACAGCGGTGGAGAGGGCGGACAAGGCGGCGTCGGGGGTGAGGGAGCCGGGGATCCTTCGAAGACCTCTTCGGAAAGCAGCACCGGCTCGAGCGTTTCGAGCAATGGCTCCACGAGCAGCGACGCCTCGAGCAGCAGCTCTTCCAGCTCCAGCTCGTCGAGCAGCTCGAGCTCCTCCAGCAGCGCTTCCAGCTCCAGCTCCTCCAGCAGCAGCTCGAGCGCCTCGAGCAGCAGCGCGTCCAGCTCCAGCTCGTCGAGCACCTCTACGATCAGCGTGACGGTCTCGAGCGCCACGGCCAGCTCGAGCACCGGCATGCAGCTCTGCGACACCGGCGTTCCCGACACGATCGACTCGCAGACCTGCACCGATTGCGTCGACTGCACGTTGCAGGGCGCCTGCCTGACCGAGGCGACCGCCTACGCCAACGATCCCTTCCAGCAGGACTGGTTCGACTGTGTGGACCTCTGCACGGGCGACGCTTGCATCGTGAGCTGCAACAACGCCTACCCGACGACGGCGGCAGCCTACTACGCGTTCTATGACTGCGTGGTTTGCAACGAATGCACGAACAACTGTGACAGCGCGACCAACTGCGGGGCGCTGCCGACGCAGTGCGACGACGGCACGCCCGACACGATCGACTCGCAGCTCTGCACCGACTGCATCGACTGCACCGCGACCGGCGCCTGCTCGACCGAATGGGATGACTTCTTCGCGGAGCCCGACGCGCAGGATTGGATCGACTGCATCAACCTGTGCGTGACGCAGGCCTGCTACGACCAGTGCTTCGCCACGTACCCGGACGCTACCGACGCCTACCTCGTTGCAATCAACTGCTCGGTGTGCGCCGAGTGCACGAACAACTGCGACGCCGCCACCAACTGCGGCCCTTGATCGTAGCTCGGCCGCGCCGGCGAGGACGGCGCGGCCGAAAAGGTGTATCAGCGAGCGATGGTTCGACCGGCGCTGTCCACGCTCGTTCTCGCGGCGTCTCTCCCGCTGTTCTTTCTCGGCTGCGAGAAGGTGAAAGAGGTCCTCGAGAAGCTGGAACGAGCGTCCAGCAAAGAGGGCACCGCGTGCGAGCCCAACGCGGGCGAGTGCAAGGGCGACAAACAGGCCTTCGTCTGCGTCGACGGCAAGTACGCGCTCCGCGATTGCAAGGGCCCGACCGGCTGCACGACGCACAACAACACCGACACCAACAAGGTGGACGTGCACTGCAGCTGGGGCGAAGAGCAAACGGGCGAGAAGTGCGGCAAGAACGAAGAGGGCGAAGCGGATTGTGGCAAGGGCGTCATGCTCGTCTGCCGTGACGGCTCGCTCCAGGCGGATCCATGTCGCGGACCCAAGGGCTGCTACGTCGCCGGGATGAAGATCATGTGCGACACGTCGGTCGCCAAGCCGGGCGACCCGTGCAGCAGCGACGGCTACTCCTGCGGTGAGAGCAAGAAGGAGCGGCTCACCTGCAAGGACGGCAAGATGGTCGCCGACGCCTCGTGTCGCGGGCCCAAGGGCTGCCTCGTCACCGGCGACAAGATCGAATGCGACCGCACCCAGGTCGAGGCCGGTGACACCTGCACCGAAGAGGGCGCAGCTGCCTGCTCCGTCGACAAGGCATCGTTCCTCGAATGCAAGGGCGGCAAGTTCGTCGAGACGATGAAGTGCAAAGGGGCCGACCATTGCGCGGTCGAGAGCAACCGCGTCGCGTGCGACGCGTCGCTCGCCGATGTGGGTGATCCCTGCGAGCAAGAGGGCTCTGGCGCCTGCAGCGTCGACGGCAAGAAGCTCCTGACCTGCAGAGGCAAGAAGCTCGTCGTGCAGCGTGCGTGCAACTGTGAGGTGAAGGGAAACTCGATCGGCTGTCGCTAACGGCGGCGTGAACAAAATTCGATATTCGATCAATTTTATTCATCATCGGGTTGACTTTGTTGCGCCCGCGCCTACCTTTCGTGGCGCATGGCGAAGCTGGTGGTGACCTGCCCGAGCTGTTCAGGAGAGCTGCGCGCGACCCGGCTCGGCTGCGACGCGTGCGGGACGAACCTCGACGGCCAGTTCGAGATCCCCACGCTTCTCAAGCTTCCGGCAGAAGACCTCGCGTTCGTCGGGGCGTTCGTTCGCGCGTCGGGCAGCTTGAAGGCGATGGCTCAGCGCGACGGCACCAGCTATCCGACCGTGCGAAATCGTCTCGATCAGATCATCGAGCGGCTCGAGGCGCTGGATCGTGGCGTCGAGAAAGAGCGGCATCGCATCCTGGATGCGCTCGAGCGCGGAGAGCTGACGTCGAAGCAGGCGGAAGCGCAGCTACGCAAGGTGGGCCTATGACTCCCGATGAACGTGTAAGGAGGCTGGTCGACGCGGGGAGCGTCGCGCCCGAAGAGGGCGCGCGCCTCTTGGTCGCGATGGGTCGAGGGCAATCGCGCTCGCTCGCTTCGACGATGCTCAATCCGTTCGAGCGCTTCGGCGGGGGCACGGCTGCGCTCGCCGGGCTGTTGATCGCTGCTGCGTGCATCGGCGTGTCGCGGTTCGGCGTGCGGTTCGATGGGTTCTTCGACATGCACGTGGTTCAGACGGTGCCGTCGGTCGGCGTCGCGCTGCTCGATCAGCTCGTGTCGTGGCCGCTCCCGGCTGCGCTGTTCTTCTTCTACGCGCGGGCGTTCTCACGCCACGTGCGTCTCCTCGATTTTCTCGGAATGGTGGGGCTCGCACGGCTGCCGGTGCTCCTCGGGTCGCTGGTGATCGGCGTTGTTCTCCGTGGCGCGGCGAGCGATCCGTTCCGAATGACGCCCGGCCTCTTGCTCGTGATGGCATTCGGCCTCGTGTTCCTCGGGCTCCACATCACGCTCCTCTATACGGGCTTCAAGAACGCTTCCGGCTTCACCGGCGCCCGTCTCATCGCCGGGTTCATCGGCATGTGTCTTTTGGCCGAGGTCGCATCGAAGCTCGCCCTGCTCGCTCTCTGATCGCTCGTCTCTCCAGCACCTCCAAGAAGGAGCTCGCCATGCGCTTGCAACCCAGCAGGCTGCGAGGCCGGCATGTCCATGCCGTGCTCGCGCTCGTCCTCACGTCTTGCACTCCGAACGTCACGTCTTCACCTCCGCGGAGCTCGTCCATGACCACGCCCACGTCTCGGCCGTCCGAGCCGACGCCGCCCGCCGCAGAAACCATCGAATCCAAGACGACGCGGCTCGTCGAAGCGCTCTCGAAAAAGAGGTTCGACGTCGTAGATCAGACCTTCGACGAGACGATGCGCGCCGCTCTGCCTCCGGAAAAGCTCCAGGTCGTCTGGCAGTCGGTCGAAAAGTCGGCGGGGAGCTTCGAACGCATCGAGTCGATCGATGTCGCCGAAAAGGACGCACACAAGATCGCGCTGGCGAAGACGAAGTTCGAGCGGGCCACGCTCGTCGTCCGCGTGGTGTTCGACGGCGAAGGCAAGGTCGCGGGCCTCTTCTTTCAGCCGCCGGCCGCTGACGTCCCTTGGAGCCCGCCCGCGTACGCCGACGCTTCGCGCTTCGAAGAGCGCGAGCTCGAAGTGGGCTCGACCCCCGCGTTGCCGGGCACGCTCACGATGCCTCGAGGCGAAGGTCCCTTCCCCGCGGTCGTCCTGGTCCATGGCTCGGGCCCCAACGATCGAGACGAAACGGTCGGTGGCGCGAAGCCGTTCAAAGATCTCGCTTGGGGGCTCGCCTCCCAGGGGATCGCCGTCCTGCGCTACGTCAAACGGTCCCGTCATTCTCCAGACGGCATCGTCACGCAGAAGGAAGAGGTGCTCGACGCCGTGACCGACGCGATCGCGCGGCTCCGCGAGACGCCCCGGATCGACAAGCGTCGCGTGGTGGTGCTGGGCCACAGCCAGGGCGGCTACCTCGCGCCACGCGTCGGCCTCGCGCACCCGGAGCTCGCGGGCATCGTCATCCTCGCCGGCTCGACCCGTCCGCTCGAGGACTCGATCATCGAGCAGCTCGAGTACCTGAGCTCGCTGGATCCGAAGAACGAAGGCCTGAAGAGCGGGCTCGAGGCTGCGCGCGAATTCAAGAAGAAGGTGACGTCGAGCGCGCTGACGGCGAGCGAGAGAGTCGAGCTGCCGACAGGGGGCGCGGTGACGGGTGCGTACTTCCTCGACGTTCGAGGCTACGAGCCGCCGGCCGTTGCCAAGAAGCTCACCTTCCCGCTCCTCGTGCTTCAAGGCGAGCGCGACTACCAAGTGACGACGCGCGACTTCCAGGGTTGGAAGTCGGCGCTCGCTTCGAAGAAGAGCGTCACGCTCAAGACGTATCCCGGGCTGAACCACCTCTTCATCGCGGGGGCCGGCACGCCGTCACCGGCCGAATACGCCAAGGAGGGCCATGTCGACGAGAAGGTGATCGGAGACATCTCGGCTTGGGTGAAGGGGCTCGCGCCCGCGTCCGGGAGGTAGTGGCCTCACAACGGCGTCGTGGCGTGCGAAGATTCGGGCGCGATGCCAAGCAACGAGGAGCCCGGCGCGCTCTCGCTCATCCTCCCGTGGCTCGCGCTCGTGATCGGCCCGCTCGTCTTCATCGGGCTGCTCGGTGGCTTTCATCCCTCGGACGAGCGGCGTGATTGGATCGTGCGCATCTCGCTCGCGATCGTCATCCTCCTCCAGATCCCGGCGCTCTTGCGCATCCTCGGCTTCGGGCGTGGCCCGACGCGCGGCCTGGGTCACGAGCTCGGGGGGCTGGTGCTGCGTCTGGGGATCGCCGTCCCGCTCATCCTCTTCGCAGGCTCGATCTCGCACGAGCAGCGCGATGCAGACCAGCCGGCGGCGCCGGATCGCCGATACCTTTTCGCGGATGGAGACGATCGCGGTCGAGGCGCGGTGTCCGGGGTGTGGGGAGCGGCTCGAGAAGCTGGTGACCGACGTCGACGGCATCGTTGCCGGTTGCCAATCGTGCGGCGGGCTGTGGCTCGACGGCTTGGCGTGCGTCCGCGTCCTCGCCGCCACGCTCACGAGCCCGGCGCGGAAGTTCATCGTGGCGATCACCGAAGCTGCGGGAAAGTCTCCCGCAGGGGGCGCCTACCGAAAGCCCGCGGCCCACGGAGACCGCACCTGTCCCCTATGCAAGAAGCCGCTCCGACTCCACCAGATCGAGGAGCCGCCGCTCACGATCGACGTCTGCGAGCACGGCAGCTACTTCGATCGCAGCGAGCTGGGCACGCTCGTCATCGACCGTGACATCCGGACGGTCGCGCATCTTCCAGCGATCGATCGAATGCGTGCCGAAATGGCGTACGAGAAGCTCCAGAACGCGATCTTCAGCGCCAACACCAAGCACACGTTCTCGATCGAATGGTAGAACCAGCACATGCTCCTCGTCCGACGCCTCGTCGTGCTCGCGATCACCGTCCTCTTCGCCGTCGCCTGCGGCTCGGCCGCGCCGCCGCTCACCCCCTCGTCCGAGCCGTCGACCGCCACAGCGGAAGACGAAGGCGTGATCTCCGCGAAGCTCATGCCTCCGCAAGGAGACTGGAAGGTGAGCGAGGTCGAGGTGAAGAACGCAAAGATGATCTCGCGCGACGGCGACGCGCCGCTCGTGCTTCGCTTCGAGCGCAGCAAACCGAAGATGGGCGAGACGACGGTCGAGGGCGCCGATGAGCCGATCGAGGTAACGGTCGTCTACATGGACAAGAAGACCCGCGACAACGGTCAGCTCGTCTACAAGATCGCTCCAGCGCCGGACGCCAAGCCGGGCGAGAGCATCTCCGTCACCGTCGGCCAGTGAGCTCGCCATGACCTACGAGCTCTTCTATTGGCCGATGATCCAGGGACGCGGCGAGTTCGTGCGCCTGGCGCTGGAAGACGCGGGCGCCTCCTACGTCGACGTTGCACGCCTGCCCGAGTCGAAAGGCGGCGGGATCGCAGCGATGCAGAAGCTCATGCAGGCGAAGAAGGGAATCGTGCCCTTCGCGCCGCCGTTTCTTCGCTCCGGCAAGCTGGTGATCGCCCAGACGCCGAACGTCCTTTTCTACCTCGGGCCGAGGATCGGCCTGGCACCGAAGGGTGAGGCCGCGCAGCTTCACGCTCGACAGCTCACCCTTACGGCCCTCGATCTGGTCAACGAGGCCCACGACACGCATCACCCGATCGCGACGGGGCTCTACTACGAAGATCAAAAGCGAGAAGCGAAGCTGCGCGCGAAGTCGTTCGTCGCCGATCGCATCCCGAAGTTTCTCGGCTACTTCGAGCGCATGCTCGAACAGAGCTCCGGCAATTACCTCCTGGGGCGTGCGGCGAGCTACGCCGATCTGGCGGTCTTTCAGGTGCTGCGTGGTCTCGACTACGCGTTCCCCAAAGGGATGAAGAAGATCGGGCGCCGCATTCGCAAGCTGCGCGATCTCGAAGCGCGCGTCGCCGATCGCCCGAGGCTCGCCGCTTACCTCGCGAGCGAGCGCCGGATCCCGTTCAACGAGATGGGGATCTTCCGCCGCTACCCGGAGCTCGATCGTCCCTGAGCGACCGCTACTCCGATGCGGCGACGCACGGCGGCGCGCCACCGACGTGCTTGCAATGGGCGTCGGCGTCGCTGACGGCTGCTGCGCTGGCGTGAAATATGCGGCATTGGACGTGGCCTCCTTTGTACATGTCGAACTGGGGATCGACGCTGTAGGTGCCGAGATCGGGAAGAAGAGCGCAAGCGACACGACAATCGTGCTCGGTGGCCCATAGGGCGTCATCGCCGGAGCACGCTTTGCCGGCCAGCGTGCAGAGGCCGTCGCAGCTCGTGCCGCAAACGCCATTGCCGCTCGGACCGGCCATCGGACAATAGAACGACGGCTCTGCCGCGGCGGACTTGGCATGGGTCAGCCGGCATTCGACGGTGTTGCCGCCGGCATCGCCGGGATTGCCGACCGGCATCGCGGCGCACACCGCGAGGCAGGCCTCCTCATCGCCATAGACGGCGAACTCGCCCGTGCAGCCGGCCATCACGGCGGCGCAGTAACGCTCGCAAATGGATACCTCGGGGGCGGCCCCGCCTCCGCCATCCGACGAATCGGAGGCGCCGGTGCCACCCTCTCCACCGGGATCGCCGGCCGGGGCCTCGGACATTCCTGTATCGGGGTCGACGCCTGCCTCTTCGAGGCCGAGCAAGTTGGCGCAACCGGCGACCAGCAAGACGACCGAAAGGTGGATGCGCTTCACCATCGACCTCCAAGTGAGAAGCCAGCTGCGTCCGGTCCGACGAATGGCGCGGCGCCGCGAACGCCGACCTTTTGCGACTCCGGCTCGGGGGGCCAAGGTGCCGTGAAGAAGACGGCGAGACCAGCGGCGACGACGCCTCCGCCGACGACCAACGCGACCGTCGAGCCGGTCGCGTAGGTGAAGGCCTCGTCACGAAGCTCGACGCCCTTCGGAGAGCAGAGCGTCGGATCGTCCGGCCGGCAATGCGGCATCGAAGCGTCGTTCTTCAGGGCCGCCTGCGCACCGAGCACGGCCCCAGCCGAGACGCCCGCGAGCCCGAGCCCGCCGATCACGATTCCCCAGATCCGCTGGGTCGTGCCGACGTTCGGGTCCGGCTCGCCCGGGGTGGGCGCGGCGCGCTTGGGAGAGTCGATCGCGGCGGACGGTGCCGGTGCTTCGGGCGGGGCAGGCCAAAGCGCGGGCACCTCGACCACGGCGGACTGTCCTTCGGCCGGAGTATCAATGACAGTTTCGTAAGTGTTGTAGCCGGGCGCAGCGACCCGGAGCGTGTGCTGGCCGGGGTCGAATGGAAGCGCGAGGCCCCACGAGGGCTGTGGAACGAGGACGGCGCCGATCTGAACGATGAGCTCCGGAAGTCGATTTTCCTCCGGGACCCGGACCTCGAAACGACTGAGGCGCGGCTCGAGCGCCTTGGCGCGCGCGACGGCGATCTCCTCTCGGGCCGCCTGCCCTTCGATGCGGGCGAGCGACGCGACCTCGAGGAAGGTGGCCCACGCGCTCGCCGTCTTGCCGAGCCGGTCGTAGCAATCGGCGAGGTGGAGCCTCGTTCCGATCGCGGGGTCGAGCTTGAGGCTCGCCTCGAGCTTTGGACACGCGGCCTCCAGGTCGCCTCGATCGACGAGCTCGCGCCCGCGAGCGAAGAGCGCTTCGGCCGCCGCCTTCTCGGAGTCTTGCGCCTGCGCGATGCCGGTCACCGCAGGCGTAGCCGAGAGCACCCCCACAATCACCAAGACGCGTAAGCATCGCTCCGTCATCGTCGTCCTCCGAACGCCGTCGGATCCCAGGGATTGGGCGCGGCCGGCCGCGTCGACTCGTCGCCGGCAGCGCTCGAGCGGCGCGGAGCGGCGCGCACCGGACGCGGCGCCGCGCGGCGCGCTCCCTGCGCACGAGCCGAGGCCGACTCGACCGGCGTCACCTCGGGCTCGCCGAGGTCCGCCGCACGCACGAGCGACTCGCCCCCCACTGCTCTTCCGTCGGAGTTCGCTTCGGCGCGCGACGCCTGAGCGTCGAAGGCGTCGAGCATGCGATCTCTGGAGAGCGCCACCGACTTCTCCGCAGGCGCGTCGTTGCTCGTCCGATCGGCCCGCGGCGCTTCGGCGACGGCGAACGTGTGGCCGGTCGCTCCCGAGACGGCCGTCGGGCCCGGAGCTCGATCGGCGAAGACCCACCGCGCGGTTCCCCACCACAGAGCCCAAGACATGAGGGCGGCACCTGCAAGGACGCTGGCGAAGAGCCGCAGCTTGCTGCGTCGTCGAACGCTCGAGACGGTCCCGAGCGATCGCGGCGCCTGCCGCTTGGTCTCGCCGCGCACGCTGCGCAGCCCGAGCGATCGGGGCACCGTGCTCGTCCCGATGCGGGCGACGCGCGCTGCGACCGCAGCCGACCCGGCGGGGCCGAACGGCGCGAGCGCGGCCGCGAGATCGCTGACCGATGCGAAGCGCCCTTCCTCTTTCTTCGTCAGGCATCGAAGGATGACCGCCTCGAGGCCTTCGGGGATCGAAGGCACGAGGACGCGCGGCCGTGCGGGCTGCGCGTTCATGACGCGATCGAAGATGTCGGTGACGCGATCGGCGTCGAACGGTTTTTGCGCCGTCAAGAGCTCGTAGAGGACCGCGCCGAGCGACCAGATGTCGGCCGCGGGGCCGACGCACACATCCGGGCGCATCGCCTCGGGCGCCATGTAGCTGGGCGATCCGACGACGTCCTCGGGAAGGTTGGGTGCAGTCTTCGAATGTGCGGTGAGGTTTCGCGCGATCCCGAAGTCGAGCACCTTCAGGATCGATTCACCGTCGGCTCGACACGAGAGAAACAGGTTTTCGGGCTTTATGTCGCAATGGAGGATGCCGGCCGCGTGCGCTTCGGCGACGGCTTCGCATGCTTGCAGGACATAGAGCACCGCCGTCTCGACGGGGAGCGCACCGCCGGCATGGAGGTGGGTGGCCAGGTCGCAGCCGTCGAGACACTCCATGACGATGTACGGCGCGCCGCTCTCCATCCGTCCGACGTCGAGGACGCGAGCGACGTGCTCGGACTCGAGGCGGGCTGCGGAGCGCGCCTCGTGGAGCATGCGAGCGACGAGGCCTTCGCTCGTGCCGAGCTCGTCGCGGATGATCTTGATCGCGACGCGCTTGAAGAGATCGAGGTTGGTCGCGGCGTAGACGACGCCCATCCCACCTTCGCCCAGTACGTGGTCCAAGCGGAACTTGCCCGCGACCACCCTCCCCTCATGGGTGGTCGGGCCTGTCGCGAGAGCATCCTCGGTCATGGCGCTCCGCCGCACCGTGCAAGCCCCGAGCCTCGCACGCGGCCAGCGACGTCAGCCGGTTAGCGGTTCAGGCCCTGACACGGACGCAACATCTGAGGAGCCCCGCCACAGACATCAGCGCGCAGCAGGCGTGACGATCAAGCGAGCGACTTGTCGAGCTTCTCGTTCACCTTCTGCTCGATCGTGCCCTTCATCGCACGGAGCAAGAAGGGCAGATCGATCTCGACGCGAACCGACGAAGCGCCGACGGTGATGGTGCCGGTCGTACCTTTCGCCATCCCGCTCGGGGCATCGAACTTGATCCGGTCCCCGTCCCAACGCCACACGATCCCGAGCTTCTCTTTCATCGAATCGGCGAGCGTCGCTGCGCGCTCCTTGCCAGCGTCGAGACCGAGGTTGTGGCTGCGCGAGATGTCGATCGTTGCCATCGGAGCTTTCGCTTACTCGATGCGGCGGAAGACGTAAAACCCTCGCGGTGAGTCCACCGGCCCTCCGACCTCGCCCACGCCCAGCGAGAACAGGAGCGACTCGGCCGGGCCTTCGAGGACGGTGCGCTGGATCGCTCCGGCGTTCTCGAAGCCCGAGTCGGCGCGCTTGAGCGCTGCCGCGAAGTCCTTCTTCGCCTCTTCGGCGATCGAGGCGGCGAGCGCGCTCGCCTCTTCGCGCGAACGCGCGCCGGGAGGCGCACTCTGCGCTCCGCGGTACCAAATGAGGGCGACGCCGAAGACGACCTGGCGTGGCGCGCCGGAAGCGAGCGGAGCGACGTCGTCGGTCGCTGCGGCCGCAGGTGCACCGCCCAACCCTGCCGGCTCTTCGAGCGCGGTTGCCGGAAGAGCCGGCGCAGCGTTCGGTTCGGGCGCCGGCACGGCGGGCGTGCTCGCGGCGCTCGCAGGCATGGGGACAGGCGCTCCCCGAGGCTTGCCTGACACCACGACGTAGCCCGCCGCGAGGACGACGAGAGCCGCAAAGAGCAGGGCAAGCGAGCGAGTCACCGGGCCTTTGCGGTACCACACTTTCGCGGTCGACCGCGGCGAAGCGTGTTACCTTCTGTCCTCCAATCCAAGATGGTCAAGGTCGAGTGCCACGGCTGCTCCGCGCCCTATCAGGTCGACGAGCGTCGCATCCCGCCCGCGGGTCTCAAGATGCGCTGCCCGAAGTGCGGCGCGAGCCTTCTCGTGCAGAAGCCGGGGCACGATGCCTCCTCTGCGGGCGGAGCACCTCCCCCTCCGGCACCGCCGCAGGCTCCGGCGTTCTCGCCGCCGGCACCGCCTGCGGGTGGTGACTTCGGCGGCATCGATCTCCCGTCGCCGGCAGCGGCGCGTCCCGCAGCACCGCGCCCGCCCGGTGGACCTCCGCCTCGTCCCGGTCGTCCCGCTGCACCCGGCGGTGGCGGCGGCTTCGGCGAAATCGATCTCATGGTCGATCTGCCGACTCCCGACGCGGGGGGAGAGGTTGGCCTACCCATCGTTCCGGCGCGTGCTGCACCCGCACCGGCGTTCGATCCCGGGGGCGTCGATCTTCCTGCAGCGCGCAGCGGTCCTCCTGCCGGGGGCTTCGGTGGTGGTGGCGGCGGCGGCGGCGGATTCGGCGTGCTCGACTTCGGTGGCGAAGCCGATATCGGCGGCGTCGATCTGCCCGCCGCGCGCGCACCCGGAGGGCCGCCGCCCGCGCCTGCGCCGGGCGGCTTCGGCGAGATCGATTTGCCTGCTGCGCGCCCCGAGGCGCCCGGCGGTTTCGGTGGCTTTCCGGCTCCGCCGCCCGGTGGTTTCGGAAGCGGCTCGGCGCATCGCGATCACGCCGGTCTGCCCACCGTAGCAGGGACCGGCGCAGGTCTCCCTGCGTATGCCGGACACACGGGTGCAGCCCTTCCCGCGACGTCCAACGCCGGCTTGCCAAGCCCGGCAGGCATGGGCTCGGCGGGTCTCCCTTCGCTGCATGGTGGCGCGGGTCTTCCGACGCCCGCCGGCGATCTTCCCGTGGTCGGCAGCGCGGGTCTGCCCGCAACCTCCGGAGGCGGCCTCCCCTCGGTGGCAAGTGGTGGTCTCCCCAGCCCTGCGTTCGGTCAATTGCCGAGCCCGGCGTTTGGAAGTCTGCCGACCGCGGCGTCTCACGCAGGCCTACCGGTTGTCGGCGCGGCAGGCCTTCCGAGCTCCGCGGGCGCTGGTCTTCCGTCGCCCGGCGGCCCCGGGTTCCCCGCTGCAGCCGGCCCCGGCTTGCCGATGGCCGGCGGTGTTGGTCTTCCCGGATCGCTCGACTCATTCCCCGCCGTCGCAGGTCCCGGTCTTCCGGCGCTGCCCGGAGCCGGTTTGCCCGCGAGCGTCGGCTCCGAAGCGTCGCTCGGTTTCGATCTCCCATCGGGCGGCGGCGACGGCGGCGGCGGCGGCCTCGATCTCGCTGGCGGCATCGGCGGTGAGGTCGAGCTCGACGGGGCGCGTCCCGGCGGCGCCGTACCCGCTCGCAAGAAGGATCGCTTCATCGGCGAGACCGACGACAAGCCCTCGTCGAGCGGCCGCATCATCAAGTTCGTCGCGATCGGCATGGTCGGGGTCGTCATCGGCGGCTTTGCGCTCGGCCTGGTCCCGAGCGTCGGCTTCTTCGGTCTGAACCTGATCGACGACATGCTCGCAGGCGATCGCAGCGAAGCGATGGGCCAGCTGCGCAAGTCGGCCCAAGACGGCTTCGACGCCGACACCCTCGGCGGTGCGAACGCTGCCGCGGATCGCGCCCGCGAGGCCGCGTCCAAGAACGAGCGCCACGCCGACACGGTCGGGTACTCCGCGTTCGTCCTCTACATGCGGTCGATCCGCTTCGGTCGCGACGGCGGGGCCGAGAGCGCAGCGAAGACGATGCTCGAGAAGGTCGACCGCAGCGCGGCGACGCCTCCTCTCCTTCTCGCGAGCGCGGCCGAGGACGTCCTCGCCGGTCAGCTGGCTCGCGCGCGACAGACGGTCCAGCAGGTCGCATCGCAAGCGCCCGACGACGTCGACGCGGCCGTCCTCGCCGGCGAGATCGAGCTCGTCGCCAAGGAGCCCAACAACGCGATCGCGGCCTTCACGAAGGCCGTCACGACCCACAAGTCGGCACGCACCCTCTTCGGGCTCGCGCGCGCGCAAATGGCAGCCGGGAAGACGGCCGAGGCGGAAGCGACGGCGAAGAGCGTGCTCGAGGTTTCGAAGGAGCACGTCGCCGCGCGCACGCTGCTCGCGAGCATCGCCGCGAGCACGCCCTCACGCGAGAACGAGGCGCTCGAGCTCCTCAACGCAGTCACGAAGGACGAAAACATCCGGAAGTCGGCGAGCCAGGGCGAGCTCGTCGAGGCGTACATCCAACTCGGCCGCGTGCAGCTCCTCGCGTCGCGCATGAGCCAGGCGCAAGAGGCCTACAACGAAGCGCTCAAGCTCAACCCGCAAGCGGTGCCCGCGCTCGTCGGCAGCGGCGAGCTCTTCTATCGCGCCGGCCGCTTCTCCGAGGCCGAAGCGCGGTTCGAGTCGGCGCTCCGATCCGACGCCGACAACATCGACGCCAAGATCGGCACTGCGAAGACCT
The DNA here is from genome assembly GCA_041940405.1 of Polyangiaceae bacterium. Taxonomy (GTDB): domain Bacteria; phylum Myxococcota_A; class Polyangia; order Polyangiales; family Polyangiaceae; genus Xiheicaenibacterium. The sequence continues at coordinate 19,664 of JBGTSH010000170.1, forward strand.
GGGTAGCGCTCGAGCGCCAGAAAGAGGCGAAGGAGCTTCTCTCCAAGCTGCAGACGACGCACCCCAACGATCCGCGCGTCTTCTATTGGCTCGCGCGCGTCGAAGACGCCGCCGGCAAGAAGAAGGACGCCGAGGGTCTCTACCGCGAGGCGATCAAGCGCGCCACGACCCCGGACACCGGCGTACCGCCGTACGTAGCTCTCTCTCAGCTGCTCGCGAGCGTCGGCAAGTCGGACGAGGCGACCAAGGTCCTCGCCGAGGCAGGCGAGAAGTACACGAACAGCGCCGACCTCGCGAAAGCGCGCGGCGACGTCGCGCTCCAGACCGGAAAGCTCGACGAGGCGCAGGTCCAGTACGAGGCAGCGGGCAAGATCGCGCCCGAAGATCTCTCGATCCGCTTCGCGCTGGGCGTCACCTTGCGCAAGGCGCGCAAGTTCAGCGAGGCGCTCGCCATCTTCGAGTACATCCACGGCGTCGATCAGAACTACCCGGGCCTCGCGACCGAGCGCGGCCTCTACTACGAAGAGACGGGGCAGACGGCCGAAGCGATCCAGATGTACCAGCAGGCGCTTCAGAAGGCGCCCGACGACGTCGATCTCAAGCTCCGCATCGGCTCGACGCTCGTCGTCGCGGGCCAAGCCAAAGCAGCCGAGCCGCTGCTCAAAGACGTCGTGCGAGAGCGCAACAACTCCGCCGAAGCGAACCATTTCTACGGCCGCGCGCTTCTCCTCACGAACTCGAACTTGAACGAGGCGATTCGACACCTGAAGAAGGCGGTCGAGCTCGACGGCAACCGCGCCGAATACCACCTCTACATCGGCTGGGCCGCGAACGAGGCCGGCCAACCCGCGGTCGCCGAGCAAGCCCTTACCAAAACGATCGAGCTCGACGCGACGATGGGCGACGCCTACTGGCAGCTGGGCGAGCTCCACCGCAAGCAAGGGCGTCTCGTGGACGCCATCAAGGAGCTCCAAGTCGCGCTGGAAAAGAAGCCGTCGCGCATCGAGGCGCACGCCGCCCTCGGTCACGCGTACGAGCAGCAGAACAACAGCAGACTGGCCGAGGAGTCCTTCCGCACGGCGATCAAGGCCAACGACAAGGTCGCCGACTGGCACTGGGCGCTCGGCAAGCTCCTGTCGCGTAGGAACGATCTGAAAGCGGCGGCGCCCGAGCTCGAAAAGGCCCTCGAGCTGTCGGCCGACAAGAACCCCGCCCCGGGTTGGAGCAGCGACGCGCACTTCATTCTGGGCAAGGCGTACGAGACCAGCGACAAGGCCAAGGCGATCACGCACTACAGCGAGTACTTGCGCCTCGCCCCCGCCGACCACGCGTACCGCAAAGAGGTCGAGCAGGCCATCGATCGGCTGAAGGGCTGAGCACGCCCTCTTGAACCGCTGGCGGGGCTGGTTAAGAGGATCGGCGCTCTCATGTCGACCGAAGACAAGCCTCAAGAAGCCGAAAAGCCCGACGTCAGCGAGCATCCGTTCCAGGCAGAGGTCCAGAAGGTCCTCACGCTGGTCATCGACTCGCTTTACACCAACAAGGACGTCTTCCTTCGCGAGCTGGTGTCGAACGCGTCCGACGCGCTCGACAAGGGCCGCTTCTTCGGGATGACCCATGAGGACGCGATCCGTCCCGAGGGCGAAGCGCGCATCGACATCAAGACGGATGAGGCGGCGCGCACGCTGACCATCACCGACAACGGCATCGGCATGACCCGGGATGAGGTCGTCCAGAACCTGGGCACGATCGCCAAGAGCGGCAGCCTCGAGTTTTTGAAGCAGATGCGCGACGCGCAGAAGGACAAGGACGATCCGATGAAGCTCATCGGTCAGTTCGGCGT
>JBGTSH010000171.1:0-21475 GCA_041940405.1 Polyangiaceae bacterium
AGCTCGCCGATCTCGTCGAGGAACAGCGTGCTGCCGTCGGCGATCTCGAACTTGCCCGCCCGCGCCACGTGCGCACCGGTAAAGGCGCCCTTCGCGTGACCGTAGAGCTCCGACTCGATGAGCGACGGCGCGATCGTCGAAGCGTCGAAGCGAATGAGCGGTCGATCACGCCGAGCGGAGGCGTCGTGGAGAGCGCGCGCGACGAGCTCCTTGCCGGTGCCCGTCGCCCCGAGGACGAGCACGTTGGAGTCGGTCGGCCCAACGATTGCGATCTCGTCTCGGAGCGTCCGCGCGGCGGTCGACACACCCACGATGCGGCCGCCGCCGGAGGCATCCCGGATCTCCTCTGCCAGCGAAGCTACCTCACCCTGCAGCTTGCCACGGGCTCGCACGAGCTCGTCGACCAGCTCGGAGTTTCGGATGGCGACGCCAGCGAGCGCGGCGAAGAGCTCGAGCAGCTCGGCGTGCTGCTCGTCGAACTTCTCGGGACGATAGGCGTCGGCGGTGATGAGCCCGACCAGTGTGCTGTCGAGGCGCATCGGTGCCGCCATGCAGGAGTGCAGGTGCTCGAGGGAGCCGACGGTGAGCCCGTCGAACGGATCGGGTGCGTGAGGGTCGGTGAAGAGCACGGTACCGCGGGCGGCCAGCGCCCGATCGAGCCGAGGGTTCTCTCCGCGCACGAAGCACAAGCGAGCGGCCTCGACGTCGCGGCGGAAGCCGCGGGCAGCGACAACCCGCAGCCGCTCGTCGTCGAGGAGGAGCACGGCGGCTGCGTCGAAAGGGACGAGTCGTTCGAGCTGACCGAGGATCACGTCCAGCACCGCGTCGCGCTCATGCCGTGAAGTCAGCTCGATCGCGGCGTGAACGATTGAGCGGAGCGAGCTCGAGTCCATGCGGGTCAATAGCACACAGCTTGTCGAAGTGACACGTCGGTCGAGGTCAAATCGACAACGCGCTCAGGGCGCATGTGCCTGATTTTAGCAGCTTTTGGTTGGCCCGGTTCCTGTATTGCTCGGCCGCGACACTCCCGCACCAAGAGGAACGACCCATGAATGGGGCTGTCTTCGGCCTCGTGCTGTTTACCTTCGTCGGCGGCCTCGTCGGGCTCGCGATCTTGATCGTCTCGATCCTCCGCGGGCGACTCGACTTCGGCCGCGATGGCGCGCGCGTCATCTTCGACACAGGAGAGGAAGGACGCGTCGAAGATCCGGCAGCCGATGGCGGCGCACAGACCGCAGCGCTCGCCCGCGCCGTCGCGCGCAAAGAGGTCCGACGCCGGCCTGGTCCGCGCTCGCCCGACGACATCGAGGCACGGCGCATCGCCGACACGTCCTCCCGCGCTCCGGTAGTCGCGTTCCTTCGGGGCGCGATCGTCTGGCTGATCGCCGGCTCAATCCTCGGCGTGATCACTTCTCTCAAGCTCACATTCCCTGACTGGCTCTCGAGCTGGGCGCCGCTCACCTTCGGCCGCGTCCGGCCGCTTCACCTCAACATGGTCGTCTACGGCTGGGCGTCGATGGCGGCGATCGGCGTCGCGCTCTGGCTCACGCCGCGCCTCGCACGTAGACCGCTCGTCGGCTCGCGAATCGCAGTCGCCGGTGTTTGGCTGTGGAACGCCGGCATGCTGCTCGGCGTGCTCGCGGTCGCGAGCGGTTGGACCGACGGCGCCGAATGGCTGGAATACCCCTGGCCGATCGACATCTTCTTCGTCCTCGGTGGAGGTATGGCGGGCCTGCCGGTGATCGTGACGCTGGTCACCGCGAAGCTGAAGCATCCGTATGTCTCCGGCTGGTACCTCGGCGCGGCGTTCCTTTGGTTCCCCATTCTGTTCGTGGTCGCGAACGTGCCGCACGTGCACTTCGGCGTTGAGCACGCGACCATCAATTGGTGGTTCGCACACAACGTACTGGGGCTCTGGGTGACGCCCATTGGGCTCGCGTGCGCCTATTACTTCATTCCCAAGATCATCGGCCGGCCAATCCACTCCTACGCGCTATCGCTGGTCGGCTTTTGGAGCCTCGCCCTTTTCTATAGCCAAGTGGGGATGCATCACCTCATCGGCGGGCCGGTCCCGACGTGGCTGATCACGGTGTCGATCGTGCACAGCGTGATGATGTTCGTGCCGGTCATCTCCGTCGCGATCAACCATCACTCGACGATGATCGGGCGCTTCGGGGCGCTCCGCTACTCACCGACGCTGCGCTTCGTCGTGCTCGGCGCAATGATGTATACGCTGACGTCGCTGCAAGGCTCGGTCGAGGCGCTGCGCGCCGTCAATCGGGTGACGCACTTCACGCACTTCACCGTCGCGCACGCTCATTTCGGCCTGTATGGGTTCGTCTCGTTCGAGCTGTTCGGCGCGATCTACTTTCTTTTGCCGCGGATGATCGAGCGCGAGTGGCCCTATCCCGAGCTCATCCGCCTGCACTTTTGGTCCTCCGTCGTGGGTATCGGCGTCTACGTCGTCGGCCTCTCGATCGGAGGGATCCTCCAGGGACAGGCGATGCTGGATCCCGGACAGGGCTTCCTCGAGTCGGTGCGCGTGACGATCCCCTGGCTCCACGCGCGCACCATCGGCGGCACGCTGATGACGTTCGCGCACTTCGTCTTCGCGTTCCACGTATGGGTGATGATTCGGGGACGCGGCCCGGCGCGCGTGACGGCGCCATGGGCGCCCGAGCCAATCGCGAAGGAGGCTACGCCGTGAACCGCGTCGCGGTCTTCGTTTTCGGCGGCGCCGGCGTGCTGGTCTTCACATCGCTCGTTGCGGTCGTCACGCCATACGCGCAAATCGGCGTGATCCCCGCGGAGAGCCGGCTGCTTCCTTACACTCCGGAGCAGGCGGCGGGTCGCAAAGTCTACGTGTCGCTCGGATGCGTGTACTGCCATAGCCAGCAGCCGCGGGACCGCGCATTTGCGCCCGACGAGGACAGAGGCTGGGGCCGCGCTCCGACGCCCGGCGACTACGCGTACGACTATCCCCACCAGCTCGGGACAATGCGCACGGGCCCCGATCTGTTCAACATCGGCGCGCGTCAATCGAACCGCGATTGGCATCTGACCCACCTCTATCAGCCGCGCGCCGTGGTGCCGGGCAGCATCATGCCGTCGTACCCATTCCTCTTCGTCGAGAAGGCGAAGGCGGCGCCGGGCGACGTCGTAGTGCCCGTCGAGGCGCGCAAGCCGGGCACGCTCGTCGTCGCCACGGACGAGGCGCTCGCCCTGGTTGCGTACCTGCGAGGGCTCGATCACACGTATTCGTCCGACGTCCTCCCGCGTGAGGGCGAAGAAAGCGCGACGGCGAGACGATGAAGCACGTGACGTCGCCGCGGCATTCGCGAGAGCTCCCGGAGCCGCACGAGGGCAGCGGATCACTGCCCACGCTGTTCCTCTGGTTCTTCGCCGGTACAGCCGCGTTCTCTGCGATGTACCTCGTAAAGCATCGCGGAGAGGACCTGGGGTTCGCCGGTGACCAGCGGAGCCCGCAGCGGCTCGTCCCGACGGAGATGACCCCCGAGCTGGCGTTTCAGAAGAACTGCGCGAGCTGCCACCAGGCGAACGGCCGCGGGGTGGAAGGAACCTTTCCGCCTCTTGCTGGATCGCCCTGGGTGGTCGCGGATGGCGAGACGCCAATTCGTGTGGTCCTCATGGGCCTGACAGGACCGATCACCGTCAACGGCGCTACCTACCGGGGCACGATGCCCGGGTTCAGAGCGGCGCTGAGCGACCGGGACATCGCCCTCGCGGTGACGCATGCGCGCAAGAGCTTCGGCAATCAGGCCGCCGAGGTGACGGCCGAAGACGTAGCCAAGGTTCGCGCCACGCTCGAAGGTCGCAGCGCGCCGTGGGCGGGCGGTGCGGCACTCGAAGAGGCTCGCGCCACAAAGGTGCTGCCATGAGCGTGCTCCGCGTCGGCGTCCGCGGCATGTCCTGCGCGTCGTGCGCAGCCGGCCTCGAGCGGGCGCTCTCGAGCATTCCAGGCGTGGATCACGCCGATGTGAGCTACACGGCCGAGCTCGCGACCATCGAAGCGGAGCCGCAGCCAAAGCTCCGCGAGCTGGTCGAGCAAAAGATCCACGATCTCGGCTACGCCACCGCTGACACACGCCGCGAGCCGGGGGACGAGCGCTCGCTGGCGGTGCGCCTGGCGATCACGGCGTTCTTCACGGTGACCGCCATGATGCCCGCGAATGCTGCGCTCTTCGGGATCGAGGGTGCGGGATCGCCGGCGGCCTTACGCGCGCTTGCGTTTGCGAGCGGTGCTCTCTCTCTGCCTGCCGTCCTCGTCGGAGGCGCTCCGATGTTCGTGCGCGCATGGCGGTCGATCCGCGTCCCGGGGATGGACCTGCTCGTCTCGATCGGCGCGCTCGTCGCGTTCGGCCTCTCGGCCGTCGTCCTCGCGCGCGGCGGTCACCAGACCTACTTCGACACGGCGGCGTTCATCGTGCTCTTCGCGCTCGTCGGCCGCGTTCTCGAGGCGCGCGCGCGACGCCGAGGCATGGGGGCGATTGCCGCCCTCGAGGCGCTCGTTCCGGTGCACGCCCATCGGGTCGACCGCGCTACCCAGGAGACGCGCGACGTGCCCACCGACTCGCTCGTCGCCGGAGACATCGTCCGCGTCCGGGCCGGCGAGCGGGTGCCCGTCGACGGAGTCGTTTGCGAGGGTGCCTCGCTGGCGGGCACGGCGGTCCTGAGCGGCGAGTGGGCGCCGCTCGCGATCGCACCAGGAGACCGGGTCAGCGCCGGTTTCGTATTGCATGACGGGTCCGTCGTCGTCGAGGTCGAAAGGCCGGCCGGAAGGCGAGAGGTCGACCTGATCCGCCGCGCCGTCGAGAGCCTCCTCACGACCCGGCCCCCGCTGCAGCGCCTCGCGGACATGCTCTCCCGCCGCCTCGCGTGGCTCGTCCTCTCGTTGTCGGTGCTCACGCTGCTCGTCGTCGGCGCGCGCACCGGTTTCGCCGCCGAGGCTTGGCTGCGTGCGGTCGCGGTGGTCGTCGTCGCCTGTCCGTGCGCGCTCGGGCTGGCCACACCGATGGCGATCGCGGTCGCCGCAGGGCGAGCGGCTTCGCGTGGGATCCTCTTCCGCGACGCCGAGGCCATCGAGGCGGCGGCCGGGATCGATCGGGTCTATTGTGACAAGACCGGCACGCTCACCGAAGGCAGGCCGCGCGTCGCCCGCGTTCTGACCGGAGCCATCGAGCCGGACGATCTGCTCGCCGTGGCGAGCCTGCTCGAGCAGGCGGTCGAGCATCCGATTGCACGTGCGCTGCGCGAGGCCGCGCGTCCGGCGAAGCTGGCCGTAGACATCAGGGTAACGCCCGGGGGCGGGGTGACGGGCCGCGGCGCCTCGGCATGGATCGCGGGGAGCGCACGGTTTCTTCGCTCCTACGACATCGTGGTCCCGTTCGGCGATGAAGAGGCGACCACCGTCCACGTGGCGCGCGACGGCGTGTGGGTTGGGCTCATCGGCTTCGACGACACGCAGGCCCACGAAGCCAAGCTGGCGATCGCCGAGCTCGAGCGACAAGGGATGCGGCCCGTCGTCGTCACGGGCGACACTCGTCGTTCGGCTGAAAGGCTCGCGCGGGCGGTGGGGATTCAGGTCGTTCATTCCGAGGTGAGGCCGCTCGACAAGACCGAGATCGTCGCCGCGGCGCGCGCTCGGGGCGAGCGGGTGGCTTTCGTCGGCGACGGGCTCAACGACGGGCCGGCGCTCGCCGCCGCGGACGTCGGCATTGCCGTTGCCGGCGCGACGGATCTCGCCGTCACGTGCGCCAACGTCGTCATCCTCCAAGGCGGGCTCGACCGGGTCCCGACCGCGCTCGCAATAGCGCGCGCCGCGCGCCGCGCGATGCTCCAGAACATGGGCTGGGCCATTGGCTACAACCTCGTCGCAATCCCATTGGCGGCGTTCGGCCTGCTGTCGCCGGCCATTGCAGCCGCAGCAATGGCAGCGAGCTCGCTCTCCGTCGTCTTGAGCTCGCTTCGGGCTTACCCGAGCAATCCACCAATCAATCCCCCGCGTCGTGTACTGCCATGAGAAACAAACTGACACGAAGAAGCATCCTCTCGAACGGCCTGTATGCGCTCACGGTGGTCCCCCCCGCTGCCGCGTTCGGCTGTGGCGGCCGCCTCGACTGTTCCGACACCTCGGGCCTCTCTCCCGAGGACGCGAGGATGCGCGCCGCTCAAAACTACCTCGACACGTCGCCAGACCCCGCCAAGGCGTGCGACCGCTGCGCGCAGTGGACAGCGCCGCAGGGCGAGGGCTGCGGCGGCTGCAAAGTACTCAAAGGTAGCATCAACCCGAAGGGTACCTGCGCGCTCTTCGTGGCGAAGTCGTGACGCCTGTGTCTATTCGGTACTTGAACATCCTGAGGGACTGAAAGGAGCGACGAACATGGGTGAGCTGTCAACACAAGCGACCGTCGGCGAATTGGTGGTCGAGCGACCGAGCCGGAGCCGCGTCTTCTCCAGGCTTGGTATCGACTTCTGCTGCGGAGGAAGAAAGAGCCTCGCGCAAGTCTGCGCCGAGAAGCACCTCGACCCGGCCGACGTGCTCTCGCTCCTCACGGCGGACGCGGCGTCGACCACCCGCAGCGTTTGGGCAGACGCGTCGCTCTCCGCCCTCGTGCACCACATCGTGTCGACCCACCACACGTTCACCAAGTCCGAGCTGCCGCGCATCGGCCAGCTGATCGGAAAGGTCGCGCGCGTGCACGGCGAACGGCATCCCTACATGGTCGAGCTTCTCGAGGTCTACCGCCCCTTCGCCGAGGACATGCTCGATCACATGCGCAAAGAGGAGCACGCGCTGTTCCCCGCGATCGAGGACGTTGCCGCCGGGCGGAAGATTGACCTCTCGCGGCCGATCTCGGTGATGAGCCGCGACCACGATGAAGCGGGCGCAGCGCTCGAACGGATGCGGGGGCTCACGAACGGATACGAGCCGCCCGAGGGAGCGTGCAGTAGCTTTCGTGCCGCGCTCGCGGGGCTGGCCGAGTTGGAGCAGGATCTCTTCGAGCACGTCCACCTCGAGAACAACATCTTGTTCCGTCGTGTGGCGGAGCGCGGCTGATTCCCGTTTTGCTGCCTGCGCACGGTCGCTGATCAGCGACGCGCGAAGACCGGCCGCACCAGGTGCGCCGTCATGCCGACGAACGTAGTGGTCCAAGCGGCGAGAGCAACTACGACCGTCCAGCGTGGGATGGCAAAGAGGTACGGCGCGTCCACCGCTGTCGAAAGGCGCGCTGTTGCGACGGTGTACATGCCCAGCGGAAACACCGCACCCCAATAGAGGGGATCATAGCGCAGCGGGAATCGCCGGATGGCGTGCCGCCAAACCCCAAGCAGGATGAGCATCGGGATCCACCAGGTAGCGGTCGCCCACCACATGAGCGTGAGGCCTCGTACGAATGGTAGGACCTGAGTGAGGACCGGAGAGTAATTGCTCGCGGAGATGAGCATCGAGCCCGCAAGCGTCGAGATCGCGGCCGCGCCCATATTTATCCAATAGGGCGGCGCAAGGTCCGATGGTGCCATCGTGAAGAATGTGTAGCGGTAGAAGATGAGGGAGATGATCCAGAAGTAGAGCATCCCTCCGCCGAGCCACATCACGAGCGAGAAGAGGAGGACCCCCTCGGCATGAGGGCTCGATGGTGCGAGCTGTGCACCGAGCGTCCCGACCGACTGTGCTGCGACGACCGAAACGAGCCAGCCGCCGTTGATCCCGTCCGCGAGCGTGGGCTTTTCCGTCTTCACGGTCAGCGCCGTGAAGATTGTGTAGATGAGCAGCACGTCGAGGACGATCCCGACCACCCAGAGCCAGAACGCCGGCGCTCGCGCGTCGGCGACGAGGAGGCACTGCGAGCCCAAGACACATGTCGCCGCAACGGTGGTGAAGAAGCCGACGGCCCGCCCGTGGTGAGACAGGTCGGCGACGAACCTGGCTCGATGTCGAATCGCGCGAATGAGGGTGAGGATCCACAGCACGGGGTAGAAGACGAGGTTCAGGCCGAACAACAGCTCGGGAACCACCGGAAGCCCTAGGAGGTGGGCTGCGAGCGAGACGATCCCGGTGGCCATTACCAGCGCGAAGTAGGCGGGATGCAACCCGGCGAGGCCTTCGACGGGCGCCGTCTTGCCCGAGGCTAGTGTCGACATCTCAGAGGTAGCGAAGAAGGCCCAGGTTCAGCAGCAGGCAAGCTGCGCTCGCACCGAGCGCGGCAATGACCACTGACGTGTCCCCGCCGAGGAATGCGTTCATCGTCGCCGTGAGAAGCCAGAGCTGCAGCACGACCAACACCAGCACGAACGATACGATCCCGTTCACGATCGTCGTGCGTTGCGCGCGCGTCATGTGTCGCTTGGCCTTCATCAAGCGAACGTCCTCTCCTCGATGCCGGTAGCGAACACCTCGCCGTCGACGACCTCCAGCTGAATGCGAGGCAGCGGTCGCGGCGGCGGTCCCGCGATGTTCCTACCTGTGCGGAGGTCGAAATAGCCCTCGTGACAGGGACAATGGAAGACTCCCTCTTCGAGCTTCGGTACCACGGCGCAGGACAGGTGGGTGCAGGACTGATGAAACGCGACGATCTCACCGTCGTCGAAGCGCACCGCCAAGCAATGGTCGCGTTCGGTCGGGTAGGTGAACGACCAAACGCCACCGACCGGGATGTCCGACAGCGACGCGATCCTCTCCCTGGGAAACGCGTGCGGCCCACGTTTGGAACGAACGAGGTGTTGGGCGGCGATCCACCCTTGTCCCGCGACGAAGGCGCCGCTCGTCAGGACGAGAAACTTCGCGAAGTCGCGGCGCGCGACGAACTCGTCTTTGGGCCAGTCGATCGGGAAGTCCTCGCGCCAGCGCGGAGGGCTTTGCTCGTCCCGCTCATCGGGAGGACGAGACACATCATCCGGGTCGCGCGTGTGCTCGTAGACATCGCTCCGCGCCGTTCCGGTGAGACCCCGGCGGGAGGCTTCGTCGACCCGCACGTCGATGCTGCTTCCTGTTCCGTCGCTCACCCCAGGCTCGAGGACATCAGGCTTTGATTTGCTGTGGGGCATCTCAGACCTCCACCTCGGCAAAAGGGTCTGTCCCGTCAGGCGCGCTGTTCTGGATGGGCAGACGAACGAGGCGCCGCTGGGGCTCTTCTGCCATGGCGGCGGTCACGTCCAAATGGGACGGAACCGCCCCGCTCTTCGGGACCATGACGAAGGTTCGCGTGTTGATTGTCTGGCCGCCGAATCGGAACGTGTTCGACGGCACTGATTGCGGGCGAAGGGCTGCAATCTCTTCATGCGTCCCGAAGAAGAGTGCCTGGCTCGGACAGACCGTCGCGCACATTGGCTTCTTCCCGACGCTCGTCCGATCATAACACATGTCGCATTTCATCATCACTTGGCGGTCGACGTAGACCTCCGGGACACCGAACGGGCATGCCATGACGCAATTGCCGCAGGCGATGCACCGCGGCTTGCGAGCGCTCTGCACCACGCCATCAGCGGTGCGCTTGATCGCGTCTGCGGGGCAAACTTCTGCGCAGGTGGGCTGCTCACAGTGCATGCAGACGACGGGAACGGTTTGCACAGATTGAGCTCGATCCACGAACTCGAGATGGATCATCGATTCGCCCTTGTGCGTGTCGCACTCGCTGCAGGCCTGCACGCAGGACTGGCAGCCGATGCAGCGATTTGGATCGAGGAAGAAGTGCAGATGGCTCGGCACCGTCATTGCTGGGCCTCCAGCGTCGTCGCGTATTCGGGGGCGGCGTCGGCCTTACGAACGCGACAGCCGCACACCTTGTACTGCGGGATCTTGCTGATCGGATCCTGCGCCGCCACGGTCAGTCGATTCGCGCTCTTGGGTCCGGCCCAGTGGTAGGGGATGAAGACGGTGTCGGGCCGGATCGTCGTCACCACCATTGCGCGGAGCGTGATGGCCCCACGACGGGTTTCACACACGGCCCAATCTCCGTCGGCGATGCCGAGCTTCTCTGCCAAGCGCGGGTGCATCTCGACGCGAGGCTCCGGATACTGCGCCACGAGCGGTCCGATCCGTCGCGTCTGCGTGCCGGAGAGGAATTGGCTGACGACGCGTCCCGTCGTCAGGTAGATGGGGTAATCCTCCGAAGCGTCGTCGACCGCGGGACGGTAGGTGGCCACGTTGAACCTGGCCTTGCCGTCGGCGAAGTAGAACGGTCCGGCACCCTTCGCGACCGGGTTGTAGCTGCCGGGCTCGAAAAGGCGCGGTGTCCCGGGATGGTCGGGCGACGGCGCGCCCGTCTTCGGGTCCTCGCTGTAGCACGGCCAGAAGACGCCCATTTGCCGCTCGATCTTCTCGTACGTAATCCCCGAGTAGTCGGCCACGCCGCCTTTGCTGGCGACGCGTAGCTCCTCGAAGATCGCTCGCGGGCTCTCGAAGGTGAAGCCATGCGGACGACCGAGTGCGCGCGCGATGTCTTGAATGACGACCCAGTCCGGACGCGCCTCGCCCGGGCATTCGACGGCCTTGTTGATCTTGATCACCCTGCCCTCGACCTGCGTGACGGTGCCCTCGTCCTCTTCCTGGAGACTACCGGGCAGGACGATGTCCGCGTGCCTCGCCGTATCGTTGAGAAAGAAGTCGATCGCAGCGAAGAACTCGAGCTTCTCCAGCGCGCGGGTGACGAATTGGTTGTCGGGGAGCGACACCTTCGGGTTGAAGCAGATCGCCAAGAGTCCCTTGATCTCGCCGGCGTCGATCTTCCGAAAGAGCTCGTACGCGTCGACACCGGGCCCCGGGATTTCCTTCTCCTCGACGCCCCAAACGCTCGCGATGTACTTGCGGTGCTCCGGGTTGGCGATCTCGCGCCATCCAGGGAGCTGATCGCACTTCTGGCCGTGCTCGCGCCCGCCCTGGCCGTTCGCCTGGCCGACGATCGTTCCGTACCCTGATTTCGGCTTGCCCAGCCGGCCGGAAGCGAGAACGAGGTTGATTGTCCCCAGCGCGTTCTCGACGCCGTTCGAATGATGCTCGATGCCGCGTGCGTGGAACAAGAAGCTCGACTTCGCCGTGCCCCAGACCTCGGCGACGGCGCGGATCGTTCGTTCCGGAACGCCGGTGACCTCTGCGGTGCGCGCCGGCGTCCACTGGCGACAGTACTCCGCCACCGCCTCGAAGCCCACGGTGTGCTTCGCGATGTAGTCCTCGTCGACCCAGCCATTTTCGATCATGAGCTGTAGAACACCGGCGAACATCGCAGCGTCGCGGCCGGGCCTGATCGGGACGAAGATGTCGCACGTGCGGGCGATGGGAGTGATGCGCGGATCCTGGACGATGACCTTCGCCCCGAGCTCGCGCGCCTGCCAGATGTAGTTCGTGGTGATAGGAGAGCACTCGGCGACGTTCGACCCGGCAACCCAGATCACCTCGGTCCCCACCATATCGGACCAGGGGTTCGTCGTTCGATCGATGCCGAAGGACTTCTTGTTCGCCGCCCCGGCGCTCACCATGCAGAGGCGGCCGTTATAGTCGATGAACGGCGTCTTGAGGCAAACGCGCGCGAACTTCCCTAACAAGTAGGTCTTCTCGGTCGTCAGGCTCGCGCCGCCGAGCACCGCGACCGCGGATGGCCCGTGCTCCTTTTGGATGCGCTCGATCTCGCTCGCCGTCTTCGAGATCGCGTCGTCGTACCCAATCGCGCGAAAGCCGGAGGCGGCGGAAGGGTCCCGCGTCAGCGCATGAAGCAGCCGATCGGGATGCGAGCCTTGGAGGTAGCGCTTGACGCCTTTGGGACAGAGCATCCCGCGGTTGAAGGGGAAATCTTCCCACGGCTCGAAGCCGATGACCTCGTTGTTGCGGACCTTGAGCTGGATTCCGCATTGCTGTCCGCAGAAACAGCAGTGGGTCTTGACCAGCTTGTCCGGAACGTCGGCGGTCGTGCCGCGCGTCTTCGGCGACAGGTGGGGGCCGAAGGACTCGATGATGCGAATCTCGTCAACGGGAAGCTTGGCCATGCCCCGATCCTTGCGGCTGTGTCCAGGCCGCAGCCTGCGCGAGTCCATACATTGCGCGCCGGCAGCGCGGACACACTTCTTGGTAGTGCCGCGCGCGCCCTCCGGCGTCGGCAAGCTCGTAACGGAATCCGAGCTCTTTTTGCACGGCCGTCAGGTCACGAATCATCGCGGCGGACGCGAAAGGCCGCCTGCATCGCGCGCAGGTCGCCTGCTCGCCGCGCTCGCCGGCATCTTTGTAGAACCCGACGCCGAGCTGGGCGGGCCGCTGGAAGATGTGGAAGAACTTTCCGAAAGGCAGGAAGAGCAGCGTGATGATGACGGTCGCCGCGTGGATGACGGCGAGGAACGGGTACGCATAGCCCCGAAGCCAGGTGTAGCTCACGGTCAGCATCAAGCCGGTGACGCTGATCGACAACAGCAGAACGAGCGGCAGGATGTCCTCGCCGAACCGCTGGACCGCCCCCGCGCCGTGATCGATTAGTCGCCGGCGGAACGCCAGCATCACCCCCCCGATCACCAAGAACGAAGACCAGACGAGTCCGTGGAACACGATGAAGGCGAGGACGGAGTCGACCGGGAAGTCACCCGCCGGATAGCCGAAGAGAAAGGTCCGGTACGTCGACGTATCTCCCGGAGCGGTTTCGAAGTGGATCCAACCCCACACGAGGGGGAACGTGATCGCCGCCGCGAGCAAGCAGCCCCACATGATGAGCAAGTGTGCCGCGCCGCGCAGGGAGCCACGACGGAAGATGAAGCGATTGGCGGCGACCTCGACGACGGCGCGCCGAAGGAGGCCAACGGTGTTCCGTCCCACGAACCCCGGCGCGAAGAAGGCCTGCCAACCTCGTCGCCAATACATGCGCGTCGGCGGCCGCTGCAGCCAAACGGCGTAGCGGTAGGTGATGCCGAAGGTCGCGAACAACGTCGCGAACGTGTAGCCCACGAGCGCAGCGTCGAAGTGGGCTAGGTTGCGCGACCCTGCGACGATCAGGAGACCGAGCGCGAGCGTCGTGACGAGTCCCCAGGCGATGGCTGCTCTTGTGCCAGCCGGTGGTCGATCCATGTGGGCCGGCAGGTTACTCCAAGGCTAGTCGAACGGCGATGTGGTCGTATGCCTCACCGAGTAGCGGTCCCGATCTTCGTCAGGAGCGATCCGAGCGGGCGATGAACCGCACGATGTCGATGCGGGAGAGGACGCCCACGACCCTTCCTCCCCAGCCGACCACCGGCATGTGAAGGACCCCTTCGAAGGCCATGACGGCAGCGGCGCGGGTGAGCGGGGTCGACTCCAAGATCTGGACGGGATCGCGCGTCATCACGTCCGCCGCCGATTTTGCGTTCAGGGCGAGAGCGAGGTCGGCTGGCGCGACCATGCCGACGACGGTGCCGTCATGTTCCAGGATGGGGATCGTGGCGATCTCGTGCTCGTCGAATATCCGGAAGAGGGCTGCCACCGGGGCGTCGACATGGGCGCAGATGATGTCGCGGGTGCAAACCTCGCCGACGCAGATCGCCTGGATCGGTTTCCTGTACAACTCCTCCGCCGAACTGGCCCCCTCTCGACGAACATCGCAGTCGATCACGTCCGCTATCAGGTCGTCGTCGAACCTCTGCGGGCCCCCGTGCCCGCAGCCCAGGCACGCATCGGTGCAGCGCAGCGCACCGATGCGTGGGCACGAGACCAGCTCGTCGACCCGCTCGCCGCCCTCACCATCGATGATTCGCTGCCTGTGTACGACCAGGGGTTGCATGCCATGGCATCGAGCAAGGCCCGGACCAGCCCGCGACTCCAGTTATCGCTGCTGATTTGGACCCGACCCGCGCACCGGGCGACGCACGGTTTGCGGCGAACGCACCGCTCGCGGTACGCGGTCCCGGATCGGCTCGAGCAGGAGCTAGTAGCGGCGTGCTCGAATCCGCGGCCGGCCTTGGAGCCGTGGCGAGGAAACCAGGCGCTCGATGAACGAGACGCGATGGCTGAGGCGATTCAGTACGACGTTCCACCCCACCAGCGTCGCGATCACGATCAAGGTGTCCAAGACCGAACTGTAGTGTCCCAATGCCCGGGCCGCCGACTCCCCGATCAACAGGACGAACACCAGCCGCATCGTCGCCACATTCCCGCCCACCCTACGTCGCAAGAGCCGAAGCAGCACGAGGATCGCGAAGTACAAGATTGACCCGCGCGCAATGAGCTCGAGCACAGGGGTCTCCAAAACGAATGCAGGCGACCAATCCGGTGGAGAGTGTTCCGTTTCTGTCATCACGGCGTTCACTCAACGGCGTCGGGTAACGTCCGATCGATCATGCGCCTACCCGTATGCACATGCCCGGCCCGCCCAGGCTCACGTTCGCACACTGACACATGCGCCGCGCGTTCCGTGACCCTCGCGCCGCACGTCCGGTCTCAGCTTGCGCCGGAATCAGGCAACGCCACCCTTCCGGTATGAGTGTGATGGGGCGCCTCCTCCCTGCAAGCTGGTGGCTGCGCATGTACGAGCGTCGCTTCGTGGCGGGAGACCTCGCCGGCGGTCTGGCTGTCAGCTCCATTCTCATCCCGCAAGGACTTGCATTCGCGCAGATCATCCACGTCCCTCCTGTAGCGGGGCTGTGGTCCGGCATTGCCGGGACGATCGCCTACGCGCTGTTCGGCCCGTCGCCGCACCTGAGCGTCGGCCCGCAGGCAGGCACGGCGATGATGGTGGCCGGTGTGCTGACTGCGGCCGGGATCCAAGCGCCGGCGCAACGCCTCGAAGGCGCCGCGCTGCTTGCTCTCATAATCGGGGCGGTGCTCGGTATCGCCGGCGCCTTCCGGTTGGGAGCAATAGCCGACTTTCTCTCTCGTCCGATCCTGGTCGGCTACATCAATGGGATCGCGCTGGCGCTGGTGACTTCTCGGGTGCCCAGCATGCTGGGCATCGACAGCACCCAGACAGGATTCATCCCGCGCACATTGGAGATTGCCACGAACCTAATCGACGTGCATTGGGCCACGCTTGGGCTGTCTGCTCTCGCCTTGGTGATGCTGCTGGTTGTTCGGCGCGTCGCTCCGAAGCTTCCCGATGCCGTCGTCGTGGTAGGCGGTGGAATCGTTCTGTCTGGAGTGCTCGACTTCGAGGCACGCGGCATCCGGGTGCTCGGGCAGATGAAGCACGACCTGCCGTCGCTGGGGCTGCCCACGCTGGCTCTCGGATCGATCCAGGACCTCGTTCCGGGCGCGCTCGGCATTGCACTCCTCGTCTTCGCGGGCTCGGCGCTGACGAGTCGCACCTTCGCGGACAAGAACCGGTACGAGTTCAAAGCCAACCGGGAGCTGTTCGGCATCGCCGCGGCAAACGTCGCAGTGAGTGTGGTTCACGGCCTTCCCGTGGCCGCCAGCGACGGTCGCACCGCGATCAACCATGCCGCTGGGGCGCGGACCCAGGCGTCCGGCCTGATCGCTGCCCTGGTCGTCGCCTCGGTGGCCTTGCTCTTCGCCCCGATGATGGCCGTCCTACCGAAGGCGTTGCTCGCTGCGGTCGTAGTGGCCTCGGCGATCTCGCTATTCGACGTAAGAGGCTTCGTTCGCATCTGCCGCGTGCGCCCGACCGAAGGCCTGCTCGCGTTGGCGACGTTCGCGGGGGTGCTGATCTTCGGCATTCTCCCGGGCGTCCTCCTGGCGGTGGCGCTGTCGATCGCCGGCCTCGTGCGGCGCGCCGCGCATCCGCACGCGGTGGTGCTCGGGCGGATCCGGGGGATCCCCGGCTATCGGGATGTCAGGCATCAACCAGGTAGCGAAACGCTCCCCGGGCTCATCATCTATCGAATCGACGCGCCGCTCATCTTCGCCAACGCGCGGTTCCTGCGCGAACAGGTCCATGAGCTCATCGACACGGCACAGGTCGAGGTGCGGATGCTCGTGCTCGACTGCGGCGGGATGTTCGACCTGGACGTTACCGCAGCCGAGACGCTGGAGGAGCTGCACCGAGTGCTCGATGAACGCGGCATCACGCTGGCCTTGGCGGAGCCCCACGCCCCGATGCGCCATGTGCTTCTCCGCTCGGGTCTTCTCGAGAGCGTGGGTCCAAAGAACATCTTTCGCACGGTGGGCGAGGCGATTCGAGCCCATGTCGAGCGGGCGCGCACGGATCTCGGGCGGAACATAGATTGGCAGCGCGTCGACGACTTCACCCGGCCGAGCGGAGCAACCAGACCGGCATGATGCTGCCTGCCCATCCGAGCCTCGACCTCGCTCTCCGACTGGCGCTTGCGCTGCTCCTGGCGTTACCGCTGGGATGGGAGCGCGAGCCACGATCCCGATCTGCGGGCTTGCGGACCTATCCGTTGCTGTCGGTCTGCGTCTGCGGCTTCCTGCTGCTCGCCCAGCGTGCAGCCTGGGAAGCGAGCGCGCAGGCGGACGCCTTCTATGGAGTCCTGACCGGGATCGGCTTCGTGGTGTCGGGCGCAATCATCAAGTCGAACGAGCGCGGTGGCGGCATGAGCACGGCAGTCGGCTTGTGGGTGACCGGAGCGATCGGTGCGGGCGTCGCATTGGGAAGCCCCCTGGTCTCGGCGGTCCTCTCTCTCATCACCGTAATCGCGATGAGGGCCCCGTCACTCGCAGGCCGGAGGCACAAGGTATCATGACCGGTTGGGACGAGCTTCCACGAATGCTGCTGAACCTCGCAGTGGCGTTCGCCCTCGGGATCCCGGTCGGCTGGGAGCGCGAGCAACACAAGTTCGGACCAGGTCTGCGCACCTATCCACTTCTGGCGATGGGGGCCTGCGCTTACCTCGAGATCGGGCAGTTCGCGTTTCGCGATAACGTCGATGGCCAGGCGCGTGTCTTTCAAGCGCTGGTGAGCGGCGTCGGGTTCATCGGGGCGGGTGCGATCATCAAGGGGGCCGCCGACGTGCACGGGCTCGCAACGGCCGTCACGCTTTGGGTCACCGTCAGCGTCGGCATCGCGGTGTCATACGATCTCTACGTGCTCGCGGCGGTACTCGCGATTACGGAGCTCGGCGCGCTACGGCTGCTCACGCCTCTCAAGCGCCACCCGGAGACGGCGGACGCGGTCGACGAGGACGACGACTCCGGCTGATCGCGTGGGCCGCGCCATCGCCTCGTAGGTGGCTACGAGGCGGCGCAGCGCTCAAGGCGCGCTCCGAACATCTCTCACGCGTGCGCGCGTCTTTCGGGCGTTGACAGCCCGACGCGCGGGGCCCGCCTGCTCATCAGCCAGGCGAGCGGGAAGAGCAGGAGGAGCCCGGCGAGGACGCATGCGGTGACCATGACCAGGATGTTTGGATCGGTGAAGTCACGCGACGCGACCACCATCGCGCCCGCCACGTTCCGCTGGGCCGTTCCCAACCCGAGTATGGCACTGCGCTCGCGGCGGCTGAGCAGGTAACCTGCGACGAATGCGCCCAGGGTCAGCGCGACGCCTGCGAGGACGGCTCCGGCCTTCACCATCCTGACGAGCTCGGGGAAGTTTGCGCCGAACGTCGACACGATCACCAGGACCAGCGCGACGGTCGCCACCTTGCCGCCAATCGGGACGAGTCGTCCTGCCCAGTTCGGCTTCACTGCCCTGACCGCGTGCCCGAGCAACATGGGCAGGATCAGCGTCGAAAGGAGCGGCAGGCCGAGGGCAAGTACGCTGGATGGTCTATACGAAAGGCCGTGTAGCGACGGATGGGCCATCGCCAACGGCACATAGAGCGGTAGGAAGACGACGGTGGCCGGAATGAGGAGCACCAGGAGGGCGGTGCTCAGCCCCAGGTCGCACTTTGCGGCGGCTGCCAGCTTGATCAAGAACGGTGCCCCCGCGGATCCGGCGAGCAGAAAGAGGCCGAGCGCGAGCGGTGGTTCCATCGGGATGATCCGAACGATTCCGACCGCCAGCAGCGGGACCATGATGAAGTTCGCGATCAAGGCACGGAACACGCTGCGGAGATTGCGGAGCGGACGCAGAATCGCGCGGAGGTCGTACGCAAGGCCGACCGACAGCATGCTGCTCACCGCGAAGACCAGGACCGCGATGCTGCCCGTCTGTGCGAGGAGTTCCCTCATGAGCGTGCCACCTCGATGGCTCGGAATTGGCCGCGTCCACTCGGCTTCTTGACCATGCCAAGCGGCTGCAACATCACGGCCGCATCCGCTTCGCCGGGCGAGGCAGGACGACCATAGCCGCCAGCGCTCGAGACGCGCGCGCGGGGGTGTGCTTCTTGAAGAACATGAAAGTGGGGCGACGCGCAGGCTCGGTGGGGCTCCTGGCGCGGATGAACAGAGGCAAAAGATGACACACAAGAGCGGCAATTCCACAGCACACGGATCCAGACCGAACATCCTGTTCATCCTGGCTGACGATCTCGGCTATGCCGATCTCCATTGCTATGGCGGCAGGGAGCCATGTTCGCCGAACATCGACAGGATCGCGGCGGAAGGTCTGCGTTTCACCAACGGCTATGCCAATTCCTCGGTGTGCTCGCCATCGCGGTTGGCGATCGCGACCGGACGCTATCAGCACCGGTTGCGCGGCGGCTTCGACGAGCCAATCGCCAGCGCCTCGCCCGCGTTGGGTTTGCCCCCGGAGCATCCGACGATGGCTTCACTCTTGCGTAATGCGGGGTACGCCACGGCGCTCGTCGGAAAGTGGCATTTGGGCTCGTTGCCATGGTTCAGCCCGCTCAAGAGCGGCTACGACGAGTTCTTTGGTCATCGCACCGGAGCAGTCGACTTCTTCAGTCACACCGGTTTCGGTGGGCACGATCTTTGGGAGGGCGACGAAGAGGTGTTCAAGGAAGGCTACCTGACCGATCTTCTCACCGATCGGGCCGTTGATTTCGTGAGGCGCCAGTCGTCGAAAAGGCCCTTCTTGCTCTCGCTTCACTACAACGCACCGCACTGGCCGTGGGAAACGCGCCGCGACGAGAGTGAGTCGAAGCGAATCGGGCGCAAGTTGGCCCACCTCGACGGTGGCTCGGTGAAGACGTATCTGGAGATGATCCGTGTCATGGATGAGGGCATCGGACGGGTGTTGGCCACGCTCGACGAAGTCCACGCGCGCGACAATACGTTGGTCGTCTTCTCGAGCGACAACGGCGGCGAGCGCTTCTCCGACACCTACCCGCTCATCGGCAAGAAGATGGATCTACTGGAAGGCGGCATCCGCGTGCCGTACGTCGTGCGTTGGCCTGCCAGACTCCCCGCCGGTGAGACCTACCACCGACTCGCCATCGGGATGGATTGGGCAGCGACGTTCGTTGCCGCGGGCCGCGCTTCCACAGATTCGGAGTATCCGCTCGATGGAATCGATCTGTTCGGCCCGGCAGTGGAACGAAATCTCTACTGGCGGATGGTCTTTCGCAACCAAAAGGCAGTTCGCTCCGGCGACTGGAAGTATCTCTCGATTGACGGCGCAGAGTTCCTGTTCGACTTGTCGCGCGACCAGCGCGAGCGCGCGAACATGCGCTACCGCGAGGCGAAGAAGTTCGCGGAGCTGAGAAGCGCCTACGCCGAGTGGGATGCGTCGATGCCGCCGCGCCCGGCGGATGCTGCGGTCGCATTGGAGTATCGCGCCGACACGATGGCAAAGTCGGACGGCTGATGACCTACCAGGCCGGCCGACTCGTCCGGAAGTGCGGATCTGCGCCCCACTTCTGGAGCACCCGTGCCGCCCATTCGAGGTCGCTGGTGTCGTCCGACTCAACCGCCACCACCACGTCCCCCTCTTTCTCCATCCGGTCGATCTTCGGAAGAGGATTCATCGACCCTGCGAGCCCTCCGGCCAGACAACCCATCAAGGCTCCGAGCAGCGCCAAGAGTTTAACCAGCGCCCAGTTGATCGGGTGCCCGCTGGCGCTCTCCTCGAGCAAGCCCAAGAGCATTGCAGCGATCAGCCCGACGCCGCCGCCGAACAAGATGCCCCGCAGCAATCCGCCCCAGGTGTGCGTCAGCGCAAGAGGCAGCTCCGCATGCCCTCTGCGCGTCGAGCTGACTACCAGCTTCATGTGGGGTCGAATGAGCTGCCCGCGGCGGAGCTCACGAGCACAGCCGCGCGCCTTGTCACCCTGAGCGAGCTGCGCATAGGTCGTGTTGTAGCTGGTGTCGTCGGTCATGCTCATTGGCATGCACGATCGACACCTGTCACCTTACTCCCGTGACAGCTGGCCGAGGACGTAGGGTAGGATTCCGCCCGCCGCGAAGTACTGGGCTTCGACGGGGGTATCGATTCGCAGCGTGAGCGGCACCGAGTCTCTCCGGCCGTCGCGACGGTCGATCCAGAGGAGCGCCGACTGGCGCGGCTGGACCGGTCCGTCGACCTTCAGCTCGAAGAGCTCGGTCCCATCGATTGCGAGCGTCTCGCTGGATACCTCGTCGGGGAGCTCGCACGGGAGGACGCCCATACCGATGAGGTTCGACCGGTGGATTCGTTCGAAACCGCGGGCGACGACCGCACGCACGCCGAGCAACCGTGTGCCCTTGGCGGCCCAGTCGCGCGAGCTGCCCGCACCGTAGTCTCTGCCCGCGATGACGATCAGCGGGACGCCTTCGGAGCGATAGCGCTCGGCCGCGTCGTAGATGCCCATCTGCTCCCCATCGGGTTGATGGCGGGTTACGCCGCCCTCGACGCCGGGCACCATGAGGTTTCGCAGCCGGACATTGGCGAACGTGCCCCGGACCATGACTTCGTGGTTCCCTCGACGGGCGCCATAGCTGTTGAAATTCTGGTCGGGAACGCCGTGCTCGCGCAGGTAGGCACCGGCCGCCGAGGTCGGACTGATCGCACCGGCCGGGCTGATGTGGTCGGTCGTTATCGAGTCTCCGAAGATGGCGAGCGCGCGTGCACCCGACACGCCTGCGGACGCGGAGGCGGGGCGCGACGCATGGAAGTACGGCGGCTCGCGGATGTAGAGCGAATCCGGCTCCCATTGGTAGAGGGGATCCGCCTTGCTCGGGATGCGGTTCCACAGGGGATTCTGGCTGGCGAAGCCCGCATAAATCCGTTCGTACTCTTCCGGGTCGAACGCGCTCGCGAGGAGCGCGTCGATCTCTTGCATCGATGGCCATACGTCACGCAGGTGCACCTTGCGTCCATCGACAATCCCGAGCGGCTCGGTCGTGAGATCGATGTCGACGCGACCTGCGATGGCGAATGCCACCACGAGGGGCGGGCTCATGAGGAAGTTCGCCTTCACGCTCTGGTGGATACGCGCTTCGAAGTTGCGGTTCCCCGAGAGCACGCTAGCCACGATGAGGTCGTTTCTCGTGACCGCCTCCTCGAGCTCGCGATCAAGCGGACCCGAGTTGCCGATGCACGTGGTGCAGCCAAAGCCGACCAAGTGGAAGCCGAGGCGATCGAGGAATGGCTGCAACCCTGTCTTCTCAAGGTACTCGCTCACGACGCGAGAGCCCGGAGCCAACGATGTCTTCACCCACGGCTTGACGCTGAGCCCGCGCTCGGTCGCCTTCTTCGCTAGCAGCCCTGCGGCCAAC
>JBGTSH010000172.1:0-21431 GCA_041940405.1 Polyangiaceae bacterium
TCACCTGATCTCCCCCCTCACGCAGTGAGGGGGGCCGGGGGGGTGAAAGTGCAGGGACAACCCCTGAGCGTGGTGGCGCAGCGACCAGGTCACGCGGCCGTCGACGATGCCGCCAGACAGTAGTCCCGCCACTCGACAGGGATCTCGCGACCACCGAAGCTCATCGGCTCGATCGGTAGGCTCGTCGGACGCGCCGGCGGACGAAGCAGGCGCATGCCCGCTTGCTCCGGCGTGCGGTTGCGCTTCTTCAAGTTGCAGGGACGGCACGCGGTCACGATGTTCTCCCAACCGGTGCGCCCCCCCGCGGTGCGCGGCAGGACGTGATCGAAGGAGAGCTCGTTGCGGGGCTTGCGGAGACCGCAGTACTGGCAGGAGTAGGCGTCACGGCTGAAGACGTTCGCGCGCGAGAACTTCACGCCTCTGCGGAAGCCGGCGACGTGGCGCCGTAAACGCACGACGGCGGGAACGCTGATGACGATCGACGGCGACGCGATGATCTCGTCGTACTCCTCGAGGACGTCGACCTTGCCGAGGTACCAGAGCGTGATCGCGTCCTGCCAGGGCACGATTCGCTGAGGGAGCATCCACGAGCTCAAGACCAACGTGTGGTCGCTCATCAAGGCCTTCGGGTGAAAGAATACACACAAACGCTAGCAGGCAAGTACACGCGGGGCTAAACGCGGCCCTCATTTGATAGGCTCATCGACGATGGGTGGGTCCCGCTGGTTGCTATCTCTCGTCCTCGCGGCGGCCGTGGCCGCGTGTAGCGAGGAAGCATCACGCTCCATCGAGGAAACCGGCCCGACGGGAGCGCCTCCGGAGCATGCGGTGCTCGGCGAAGGTGGGTTGCGAGCCACCTTCTCGCACTCCGCCAAAGACGGCTTTGTCGTCGAAAACCGGGAGCTGCGTGCAGTCTTCCGAGCGGCGCTGTCGGGCGCGTCGGCCGCTCGGGCGGCAGGTAGCGCGAACGGAGTGCTCTACCAAGACGCGCTCGGTCCGGGTTTTCACCACGAGATCGAGACCGCACCCGGCGGCGTCCGCGATCGCCTGTCCCTGCCGGCCGCACCTCCGAACGGCGAGGTGCGCTACGCGATCGACCTCGGCCCCTCGATCGCGGGGCTGCGCGCCGTAGGAGGTGGGGTCGAGCTCCTCACCGCCGACGGAACGCCGGCGATGCGCGTGAACGGCGCGTCGATCGAGGACGCGCACGGCGTCGTTCGTCCGATCGACCTCCGTGTCGAAGGATGCGCGGTCGACGAAGACCCGCGGCCACCGTGGCGGCGCGCGGTCGTTCCGCCGGGCGCCGGGCGCTGCGATCTCGTCGCCAGCCTCCCCGAGAGCCTCGCCTACCCCGCTGTCTTCGACCCGCTCTGGACCGACGCGAACGCGATGCCCGAGCCTCGCTACGACTTCGAGACGGCCACGATGGATGACGAAACTGTCCTTGTTGTCGGTGGTCGCCGCCCCGGCGACCACGGCAGGCGGGTGCTCGCCTTCGATCCGACGACGCTCACGTGGTCCACCCTCGGCGTGACCGCGAACCTGACGCGGACCTGCGAATATTTCGCGCTGACCAAGCTCCAGGACGGCCGCCTGCTCTTCGCCGGCGGCTTCTGCGACACGCCGTCGACCGAGGAGGTGGCCGAGGCGTTCATCTTCACGCCCTCCACCGTTTCGTGGACCGCGGTGCCGAACATGGCGTCCGTTCGCGGAGCGCCCGCTTCTGCGCTCCTCCCCGACGGACGCGTCCTGGTCTCCGGCGGACAGGACGGCAGCGGCGCTCTCGCGACGAGCGAGATCTACGACCCGACCTCGAACACTTGGTCGGCCGGTGCGACGATGATCGAAGGGCGGCGATACCACCGGGCGGTCGACATCGGGGGTCGAGTCCTCGTGGCGGGCGGTATCCCCGCGTTCGCGACGTCGACCGAGACTGCCGAGATCTACGACCCTGCCGGCGCCGGAAGCTGGGATGCGACGATCCCGTTTTCGCAGCCCCGGTACGTCCACACGCTCACCAAGCTCGGCGATGACAAGGTCCTCATGGCGGGCGGGCTTGCGGCGTACAACTTCGTCGTCACGCCGATCGAGATCTTCGACATCCCGACGGAGACGTGGTCGATCCATCCGACGCCCTACCACTTCCAGGACGCGCGCGCGGCGCGCGGCCCCGGTGGCGGCGTGCTCCTCACCGGCGGCTGCGACGCCTGGGAGGACTCGGTCGATTGCGGGAACCCGACGGCGAACGCGCTCTGGTTCGATCCGATAACGACCGATTCCTTCGCGGTCGATCCGATGTCGACGACCCGCGGCCGGCACGGCATGGCGACGCTGGCGGACGAGCGCATCGTCGTCATGGGCGGAAAGGGCGGCAACAGCTTCGGCAGCGTCGCGGTGCAGCACACGCAGGTCTACGCCGAACAGCTCGACGGCGAGGCCTGCACCCTCTCCTTCCAGTGCGCGTCCGGTTTCTGCGTCGACGGCGTCTGCTGCGACACCCCGTGCGACGGCGTGTGCGTCTCGTGCATCGGAGCCGAGACCGAGGCAGGCACCGACGGGACGTGCTCGCCGATCACCGGAGGCACCGATCCCGCCGCCGAGTGCCTCGACGAGGGCGCCGCGACGTGCGGGCTCAACGGCATGTGCGAAGCCGGCGCTTGCGACACCTACGATCCGAACGACTGCAACGCCTCGGGCTGCACCGACGGGAGCGAATGCGCGTCGGGGTTCTGCGTCGATGGTTTCTGCTGCGACACCGCTTGCCAAGGGCTCTGCCAGGCGTGCTCGTCCGCCAAGAAGGGCGCCGGCAACGACGGCGTCTGCGGACCTGTCGCGGCCGGAACGGATCCCGACGCCGACTGCGGGCCCGGCAACCTCCCGTGTGAAGAGGCGAACGTGTGCGACGGCGTGTCCGCTTGCACGTCGGTGCTCTCGCTGTGCTCCCCCTTCATGTGCACCAGCCAGGGATGCCTCACCACGTGCATCGCCGACCTCGACTGTCAGGACGGAGCGGTGTGCGCCGGCGGTGCGTGCGTCGCCGAAGAGAGCCTCTGCACGAACCTCACCCAAGCGCTCGGTCGCGACGGCACGGCGTCCGACTGCTCGCCCTACCGCTGCAACGCCGACGGCACCTGCAAGCTCTCCTGCGCGTCGGTCGACGACTGCGCGCTCGGCCTGGTGTGCGATCCCGAGAGCATGACCTGCACCGCACCGCCCCCCGCCGAGGGCGGAGAAGAAGGATGCGCGTGCAGCGAGCCTGGGCGCGGCGTCTCCGGGAGCGGCGCGCCGCTCGCGGCGATTGCGCTCGCTCTCGCCGCGCTCGCTCGCAGAAGGAGCAGGGCGGCGTGATTGGTCGGGTGCTCGACGGCCGCTACCGCCTCGACAAGGTCGTCGGTGCCGGCGGCATGGGCGCCGTCTACGAAGCGACGCACACGGGCACGGGTCGCCGCGTCGCGGTGAAGCTCATCCAGCAGATGGCGCTCGGCGACACCGACGTGTGGAGCCGCTTTCAGCGCGAAGCGCGCGCATCCAGCACCATCGACACCCGTCACATCGTCGAAGTCATCGACAGCGGGCGCGACCCGGAGACGGGCCTGCCGTTCATGGCGATGGAGCTGCTCCGCGGCGAGGACCTGGGCGCCCTCATCGAACGGAGGGGCGCGCTCGATCCGTCGCTCGCCGTCCGCCTCGTCGCGCAGGCGTGCATCGGGCTCGCCAAGGCGCACCGCGCGTTCGTCGTGCACCGTGACATCAAGCCCGCGAACCTCTTTCTGACCGAAGAGGACGAGGGCGACGAGGTTATCGTCAAGCTGCTCGACTTCGGCATCGCCAAGGTCCGGCCGGCGACGCCCTTCGAAGCCGGAGACGGCCTTCACCTGACGCAGACCGGCAAGCTGCTGGGCACGCCGCTCTACATGTCGCCGGAGCAAGCGCAAGGCGCCAAGGACATCGACGCGCGCACCGACATCTGGTCGATCGGAGCGGTCCTCTACGAGACGCTGACAGGGCGGTCGCCTTTCTGCGACGCCGACAACCTCGGAAAGCTGATCCTCGCGATCTGCTCGAAGCCGCCGCCTCGCCCGAGCTCGCTCGCGCCCGTCTCGCCCGAGCTCGAGGCCATCGTCATGCGTTGTCTGTCGATCGAGCGCGACCAGCGCTTCGCTTCGACCGACGATCTACTGGACGAGCTCTATGAGCTCGAGCCCGAAGGCGCGAAGGTCGCCCGGGCCGAAGTGTGGGAAGGCGCAGAGGCGCGCGCGCCCAGCGCCGGTCCCAAGCCGCTCAGCGCTGCAAACAAGTCGCGCCCGAGCGCCGCTCGCATCCGTCCGGCGGGCGGCGCGATCGACACCCAGATGGCCGAAGAAGCCAGCGTCGCATCGACGCTGTTCGCGTCGTCGAACACCGGGGCACCGGCGGCGGCCGCCGCCCGTCCGAAGCAGCGCCGCTTCGCGCTCGCCGCCGCGGTCGCGCTCGCCGTCGGCGCCGCCGCCGGAAGCGTCTGGTACCTCCAGCGGCCGAACGTCGAAGAGCCGGCCTCGAGCGCGCCCGCTCCGAGCGCGAGCGCGCCGGAGGCAGCCGACGCCCACGCGGTGACCGCAAGGATCGAGGTCGTTCCTGCTGACGTTACGGTCATGATTTCCGGCTCGCCCGTGGCCGTGGCTCGGGGCGGCGGCGACGTCGGGACGATCTCCCTCGACTGCTCGATGGGTCAGGAGATCGTGGTGACGCTCACCAAAGGCGACGTGACGCGCAAGCGCATCGTCACGATCCGCGAGAGCGGGCCCGAGCCTGCGCGGATCTCGCTCGACGATCCCGCGGTCGCCGCATCGGCGACTGCGGCGCAAACCAGCGAGCCGAGGCCGCCGCAGACGAGCGCGAGGCCGGCCCCATCTGCCGTCAAGACGGCCGCCCCGGCCCGCACCGCTGCGCCGGTGCCCACCCACGCACAGACCTTCGAATGAAACCGGAGGGCGAGGTGCGAGTCTGCGAGCACCGAGAACGAGGTAGGCACCGACTGACGGCGAAGCCGGAGGGAGCGGAATGACCCTCTGGATTCGAATCGCGATCCTGCTGCTCTTCGCGGCCACGGCCTCACCCGCGCTGGCGCAGCCGTCAGGCGATGCCAAGCCGGCCCCGACCGACGACGCCGCGCGCGAGCGCGCCAAGGGCCATTTCGATCGCGGCAACGAGCTGCTCAAGCAGCGAAAATTCGAGCTTGCGCTCGGTGCGTTCACGCAGTCTCTCGAAGAGGTCCCGACGCGCGCGGCCACCGAGAACGTCGCGGTCTGTCTGCGAGAGCTCGGGCGCCCCGACGAAGCGTTCACGATGTTCCAGAAAGTCCTCGCGTTCCCCGACGTGCCCGAGGACGTGCGACAGCGCATCGAGCCGCAGATCGCCGAGCTCGCCGCGGCGACGGGCGTCATCACCGTTACCGGCGGAGCCGACGGGGCCGTGGTGTCGATCGACGGCCGTCCGCGCGGAACGCTGCCTCTCAAGGAGCCGCTCCGCGCAGCGCCCGGCCTCCGCACCGTTCGCGTCCACCTCGAGGGCTACGTCCCGTTCGTCCAGACAGTCGACGTGCGCGCCGGAGGAAAGGCATCGGTCGACGCGAAGCTGGAGGTGCTCGCGCGCGCGGGTCGCCTGAGGGTCAAGGAGAAGAGCGGCGGCGCCGCCACCGTGCTCATCGACGGCGTCGTCGTCGGCGAAGCTCCATGGGAAGGTGCGCTCGCCCCAGGCGATCACGCCGTGTGGCTCCGTGCGCCGTACGACCGCGGCACGGCACCGAAGAAGACCACGGTGCTCCTCGGTCAGCGCGCCGAGCTCTCGCTCGAGCTGGTGACGCTTCACGCCGATCTCATCGTCCAGGCGACCCCTCCCGGAGCCACCGTCGCGGTCGACGGCGTGCCTGTCGGCACGGTGCCGTGGGAGGGCCGATTGCCCGAGGGCGCGTACTCGGTCGTCGTCTCGGCTCAGGGCTATGTCACCAAGTCCCGCGAGGTCCGGCTCGTCCAAGAGGCGCGCGAGACCTTGAAGATGGACCTCATGCCCGTCGTGCCGCCGAAGGTCGAAGAGCCTCCAAAAAAGCCTCGCTTCGAGATCGGGGCAAACGGCGCGTTCGCGGTAGCGCCGCTCTTCTATGGGCCGAGCTGCGACGATCCGTGCGCGTCCGGCGTCGGCCTCGGCATGCACCTCGAAGCGCTCGCGACGTATCGCTTCGGCTCGGGCTTCGGCATCGGGGGCGGGGCCGGGTTCGTTCGGCTCGCGCAGACCATCGAGGACCGCCGCTACGGGCTCGCCCCGCCCGGCAAGCCCGACCAGCCGGGCAGTGCCAACGATGCCGTCATCGTCTCTGCCGCCACCGTCCTCGCCCGCGGCTCGATGCGCCTCGGCGAGCGCTTCTTCGGCGTCTTCGACGCGGGAGCCGGCGGATTCTTCGGCGCCGCGCAGGACGAGCGCGCCATCACATCGCGCGCCGAAGCGGGCGACACCTACGAGATCGGTCCCTACTTCGCCTCGGGCGGCGTCGCCGGCATCGCCGCGTCGGGCGGCATTCGCGGCGGCATCGAAGCCGTGCCCGGCTTCGAAATCTGGGTAGGCGCGGCCGCGCTCTTCCTCGTTCCCCTCGCCGAGCCAGAGTGGTCGTACACGGGACCGGTGCCCGCAGGGACGGACGGAGCCGCGACGCTGAGGCAGGAGCCGATCCTGAATGATGTGATCGTCGCGGTGACGCCCTCGTTGGGTTTGGGAGGAGCGTTCGAGTAAAAGAGCAGCGCCGCTCCGCAGTCAGAACCGCGTCTTCAATCCGGCGTATCCCGGTCCCACCGTGGGCTCGATCCACGCCTTCTCGCTCGACGATCCCGCGCTCCCCGCGACCGCGGCGCCGACGATTCCGGTGATGAGCCCTGCGCCGGCGACGCCGAAGCCGGCGAAAGCGAAGATGCGGATCGCGTTGGCGTCGTTCTCCTCGCGCTTGAGTCTGCCGGTGCACTCGCCTCCGCACTTCTCGTCGAGATCGTCGAGGCGCGATTGGGAGGAGAAGAACGCGCCGAGGCCGAGGCCGGCGCCGGCGGCGAAGGTGGTGAAGCCGACGATGGCGGCTGTCGCTGCGGCGGGATTGCCCTTGGTCTCGGGCTCCTTGGGGGCGTCCTTGGCAGGAGGCTTGGAGCCGTCCTCCTTGGGCTCGCCGCCGCCGTCGGACTTGGGCCTGTCGGGGGCCGGGGCGCCGGCGCCTCCGCCGCCGAAGTCGAGCTTGACGGATTTGTCATCCCCCTCGGCGAGCTTGACGTCCAGGGTGGCCGTCTTGCCGTCGCGCTTGCCCTCGACCTTGTGATCGCCGGGATCGACCCGGCGCACACCGTTCTCGGACGGGACGTCCCGACCGTCGATCGTGACCGAAGTCCCTTCGGGCGCCTCGACCTTGAGCTTGGGGACGCGCTTGTCGAGCTCGGCGTACTGCTTCTCGGCGTCGGCGCGCGCGGATGCGACCGAGAAGGCTTCTTTGGCCGGCTTGGGGCTCTGAGCGACCGCGCGCGCGACGGCGAGGGCGTCGGCGAGCCTTCCCTTCTTTGCGAGGGCGCGCGCGAGCGGAGCGCCCGAGTCCGGTTGCTTGAGGACGACGTGCGCTGCCTCGTACGCGGCGATGGCGGCGTCGAGGTCGCCTTTGGCGAGCGCGCGTTTGCCCTCGGCCATCTTCCACGCGGCTTGCGCGCGATCCGCTTGGGACTGCGCGTGAACGGCCGGCGCGAACGTCAGTAGAGCGGCCAGTCCCACGACGAACGATGAGCGTCGCATCCGACCCGTCAGGCTACGCCCAACGCCCGAGCCCGGCTACTTCGCGTAGCGGGCACGGATCCGAGGCACGAGATACTCGTCGAACGCGCGCGCCTCGTCGAACTTGGGATCCCAGCCCCAGTCACGCCGCGCTGCCGAGTCGTCCAGGTCCTCGGGCCAAGAGTCGACGATCTTGGCGCGCACCGGATCGGGCGCATAGCTGATCTCGGCCTTGGGGAAGGCCTTCTTCACGCGGTCGGCGATCGATCGGGCCGAGAGGCCGAACGCGGTGACGTTGTAGACCGTGGTCGTGAGACGGTCCTTCTCGGCCTCGAGGAGGCGCACGAGGGCGGTGACGGCGTCGGGCATCGCCATGAACGGGATGGCCGCGTCCTCACCCACGAAGCAAGCGTACGGCTCACCCTTCGCAGCGGCGTGGAGCATCTCGGGACCGAAGTCGCTGGTGCCGCCGGTGGGGACGGTGTCCGCCGAGATGAGACCGGGGAAGCGGAGCGATCGAAAGTCGAGGCGCGCGACGTTGGCGAGGGCGCCGAGCTGCCGGTGATAGTGGGTGAAGTAGCGGCCGAGGTGCTCGCAGTAGAGCTTGTTGCACCCGTACATCGTGACGGGCACGTTCCACTCCTCTTCCTTGATCTTGCCGACCTGCTTCTTGATCGTCGTGTCGGGCAGTCCGTAGACGGCGATCGAGCTCGGGAAGAGGAACTTGACCGCCTTGCCGAGGCGCGCCGACTGCTGCTGCGCGACACGCAAGAGGTTGAGCGTGCCCTCGACGTTCACCTGGTGCGCGAGCTCCGGGTCGCGCTCGCCCCGCGTCGAGAGCAGGGCCGCGAGGTGAAAGACCGCTTCGATCTCGTGATGGGCCGCGATCTGATCCATCAGGTAGCGGTCCATGATGTTGCCGGTGTAGCTCGCGAGGCAGAGGCCGCGGAGCGATTCGGGCGCAGGCGTCAGATCGAGGCTGACGATCGCGTGACGGCCCTCGTCGTACAGGCGCTGGATCAGGCTGTGACCGATTTCGCCGTTGGAACCGGTGATGAGAACGACACCTTTCGCCATGGGGCCGGCACCCTACCATGCGCTCCCGATGACATTGCGCGTCAACCTCCCTGCTAACGTTCCGCCCGTGAGCGCCGTCCACCTCGAACGCGGCGGCAAAGGCCGAGCCCTCTTCGCGAACGAGATGCCTTACGGAAACGATCTCACCGCGCTCGCCGCAGCGCAGCGGGCGTCGGACCTCCGGCTCGTCGCCTTCACCGAAGGTCTCGCCGATGACGCCTCGCTCCAGGCCGAAGTGCACATGGAGCGGCGCACGCACGTCCAAAAGGACACGGTAGAGAACGTGCTGCTTCACCTGTTCACCCACCAGACGCACCACCGGGGCCAGGCCCACGCCATGCTCGCGGGCACAGCCGTACCTCCGCCTCAGCTCGACGAGTTCTTCATGCAGGGCGAGCTTTCCCTGCGAGAAGCAGAGCTCTTGGAGCTCGGCCTACCGCTCGTGTGAGCTTCGCCCGGCACTCGCTTGCCGGAGGCTGGTCGCCGGCCTATGACATCCGAGGTCGACCATGGCCGTACGCTTCTCTCCCAAGCCCGAGTGGCTCAAGGTCCGCGCGCCCGGCGGGGACCGCTACCACGAGCTGAAGCGCACGCTTCGCGAGCTCGATCTCCACACGGTCTGCGAAGAAGCGCGCTGCCCGAACGTGGGCGAGTGCTGGCGCGAGGGCACCGCTACCGTGATGCTGCTCGGCGACGTCTGCACCCGCGGCTGCCGGTTCTGCGCCGTGACCACGGGCGATCCGCGCGGCGCCGTCGACCCGAGGGAGCCCGAGCACGTCGCGCGCGCCATCGCGCGCCTCGAGCTCTCGTACGTCGTGATGACGATGGTCAACCGCGACGACCTCTTGGACGGCGGGGCCGAGCACGTCGGCCGGACGGTGCGCCGTCTGCGCGAGCTGAGGAGCGACATCCTCATCGAGACGCTCGTCGGCGATTTCGCCGGCAAGGGCGACGCCGTCGACGTCTGCTGCGACTCGAACCCGGACGTCTTCGCCCACAACGTCGAGACGGTAGAGCGACTGCAGCGCACCGTCCGGGACGTGCGATCGAGCTACGGGCGCTCGCTCGAGGTCTTGCGACGCGCCAAGACCACTGCGAAAGGCTGGGCCGGCGACCCTTCACGCCGCCCCATGCTGACGAAGAGCTCGATCATGGTCGGTCTCGGCGAGACCGACGAAGAGGTCGTCCAGACGATGCGCGATCTGCGCGAAGCCGGCGTCGACATCGTAACGATCGGCCAGTATCTCCGCCCCTCGCCGAAGCATCACGCCGTCGTGCGGTTCGTCGAGCCCGCGATCTTCGCCGAGTGGGAGGCCGAGGCGGCCCGTCTCGGCTTCCTCTACGCCGCCTCCGGCCCGCTCGTCCGCTCGAGCTACAAGGCGGCCGAGGTCTTCCTCAAGTCGCTCCTCGGAGAGCCTGACGTCTCTGTCACGCTCGAGGAGCGGCTCGCGCGCGCCCGCGAAGAGTCCGCGAGGGTCGCTCGCGAGCACGCGGCTGCTTCCGCCCCCGCGCACGCCGAGGGCCTCGTGCCGGCCTCGTCTTTGGTTCGTCGTCCTTCTTGACCGAGTGAGGTAGCGCGATGCGTTCCTGTGTTTGGCCGTCGCTGCTCGCCGGCGCTGCTCTGGTGATCGCCGCCTGCGGCGGCGTTACGGGGTGCGGCGGTGACGACGATCCGCCGACGGGCTCGGCGACCGGCGCCGGCGGAGGGCCGAGCGGGCCGAACGGGAGCGGCCCGGCGAGCGGGTCGACCGGCAGCGGAGACGGAGGCTCCGGCGGGGCGACGTCCTCGTCCGCCTCGTCGACCGGGACGGGCGGCTCCGAGCCCACGAGCCTCGAGGACTTGCTCGACCGGCTGCGCAACGATCTCGACGGCACCCTGCTCGAGGAGTCGTACGCGTCCGGCTGGCCGGTGCTCGTCGACGAAGGACGCGTGGTCGTCTCGACCGATCCTTCGCTCCCGATGGTCGCGGGCGACTTCGACGCGTGGGTCGGCACCGCGCTCACCGCCGACCAAGGCTTCTCGTGGGGCCTTTTGCCGAACGACCCCGGCTCTCGGTACAAGCTGACCGACGGCACCGTCTTCGAGTCCGACCCGTGGGCGCGCGCGTACGGCTACGACCAGTTCGGCGAGATGGCCATGGTGCCGCCGGCGACGGCGCACCTCGAGCGCTACTTCGCGGTCGAAGACACATCCGTCATGCTCGCTCCGCGCACCGTGCGCGTCTGGGTTCCCGAAGGGACGCCGACGCACGTGCTCTACCTTCACGACGGACAGAACCTGTTCGATCCGGCCGGGCCGTGGGGCGGCTGGAGCCTGCAGGCGTCGGTCCCGGCCGCGATGATGCTCGTGGGCATCGACAACACGCCGGCTCGCATGGACGAGTACACGCACGTCGCCGACGACATCGGAGGCGGCCCGATCGGCGGGCTCGGCGACGACTACGCGGCGCTCCTCGAGCAGACGATACGGCCGCTCATCGCGAGTCACTACGGCGAGCCAGCGAAGGTGGGCCTCCTCGGCTCGTCGCTCGGCGGCGTCATCAGCTTGCACGTCGCGGCGCAGAACCCGAACGACTACGTGTTCGCCGGCAGCATGTCGGGCACCCTCGGCTGGGGCAGCATCGGTCCGCACACGGGCGAGACGCTGATCGAGCGCTACGCGGACGCGGGCGTCCTCGGCTTCGCCGTGTTCATCGACTCCGGCGGCGGCGGTCCGTGCGCCGACAGCGACGCCGACGGCATCCAGGACGACGGCAGCGGCACCGACAACTACTGCGAGAGCCTCCAGATGCGCGACACCCTCGACGCCGCCGGCTACGTCTTCGACGACAACCTCTTTCACTGGCACGAGCCCGGCGCCGAGCACAACGAGGCAGCGTGGGGCGCCCGGGTCTTCCGGCCCCTCCAGATCTTCGCGGGGCTCTAGCTCGGGCCCGTCGTCATACCCGACAGATCTTCCGAGCAATCGGGCACGGGCACGGGCACGGGCACGGGCACGATCCGGGAAAGCCGGGAACGGATAAGGTGTCGCGGGCTCGAGACCGGATGAGGAAGCACGCGAACCGGGCAGGGACGAGCGCGCCGAGTTGGCCGGGCTCGTTCGAGCATGCTGATGGCAGGGCATAAATCGACTCGTGCGACTTTCGGACGCCGAGTGGAGACGCATCAGAAAACTTTTGCCGCTGCCGTCTGCTTGCGAGTGAAGCTCATTTCTGACGCAGATCATCGTCTCGGCAAAGAAGGAACTGCTCCGGCGGCTCGTCTCGATGCTCGTGAAGCTCGCGAGGAGTTTTGGGACGCTCCTCGTTCCCGACAAGGCATGACGTGCCCGTGCCATATGCTTCGTTTCCCGGTCTCGAGCCCGAGGCCCGTTTCCCCTGCCCGTCTAACCCGAGTCGTGCCCGTGCCCGTGCCCGTGCCCGTGCCCGTGCCCGTGCCCGGTATCGTTTTGAGCCTGATTGGTTTCAAGACGGGCCCTAATCTCGGGGAAATGTTCCTCGTTGGTGGCGCGACTTGTGAGTCGCGCCGCTAGCTCCGTGCTAATCCGCCGGGCATGCGTCTAGCCGGCAGGGTGGTCTTCATCACGGGTGCGTCGCGCGGCATCGGTCGAGCCGTCGCGCTCGCTTGCGCCAAAGAGGGGGCCGACGTCGCGATCGCGGCGAAGAGCGACGTCGAGCTGAACCCCAAGCTCCCCGGGACGATCCACTCGGTGGCCGCCGAGATCGAGGCGCTCGGACGCAAGGCTCTCCCCCTCAAGCTCGATGTGCGCGACGCAGATGCGTGCGAGGCCGCGGCCAAGCAAGCCATCGATCACTTCGGCAGGGTCGACGCGCTGGTAAACAACGCCGGTGCGCTCTGGTGGGCCGACGTGGCCGACACACCGGTAAAGAAGTTCGACCTCATCATGGGGATCAACGTGCGCGCGTCGTTCGTTCTCTCCCACGCGCTGCTCCCGCACATGGTCAGCCGCAAGTACGGGCACGTCGTCATGATGTCGCCGCCCGTCTACGCGGACGAGGTCGCGGGCCACGCCGCGTACTCGGTCTCGAAGTTCGGCATGACCCTCATCGCCAAGGGCATCTCCGACGAGTACGAAGAGCACAACGTGACAGGTCACGCGCTCTGGCCCGCGACGGCGGTGGAGAGCTACGCCACGATCAACTTCGGCCTCGGCGGCCCGGAGATGTGGCGCAAGGCCGATATCCTCGCGGACTCGACGGTCGAGCTCCTCTCGAAGGAACCGAGCGCGCGCAAAGGCAAGGCCTGGATCGATGAGGACCTGCTCCGCAGCGTCGGGGTGACCGACTTCTCCAAGTACCAGTGCGTGCCGGGCGTGGAGCCGCCGCGCTTTCCGTACAAGGGCCTGCCCCGCGCGACGAAGACGGTCGCCTGATGAGCGATCGCGACGACGATCCGAAGCCGGTCGGCGAGAAGCTCTCGCTCGATCCGACCCGCGAGCTCGGCGAGCTCCTCGACGAGCTCACGACCTTGCTCAAGAACCCCGACGTGGTGAGCGCGCTCTCGGAGCGAGGGATCAACGCCAGCCTCGCGCTGCTCGCCGTCGACGGAGTAGAGGCGTACCTCACCGGCGACAAGGCGCAGGCCGCGGACGATCTTCGCACCGTGGCCGAAGAAATCGAAGGCCGCCTCAAGTTCGGTCAAGATCCTCCGAGCGCCTGAACCGCTCACGCTCGCGCCGCGGGCTACTTGCGCCCGCGGCTGCGTTTGCGCGTGCCCTGGACGATGCGGCTCGGATCTCGAGGAGGCTTCGCCGATGAGGCGTGCGTCTCGCGAAGTCGATCGGCCCCCGCCTCGCCGAGCACCTTTCGCAGCGCTGCGATGGTCTGCGCGACGACCTCGCGGGTCTCGGGGCGCTCGCGCGCGGCGCGCTCCTCGACGAAGTCGACAAGCTCACCGAAGCGCACGACGGCCCGCGCGATCTGTGCAGGCATGCGCTCGCGGAGGACGCGGACGCCCTGGGCGCGGTCTGCCGAACGCGGGGCTTCGTCGGCGAGATCGAACGCCTCGGCGAAGCGCGCGAGGAGGGCGTCCGGCGTGCTCAGCCGCGCGAGCGCGCGCTCTACGGTGAGCGCCTCGAGGGCGACGGTGGCGTGGAGGAAGCCGTCGGTGAACGAGACCATCTTCTCGGCGACTTCATCGCCGAGCGTCGCAACCAGATCGGCGAGCGCTTCGACGACGATGTCCCGCCGCTCCTTGATCGGCTCGTCGGCGAGATCGTGGAGCCTACCGAGCCCGCGCTGCCGCGTCGCCTTGTTCGCCGCATCGGCGGCGATCGCGAAGACGCCCGTCGTGTAGAGCGGGAGCGACTTCTGGGCGATGAGGACGTCGCAGAGCTCTCGTCCCGCCGCGCCGCCCCGCGCGATGCGGGCGCCCAGAGACTTGAGGAGCAAGAGGTTGGGGCGCGGCCCCGGCATGCCGCTCACGCGCTCCAGCTCGCTGAAGAGCGGAGCCGTTTTTCCCCCGGCGAGCGCTTCTTCGAGCGCATCGTCGAGGCGGGTCAAAAGCCGAACCCGATGCCGACTTCTGGAGAGAGGACCGGCACGACGACCGGAACCGTCACCGAGAACTTGAGACCGAGGTTGATCTCGAACAGGCCCACCGGAACGAAGGAGACGCCTGCGCCGCCGCCGACGAAGCCGAGGCCCGCCTGCTGGATCGCCCGCACCGTCTGGATGCGCGGCTCGATCTCGCCGCTCTCGCTCTCCACCGTGCACTCACTGGCGTTGTCGCCTGGGTCGGCGGCGCCGCACGCCTCGCCGTCCTCGAGCACGTCGACCTCGACCGCGGTGTCGACCTGCGCGAAGCCGCCCGAGAGGAAGATCCAAGGACGGACTACCTGGTCCTTCCACGGGTTGTTTCCGAACGTGTACGCAGCGCGCGCCTCGCCGTGCACGGGGATGAACGACGCGAAGTCCTCGTTCGTGCCGTTGAACACGTACCCGACGCGCGCGCCGAGCGAGAAGCCCGCAATGATGACGCGGTCGTACCCGAGCGTGAGGCGCATCGTCGAGACACCGAAGCCGGTGTTCACGTTGTTGCCTTGTCCCGGCGTCGGCTGCCCGAGATAGCGTGACGGATTCTCGCTGTCGGGATTCTTGGCACAGACGAACGCCTCGTTGAACGGCTCGCTCGGCGTATCGCCCGTGTAGCCGTCCTTGAAGCCGCAGATGTCCTCGCCGGAGATGATGGTGAAGTCGGGCGCGAACGTGAGGGTGATCCAGTTCTTGCGGCCGTCGTCGGAGCCCGCGTCACCGTCGCCGGGGTCGAGGCTGCCGCCGCCGTCGGTACCCTCACCCGGCTTGCGCAGGCACTCGTTGCTCGAGCACTGCTCGCCGGTCGGACAGTCCTTGTCGTCGATGCACTGCCGCTTGCTCGAGCCCGACGTGTCCTCGCCGCCGCCCCCGCCGCCCTTGCACTGCTCGGGCGGGGCAAAGCCCGGCCAGCTCGGCGCCTTGCCGTCGACCTCGTCGACGATCTCGGTCGTGAGCGGGCTCTCTTCGCTGCCGGCCGTCGCGACCTCTTTGTCTTTTCGATCCTTGGCGATGACCCAGTACGAGAGGGTGCCCTTCTTGCGGACCGAGTTGCAGGGGATGTTGCCCTTGTACGCCTTGCCCGTGCGCTCGAGCTTGAGCTCCTTCGGAGAGGACGCGCCGGTTCCGAGGTACTTCACGAAGACGCTCGTCACCTCTTTGGCCGTGTCGTCATCGAGCGCGACGTAGATCGGGACGGGCGTGTTCACCTTTTGCTGGGGGACCGGCGAGACGGTGAGCGGCCCTTCGTCGGACGGCGGCGGCTCGGACGTTCCACCGCCGCTGCCCGCCTTCTTCTGCGCCTCTTCGAAGATCGCCTTGATGTCGCTCGTGACGTAGTCCGGATCCGGCGCGGCCTTCTTGTCGAGCTTGAGCGCTTCGACGAAGGCGTTTCGGGCGTCGGTCTTCTTCTGCTTGCCGCCGCCGAGGATGATGCCGAGCGCGATGTAGAGCTTCGCCTTCACCGGTTTCGCGCATCCCGAGTCGCCGCACGTCTCGATGGCTTTGCGGAGCTTCTCTTCGGCCTCGTCGAACTTCGTGTCGAGGTAGTCCTCTTCCATCGCCTGCTTCAAGGCCTTCTGCGCCTGAGCGTCTTTGGGCGCAGCCTCGGCGGGCGTCGCGAAGAAGACGAACGAACAGATGGCCAAAGCCAGGGCAGGGAAGCTCGGTTTTCGCGCAGCACCTGACGGCGCTGCTGAGTGTCGGGCCGACATCGCAGAACACTCTACGGAGAGGTGCCGAAAAAGTCAGCGTAGCTGCGACGTCCGTGTGCTACCCGAGGGTGGCGTCCCGAGCATCCATGACGTCCTCGCCCCCTCCCCCCGGGCCGTCCGGCGGCCGCGGCAGACCCGGTTTGCCGCTTCTCTCGTCGCTTCCGGCGCGAGAGCTCGAGGATCTGCTCGTCCGTTCGGGGGGCACGCCGAGCCAGGCCCGGTCCGCGGCCGGCCGCGTCATCGCACACGTGATGAGGCGCCTCGATGCGCCGCCCTGGGATGGCGCCGCTCTCTCGGAGCTCGGGATTGGTGCCTGGGCCCACCCCGCCCTGCTGTCGCTCGAGGTGGAGCCGGCGCTCGAGATCATCGAGCGCGCCGGGACCGATGACGGAACGGAGAGGCTCGTGCTGCGGGCGCGCGACGGCGCGATCATCGAGACGGTGATCATCCCAGGACCGGGCCGCACCACCGTGTGCATCTCGAGCCAGGTCGGATGCGCGCGCGCCTGCACGTTCTGCGAGACGGGCAGGCTCGGCCTCACTCGCCAGCTCGACGCGGGTGAGATCGTCGATCAGGTCCGAATCGCTCGCGCCCTCTGGGGTCAGCGCTCCCCCGCCCTCTCCAACGTCGTGTTCATGGGCATGGGCGAGCCGTTCGACAACCTCTCCGAGGTCGCCCGCGCGACCGACGTCCTCACCGATCACAAGGGCCTCGCCCTGCCGCGCTCGCGCGTCACCGTGAGCACCGTGGGGGTCGCCGACAAGATCGGCACGTTCTTCCGGACCTGCCGCGCCGAGCTCGCGGTGAGCCTCAACGCTCCCGACGACGCTCGCCGAGACGCGATCATGCCGGTCAACAGGCGGTTCGCGCTGAGCGAGCTCCTCGAGACGCTGCGCGCCGAGCTGCCCAAGGGTCGGAAGGTCCTCTTCGAGTACGTGCTCATCGGCGGCTTCAACGACGCCGAGGCGGACGCCGACAAGCTCGCCGAGCTCGTCGCTCCGGTTCGCTGCCGGGTGAACGTCATCCCCCTGAACCCCGGGTCCGACCCGTCGCTCCGCACGCCGGACCAAGAGGTCGTCGATCGATTCGTCGCCCGGCTCGCCTCACGAGG
Organism: Polyangiaceae bacterium; assembly: GCA_041940405.1. GTDB lineage: Bacteria > Myxococcota_A > Polyangia > Polyangiales > Polyangiaceae > Xiheicaenibacterium. The sequence continues at coordinate 17,223 of JBGTSH010000172.1, forward strand.
GGTCGTCACCCTGGTCCGGCGGCCTCGGGGCCGCGCCGCCTCGGGCGCTTGCGGCCAATTGGTGTCGCACCTCCGCAAGCAGCCTGTTTCTCGCTTTGGGCCCGAATCGGGTACGCTGCCACCTACGTGACCGACCCTTCGGACAAGGGCCGAACCGACTTTCTCACAGAGGCCGAAGAAATCGTCGAGGGTCTCGGCCGCGACCTCGTCATGCTCGACGAGTCGCTCCGCGCCGGCTCGCCGGATCCGGACCTCGTCAACGACCTCTTCCGGGGCGTCCACACGCTGAAGGGCCTGGCGGGCCTGTTCGGTGCCCAGCACCTCGGCGCCCTGTCGCACCACCTCGAGGCCAAGCTCGACGGCGTCCGACTCGGCCGGGCGCCGCTCAACAACGACACCCTCGATCTTCTCTTTCGTGCGCTCGAGCTCTACCACCGCCTCCTCGTCGCCGAAAAAGAGCAAGGTCCGCCGCCGACCCGCGAGCTCGAGGAGCTGACCGCGAAGCTCTCCGGCGCGTCCGAGCGCCCTGACGAAGACGACGGACCGGGCGATCTGGACCTGGACCCGAGCATCTACGCAGTCCTCACCGAGTACGAAGAGCACCGCCTCCGCGTGAACGTGGGGGCGGGCCTGCGAGTCTTCCGCCTCCGCGTTCGCTTCGCGCTCCTCACGATCGACGACTCGCTCGAGCGACTGAAGGGTGTCGCGAAGCCCCACGGCGAGATCGTGACCTACCTGCCGACGGGCGAGGGCGACGCCGACTCGATCGAGCTCGACATCCTGATGGCCTCGCGGAGCACGGCCGAAGAGCTCACCGAGCTCTTCGCGTCGTCGGGCGTCACCGTGGCCGAGGTCCGGCGAAAGCGCTCGCCCTCGAAGCACCCTTCGTTCGTCCCGATCAAGGACAGCGAGGTGAGCATCGACTCGAGCGCCGAGGCGCTCGGCGCGGTGCCCGAGCGGCACCGCTCGTCGATCCCGCCGCCTCTCGACCCGCGCGGCATGGGCACCGTGCGCAGCATCTCGCAGACGGTCCGCGTCGACATCCAGAAGCTCGACCGGCTGATGAACGCCGTCAGCGAGCTGGCGATCGTCAAGAACTCGATCGACAGGCTCTTCGACCGCATCCGCCCGTTCGGCGTCGACCGGGCCACGGCCTCCGAGCTCGTCCGGCTCAGCCGCACCTTCGACAGGCAGCTCGAGGCCATGCAGCAAGGCATCCTCGAGGTCCGCATGGTGCCGCTGGGGCAGCTGTTCGAGCGGTTGTCCCGCGTGGCGCGCCAGGTGAGCCGCGACGTCGACAAGCAGTTCAACCTGGTGATCACCGGCGCCGAGACCGAGGTCGACAAGCTCATCGTCGAAGAGCTCAGCGATCCGCTGATGCACATGATGCGCAACGCGATCGATCACGGCATCGAGCCGATGGAGCTTCGCACCGCGCAGGGCAAGCCGATCGTCGGCACGATCGCGCTCAATGCGTTCCAGAAAGGCAACCACGTCGTCATCGAGCTCGAGGACGACGGCGCGGGCATCGACACCGAGCGCGTCCTCGAGATCGCGCTGCAGCGCGGGCTGATCAACCCGGCCGACGTGCGATCGACGAGCCGCCGCGACGTGCTCGGGCTCATCTTCTTGCCGGGCCTCTCGACGCGGCGCGAGGCCACCGACATCTCCGGTCGCGGCGTCGGGATGGACGTCGTGAAGACGAACATCGCCAAGCTCGGCGGCGTCATCGACGTACAGAGCGAGGTAGGGATCGGTACCAAGTTCACGATCACCCTGCCGATCACGCTCGCCATCATCCGCGTCCTCTTGGTCGAGGTCGCCGAGCACGTCTTCGCGATCCCGCTCGCCAACGTGCGTGAGGCGGTCACGCTCGACGAGTCCGGAGTGTTCATGGTCGACGAGCACGAGGCGATGACGCTGCGCGGGACATCGCTGCGGCTCTGCAGGCTCGAGAGCCACTTCGACGTCCTTCAGAACGGCAGGCGCCGCGGCTTCACGCGCTCACAGAAGCGTTTCGTCGTGGTCACCACCGCCGGCGCGAACCGCATCGGCCTGGTGGTGGATCGGCTCGTCGGAGGCCAGGACGTCGTGATGAAGGCGCTCGGCCCATCGCTCCGCAACGTCCGCGGCTTTGCCGGCGCCGCCGAGCTCGGCGACCAGCGGCTCGGATTGGTCATCGACACGCCCAGCATCGTCGACGAGGTGATGAGCTCCGAGCTTCGCCGCGTCGCACAAGGAAAGCACGCCTGATGGGCCCGCTCGCAAGGAGGGAAAAAGGACGAAGCAACGAGCGGCAGCTCGCGATCGACGCGTCGATGACGGAGTACATCGCGTTCCGGGTCGCGACGTCGACCTACGCGATCGCCGTATCGCTGGTGCGCGAGATCGTCCGCACCGCGCACATCACCCCGGTGCCGCGAGCGCCGGCGGCGGTGATGGGGATCACCAGCTTCCGAGGCCGGATCGTCACCATCGTGGACCTCGGCCGGCGCCTCGGGCTCGCGTGCGCCGTGCTTCCGGAGCCCGAGGACACGCCCACGGGTCCGGCGAGCCGCGTGCGGATCCTGATGATCGACGTCGGCAGCGAGACGGTGGGGCTCCTGGTCGACGAAGTCCTGATGGTGCACCGCCTCGGCTCCGGGGACATCGAGCGTGCGACCCACGCCGTGGGCCCCGACGTCGATCGCCACGTCGCAGGCATCGCCCGCCCCGGCGACGGCACCCAGGTCATCCTCCTCCTCGACGCCAAGGCCCTGGTAACATGACGGCGGAGGTCGGATGAGCCTGAAGCTCGCGTTCGGGAGGGAGGAGCCGAAGGAGGTTCGCCGAACCGACGTGCGCAACCTCGTCCGCTTCTACGTGGGCGAGACCTGCTACGCCTTCGACGTCGGCGCCGTCGAAGAGGTCGCCAACCCCTCCACCATCACGGCGCTGCCTGGGATGGCCGGCGGCGTCGCCGGGGTGACCGATCACCGCGGCCGCGTGATACCGGTCGTCGATCTGCGCGCTCGGTTCGGTCTGCCCCTGTCGATGACCCGCCAGACCAAGTGGGTGCTGATGCGGTCGACCTACGGCCTCGTCGGTTTCATCGTGGACCGCGTCGTCGACGTCGTGGCGGCACACGGTCCTCTCGGCGCGCCTCCTCAGATCGGCCCGGTCGAGGCGACGCGCGGGATCACCGGCGTCGCGAGCTTCGACGGCCTCTTGGTCTTCGTACTCGATGAAGACTCCGCGGCCAGCGTCGTCGCGAACCTCTCGCTTCCCGACGTGACCTAGCGCCCGGCCTACGAGGGACGCCGCCCGCCGCGTCGAGCGTTCGCGCGCTGCGCGTGGATTGGAAGCGCGCCCTTCCCTGCTTTGGGCGGAACGAGACACTTCGGACCGGAGCCGATGAGGTCACGCCGACCGCACTTCAGGAGCGCTTCGCGCACCTCGTCGTGGTGCGCGGGATCCCAATAGAGGAGGAGCGCCTTCTGGAGGCGCTTCTCGTGCATGTCCTTGGCCGTGTAGACCGGCTCGCGCGAGAGCGGATCGACGCCCGTGTAGTACATGCACGCGGCCATCGACATCGGCGTGGGGATGAAGTCCTGCACCTGCCTCGGGCGCATGTTCTTCTTCTTGAGCCACAGCGCGAGCTCGACCATGTCGCCGAGCGTGCAGCCCGGGTGCCCGGAGATGAAGTACGGCACGAGGAACTGCTCTTTGCCCGCCTCTTCGCTGGCGCAGGCGAACGCGCTCGCGAAGCGCTCGAAGCTCTGGATGCCCGGCTTCTTCATCTTGTCGAGCACCTTGTCGTCGTTGTGCTCGGGCGCGACCGAAAGCTGCCCGCCGGTGTGATGCCGCGCGAGCTCCTCGATGAACTTGGGCGAGCGCTCGGCGAGGTCGTAGCGGATGCCCGACGCGAGGTAGACCTTCTTGATCCCCGGCTCGCGCCTCACCGCGCGCATCACGTCGAGGAGCGGATCGTGGTTCGTGACCAGGTTCTCGCAGATGCCCGGATGCACGCACGAGAGGCGGCGACATGCGCGCTCGATGCCCTCGTCCTTGCACTTCATCTGGTACATGTTCGCGGTCGGCCCGCCGAGATCGGTGATCGTGCCGCGAAAATCATCCATCCGGCGGAGCGCGCGCACCTCACGCAAGATGCTCTCTGCGGATCGCGACTGGATGATGCGGCCCTCGTGCATGATGCAGATCACGTCGCTC
>JBGTSH010000173.1:0-21401 GCA_041940405.1 Polyangiaceae bacterium
GGTGAAGCCGGGCGGATTGCCCAGCATCGCGCCGACGACATCGGCGGTGCGGTTGCCCGGATCGTTGGCAACATGGGCGCGGCCCGCGTTGAGATCGAGCCAGGGCTGGATGATCGGGCTGGACATGTAGATCGCCCGCCCGCCCAGAAGCTTGACCATGTCGTCCACCAGATCGGCCATGCGGCGCACCACGCTGGCCGAATTGTAGGCATAGAGCGTGCGCTTCTCCATCGGGATCGGCTCGCCCGCTTCGGCATGCGCCATCAGATCCTCGAATGTCAGGCGCAGGGTCTGCTCCATCTCGCCCACTTCGGCATGGGCGCGGGCAATGGCGGCATTGAGGAAGGGATCATCCTTCGATGCCTTGCCGGTATTGGTGGAAACGCGGGTCTGGGCAATCTCCATGGCCGCCGCAATCGCCGCGCGCGCACCGCCGAAGGCCGCGTCGAAGCCGTGCTTCTTCAGCGCCTGGAGCAGACCGTGCGTCTTCATGACGGTGGTGTACTTCTGGCTCGGCCAGTCGAAGGGGTTCGCGCCCTGCGCGAGCCCCTCTTGGTTCACGTGGACGAGCAGGCGCACCCCGTTCATCCGGGCCACCTCGTCCCGGGCGACGTACATGTCTCGGAACTTCCACGTCGTGTCGACGTGGAGGAGCGGGAACGGCAAGGGCGCGGGGTGGAAGGCCTTGCGCGCCAGGTGCAGCATGCACGAGCTGTCCTTCCCGATGCTGTAGAGCATCACCGGGTTCTGGAACTCGGCCGCTACCTCACGGATGACGTGGATGCTCTCGGCCTCGAGCTGGCGGAGGTGCGTGAGGACGGGGGGCGGGAGCACGCGGCGGGGGGTATAGCACGGGCCCAGCGAGGGCACGGGCACGGGCACGGGCACGGGCACGATCCGGGGAAAGGGCACGGGTGAAGGGACGCGGGCACGTCTTGGTGCCAGATCCTTTCTACGAGTCGTCCGTATCCAGGGCTCCATGCTGCCGGAGCCCTCGTTTCTGGATGGACTTCGCATCGCTTCGCCGTGCAGAGCGAGCTGGGACCAGATGGAGGGCGACCACGTCGTCCGGTTCTGCGGCGAATGTAAGAAGAACGTCTACGACCTCCGCTACATGAGCCGGGCCGAGGGCGAGGCGCTGCTCCTGAAGAGCGGTGAAGCGTGCGTTCGGATGGCCCGGCGCGCCGATGGGACGGTGATCACCGCCGACTGTCCGGTCGGGCGCGCCGATCAAAGAAAGAAGGCAGCCGCGGTGGCCGCGGTCGGGGCCGGCTTGATCGCAGCGACGGCGCTCCTGTGGAAGGTGCGCTCCGAACCGCCGCCGAGCTCGGAGCTCGACGTCATCGACCTCCCGCGTGAGGTGCTGATTCCGGAGCGGCTCGGCCTGACGCTCGCCGAAAGGGTCAAGCGTGAGCAGCAGATCGCGGAAGAGCAACGGCTGGAGCACATCCCGATGGGTGCGATCCGGGTCCCCCCGCCCGAGGTTCCGAGGATCCCGCATCGGCGCCACCCGCTCCCTCCTCCACCGCCCACCGAGACGGTGACGACCGACCACGAAGGCGTGCGGCTTCTCAGCGGGAACTTCGAGCCTTAGATCGCTACTCTCCAGAGATGCACGCCCTCGCGCGATGCGCCGTTGCCGCGGCGGTGTCGATCACCGGCTGCACGGATCCGTCGAAGCTCGAGCAAGGTCCCCCCGCGAGCGCCTCGGTGGCGAAAGCCATGGGGCTCGGCCCGGAGGTGGGGGTCTTGAAGGCCGACTTGGACTACAGAGTCCAGCCGCTTCCGACATCGGATGACCGCGGCTGCAGCGAGGAGATCCCTTCGGTCGATCTGCGCCGGTCGCTCGCCAAGGAGATCGGCGTACAGAGTCCACGAGAAGGGCCCTTTGCGACGAGCGCCGGCTTCTTCTTGGTTCAACAACCCGAACGGATCCCCGAGCCGGCGACGACGACCGTTCCCGGATTGTTCCTGGTGATCGAGCGCGGCACGCGACACGAGCCGGGTCGATTCTTGTCGCTGCGCGCGCGCTGGGAGAACCGTGTCGACAAGACGCGCGTCGTCATGCGACCCGTCGAAGGCAGCTTCGAAGAGTGGCGCGCGCCGACGTGGCACATCATCGCTCGCGATCCGGCGACCCAGCGGATCTATCGCTTCGATCCGCGCATCCACCGCACATGCGGCAACGTCAGCAGCGTCACACCCGACCACTACATCACGCTCGACGCCGGCAAGCAGGCGCCGGCGGGGATGGAGTGGAGCCTTATGGAGTGGGACGTCCCGAAGGGGAAGCTCGAGCTGTGGGTCACCTATCGCTTCTGCGGCCACGCCGAGAAGGGGATCGGCCTCGGCCAGTTCGTCAGCGACGGTGACGTGCTGCGCGAAGACGTGACACACGGGTTGGTCGCGTCGAACGCGATCGCGATCGAAGTGAAGTAAGAGACGATCGGGCGGCGCGCCCGGCTGATTGTGGTGGCACGAAGCTTGAACCAGCCCGGCAGGTATGACGACCCCGTTCAAGCTCTATTACACTCCGACCAGCTGCGGCGCGGCGAACTTCCTCGCTGCGACCATTGGGGGTCTCGAGTTCGATTCGGAGACGGTGGACCTCGCGACGCACAAGACGAAGTCCGGCACCGACTTCTACGCCATCAATCCGAAGGGCAACGTTCCAACGATCGTCTTTCCGGACGGGACGCGCCTCAACGAGAACGTGGCGACGCTCACGTACCTTGCTGACAAGGGCAACGCCGGCCTTGCACCCAAGGAAGGCAGCCAGGAGCGCTACGCGTACTTGAACGACATCGGCTTCGTCGCGAGCGAGCTGCATCCCGCGTACGGCGCGCTCTTCAACCCGAAGCTCACGCCGGAAGTCCGCGAAGCCGCGATGGGCAACGTGCGTCGTCGCGTCGACAAGCTCGTCGGCCTTCTCGATGGCGGAAAAAAGAAGTTCCTCAACGGAAAGTCGCTCAGCGCGGCGGACTTGTATGCATTCATCGTGCTCTCTTGGAGCTCCTCTCTCGGGGTGAAGCTCCCGCCCGCGGCGCAGGCGTACCTCGACGGGATCAAGGCACACGAGCAGGTTGCCAAGGCCCAGAAGGTGTTGGCGTCGGCGTAGCGAGGCCAATCCGGTAGCGCCGACATCGCGCTCCGACTAGCCTCGGCGCCATGTTCGGGGCGCTCTTCGCCCACGGGAGCTTGGCCTACGCGCTCGTCGGTCTGGGTTTCGCTGCGCTCGCGACCGGGCTCTTGGCGCTCGCGGTCTCGCGGTCGTCGCCGGGCCTCTGGGTGGGCCTCGTCTCGCTCGTGCTCACCCTCGCCTGCTCGTCGACGGCGCTCGTCGGGACGATCGCCGGACGTGCAAAGGTGGATCGTCAGGTCGCCGAGCTCTCCGCAACCGAAGCACAGCGCGTTCGCGACGAGGGCTATCGCCTCACCCGGGACATCGCCGAGGCCGGCTTCGGGTTCGGCCTGTCGTCCCTCTTGCTCGGCGGCGCCGGGACGGCGATCGCCCTCTTGAGGCGACGCAAGAAGGATCCCGAAGCGCTCGGGCTGGGGCTCCCCTTGGGAGCGATGGTGCTGGGCGGCGTCTGCGCGTTCTCGGTGATCGCGACGGCCACCCCGCTCTGGATCGGAACTCCGGGGAAGAACCTCGCGACCGACGACCCCGCGAGGCGGTTCGTCACCGCGGAAGAGCACCTCGGCGAAGGCCGCATCGGCCCCGCGTGCACCGAGATCGACGAGGCGTTCCGCGCCGGCGCGAAGCCGGAGCGCGCGCAGGTCCGCAGCGTGGATGCGCTCGTCTCGGAGTGCTTCGAGCAGAAAATGGAGCAAGCGCTGAGCGCCTCCTCGCTCGAGGAACGGAACCGGGAGCTCGAATGGCTCGCCGCGTCGGCGCTCCCGTTCACCGAGGGCCAGCGCGCCCGGCTCGAGAAAGAACGGTCGCTCAGCCGGGAGCTCGCCGAGCCGAAGTGACCCGCCCGGGAAGCAGGCTAGAATCGAAGGCGTTCAACGGGCTGACAGGGCGACCATGCACTTCTTCCGCGCCGCCGCGTTCGCCGCCCTCGTCTCTTGCGCGCCGGCTTCGCCCAACGAGACGGGGACGCGGCCGCCGAGCCCTCCGCTTCCCGGCTCGGCCGCTGCGCCAGCCGCTGCCGCGGCCGGACCGAGCAAGGCGCCCGACGGACCGGTGCTCGATCTTTCGGGGGTCCGCCCCCTCATCGACGACGCGCGGTTCTCGAAGGCCGCCGCGAAGCTGAAGCTCGGCAAACATGTAGAGGCGGCGACCCTCGTGCTCGAGGTGCTCGACGAGAAGGGCGCCGTCGACGAGCCGGAGACGCGAGGCGTCGGCGCCTACCTCGCAGGTTCCTTGTACGAGCGCGCCGGATCGGTAGGTCAGGCTCGCCTCGCCTACAAGCGCGCCGCGGAAGCCGAGAGCCCGACGCGTGACGTCGCGCTCCTTCGGCTCACCGAGATGGCCGCACGCGCCGGCAATCATGACGATGCTGTCAAGATTGCAAAGACGATCGACACCAAGGTCGTCGGCAAGACGCGCGTCGACGACGCGATCGTCGAGTCGCTCGTTCGCACGGGGGCGCTCGAAGAAGCGCGCGCGCGCTACACGGGTCTCATCGACGGAACGCAGAGGCCCAACGGCTGGACACGCGTCGCGCTGCGACTCGCCAAGGCGCTCCTCGCAAAGCCGGGCGAAGAACGCGCGCGAGACGCGCTGGCCCTCGCTTCGGCCGTCGCACGCTCGGGACCGAAGGGCCGCGGCGCGGACGAGGCCGAGGATCTCGAGCGCGACGCAGCCGGCCGCCTGCCCAGAGCCGAGCGGACGAAGATCACCGATCCGACCGACGCCGATCGCGCGATAAAGGCCGAGAGCCTGGTGCTCTCGAACCAGCACAAGCGCGCGCTCGCGATCCTCGATCGGCTGGCCAAGAAGACCTCGCTCGCCCCCGACGTCGCCTGCAAGGTGGCGTACGCGCGCGGCCGGGCGCTCGGTGCGGTGAAGCGCACCGGCGAAGGGCTCGACGAGCTCACGCGGGCGACGGCGCTCTGCGAGAAAGAGCCCCACTTCCCCGAGGTGCTCTTTGCTGCCGGGCGCGCAGCCCAGAAGGGCGACGCCTACGATCGCGCTCGAGCGTTCTTCGGCAAGCTCGAGGCTGCGGCGCCTGCGCACCGGCTCGCGGACGACGCCCGGTACGAAGGCGCACGCTGCGCTCTCGAGGCCGGCGATCGCGAAGCGTTCGCCAAGATGCTCGACACCATGCCGGACGACCATCCCTCCGGAGACGTGACCGGCGACGGGATCTTCCTGCGTGCCGTCGAGGCGATGGAGCGAGGCGCGTACGCGGAAGCGAAGAAACCGCTCGGGCAGGGCGCGGCGCGCCCCCGAGAGCGCGCATACTACCGCGCCGGTCGGTTCGCGTACTTCCTCGGGCGCGCCGAGCTGGCAGCCGGCGATCGAGAAGAAGCGCGCGCATGGCTGGAGCGAACCATCCGCGAATATCCGCTCGGGTACTACGCAGCGCTCGCGTTCGTGCAGCTCGAGAAGCTCGAGCGTGGGAGCGGTCGCGCCGCTCTCGCAGCCACGCTCGCCGGAAACCCCGACACCCCGCCTCCCGATCTGCCCGAGAGCGCGAAGGACGACCCGGTCGTCAAGGCTGCCATCGCGGTGGCGCGCGCCGGCGACGCCCGCGGGCTCGACGACGTCCTCACGACGTATGGCGTGCGCGAGCGGACCGCCGAAGCGGCGCAGCTGCTCTTCGCAGCGCGCCTCTACGGGATCGCCGGAGACGCCCGCCGCGCGCATGCCGTGCTGAGGACCGCGAGCGAGATCGAGTCGCGCGCCGGACGCATCGAGCTCGATGCGATGCGCGACGAGGCGCCGCGCGGCGCCTGGCGTGCCGTGTGGGAGCTCGCGTACCCGCGCATGTTCGCGAGCGAGGTATCCAGCGCCTCGGTCGAGAGCGGCGTCCCCGAGCCGCTCCTCTACGCGATCATGCGCGAAGAGTCCGCGTTCGCTCCCGACGCCGTGAGCGTCTCGGATGCGCGCGGCCTCTTTCAGGTGATCCCCGCGACGGGCGCCAGGATGGCGCGAGGCCTCGGCATCCGCCTCAAGGCCGACACCCTCTTCGATCCCGCATCGTCGGCCCGGATCGGAGCGCGATATCTTTCCGGCCTACGCAACCGCTTCGCCACCGCGCCGCTGCTCTGCATCCCCGGTTACAACGCCGGGCCCGGCGCGCCCGAGGCGTGGCTCGCGGACCGGCCGGGCTGGGATTTCGACCTGTGGGTGGAGCGCATCCCGTACTCGGAAACAAGGGGCTACACGAAGCGCGTGCTCGCCAGCCTGTTCACCTACGAGGTCCTCTACGGCGAGGGTGTGGCGGAAACGTCCTCGATCCCGATTCGGCTCTGATGCTGTAGAGTCCCCCGTCACCGTGTCCATGCTCGAGCCCTCGAGTTCGGCGCTTCAGCTCGTCGGTGCCGTGTTCAACGGCCGATGGAAGCTCACGCGCCTCGTCGGCGAAGGCGGCATGGGCGCCGTCTACGAGGCGCAGGGGATTCGTGGTGAAGGCGTCCGCGCGATCAAGGTCCTTCATCCGGAGTTCATCAGCGAGCAGCAGATCCTCGAGCGCTTCGTGGCCGAGGCGCAGGCCGTCCGGGCGCTGAACCACCCGAACGTCGCGCAGATCTTCGACAACCAGCGCGCCGAGGACGGGACGCCGTACCTGGTGATGGAGTTCCTCCAGGGCTCGCCGCTCTCGGCGTTCATGCAGCCCGGCAAGCCGGTGCCGCCCGAGCAGGCGGCGGGCATCATGCTCGGCGTCCTCCAGGCGCTCAACATGGCGCACACGCGCGGGATCGTTCACCGCGATCTGAAGCCCGACAACCTCTTCATGGTGCCCGATGGGCGCGGCAACCAGCTGGTGAAGGTGCTCGACTTCGGCATCGCCAAGGTGATGGATGCCGCTGGCGGCATGGGGTCCAAGACCAAGACAGGCGTGCTCCTCGGCACGCCCGGGTACATGAGCCCCGAGCAGATCCGAAACTCGAAGGGCGTCGACCCCCGAAGCGACCTCTGGTCCGTGGGGATCATTCTCTACGAGATGCTCACCGGCCGTGAGGCGTACCCCGCAGAGAACGAGTTTCAACGCCTCACGCAGGTGCTCACCCAAGAGGTGCGCCCGATCGGTGAGGTGGCACCGCAGCTCGCGACGTGGACGCCGTTCTTTCAGCGCGCGCTCTCCAAAGACGTCTCTCGGCGCTTCCAGAGCGCACAAGAGATGTCGCAGGCGCTCGCGGCGATGGTGACTCCCCGCGGGCAGAGCGCGCCCGGGCGCGACGGCGGAACCGCGGTGCTGAGTGTCGGCTCTCCGTCGATGCACCAGCCGTACGGCTCGCAGCCGAGCCCGAACGCCGGCGCGCCCGCGACGATGGGATCGCCGCAGGCGGGCGCGCCGCAGGGCGTCGGCATGCACCCGAGCCAGCGGCCGTCCGCTCCGGTCCCGGTCGCAGGCTACGGGCAGAGCGCGCAGGCGCCGAAGCCGTACTCCGTCCCACCGGCGGCCCCCGTGCCGTCCGTCGGCTACCCGCAGAGCGCCGGTCCTAACACGCATGTCAGCGTGCAGCGGCCTCCCGGCGTCCCGACGCTGGCGACCGGCAGCGGCGGCCCGGCCATCGAGGTGATGGCGCCTCCGGCCGTCGGCGTACCCTGGTGGGTCGTGGGCGCCGTCGGCGCCGCATGTTTCGTCCTCGGGTTCATCGCGGGTTTCCTCGCGAGCTGACCCGGCCACGCATCTCCGAGCTCTGACCTTCCGACCACTGCTCTCTCCGAAAAACAGGAGCCTTCTCATGACCGACCTCCAGAACCGCTGCCTCGACACCTTTCCCGAGTGGCTCCGGAGCCTGTCGACCGACGCCACCGACCTCGCCGCCGTTCTGAGCGACGCGTCGGTACCCGAGCCGGCTCGTCGCCACGCCGCATCGGCGCTCAACTATCTGTTCAAGTCGCTCGATCTGATCCCCGACGGGATCGAGGACCTCGGCTTCTTGGACGACGCCTTCGTCCTTCGCGTCGCGTCCAAGCTGGCGAAGGAAAAGGGTGCGAGCGGTGGCGTCTTCGATCGGCTCTCGGAAGGAGCGGCCCTCGTCGAGGAGCTGCTCGGCAAGGACTACCCGCGCCTCACCGCCTACGTCGAGACGCTGGTGCACGGTGCGGCGCGCGGCCGCACGGCCGAAGAGATCGTGGCCGACGCGGGCGTTCGCGCTGCGTTCGTGACCGAGCTCGAGGCGTGGGCCAAGAGCTACACGGCGCCGACCTTCGGGCGCGACGAGAAGAACCTCGTGAAGCTCACGTCGTTCCTCTCCGCGAAGCTCCCGGGCTAGAAGCCACCGTCAGATGGTCGTCGAGCTTGGGCGCGACGGCAGCCATACCCAGCCGCGAGCGCACCTGGCGAAAGCCGTCGCCGTCGTAGTAGTCCGAGCAGGCGAGGTGCGCTCGCAGGTTGAGCGCGGCTCCGAGGGCCGCCCACGCGGAATTGATCTCGGGGGAGGTCTCAGGGACCAACATGCTGAATGTCTCCTTCGATCACGCCGGCGACCCATTCACGTAGCCCGACGCCGTCGATCGTCGTCGCCGCGTACGCGGGACCGCGGAGCGCCGTATGCCCCGTGCCGAAAGCGTACTCGATGTGCGTCTGGCCGATGAGGAACGTACCGGCCCGATTCTCGTACGTCTGTCGCAAATCGAGGAGGCCTTCTTCGTAGACGTTCGCCGGAACCGACACCGGGATGCCTTCGCAGTTGTCGTGCATCCCGTTGCCCCAGCCGAACCCCATGAAGCCGCGAATGATCGAGTCGGCAGTGTTCGAGAAGAGACCTACGCGAGCGTCGGGATAGTTCCCGGCTGCGTGCGCCAAGAAGCCCGTCGCGAAGTCGTCGGGATCGGGGCAATCGGCTCCGCACTCGGCGAGGATCGTATCGTCGAGGCCCCACACTTCGCGGAAGATCGATTGCAGACAGGGCGGGATCACGGCGTTCGAGAGCGGCGGTCCCGAGTCGTCGATGAGGACCATCTGGGGGCCGGGGCCGAATGCGTTCGCGATCTGTGGAGCGTTCAGCCCCGCACCGAATCCGCCCGCGCTGATGCCGGTCACGAGAACCGTGTCGGCGCCCGCGAACGTCGGGACCCACTGCTCGAGGTACTTGGTGATGTTCGCGTAGCCGCGAAACTGGCGCTTTTGGCCGCCGAGCACGTACTCGCTGTTTCCGCCGTGGATGTCGCCCGTGCAATACGGCACGTAGATCATCGACCAATCGGCGACGGCGTTCTCGGCGTCGTTGCGATCGAAGATCCCGTCCGGCGGCGGAACGAACGGGATGTTGAACGCCGAGAAGTCGCAGGCGTCGTTGAAGCACGCCCCGCCGCCTTCGAGGTAGATCATCAAGTTCGGCGAGTCGGGATTGATGCTGATCCCGAATCCCGCGGTGTCGCCGTTCATGCACACGGTGCCGGGCACCGGGATGTACGTCCACTCGAGCGGGCGGGCGTCGATCGGCGGCACGATCGTGCAATCCGGCAGGCAGCCGTCGAAGGGGCTGTCGTTTGCGTCGTCGCATCCTTCGAAGGGATCGACGTGACCGTCCCCGCAGAAAGGATCGGCCGGCGCACCGCCGCCGCCAGAGCCCACCGTGCTCGCCGCGGTCGTCGCCGCGGTGGTGGCGCCGCCTTCCGAGCCGGCACCCGTCCCGCGGACAGGATCGGAGTCGTCCGAGCACGCCGCGACGAGCACGGCGGCGAAGACCGTCACGATGGTCGATCCCTTCACCCGCCGAGTCCTACGACGGCGGGCTTCGGGGGTCAGCCCTCTTTGGGTACGACGCGAGACTCGGGCGCTGCTTCGCCGCCCGCGCCCGCGTTCATCAGCTGGGTGACGAGATCGCGGCACTCCGGCCGGTTGCGTAGGTGCGAGAGAAGGAGCTGCGACGCCTCGCTGAAGGCCTTCTCGAAGCTGAGCCCTTCGCGGGTGCGGACGGCGACCTTCTCGCGTCCCTGCGCGAGATCTTCTTCGAGCGCCTCGGCGTAACGGACGAGCTGCGCGCGAAGGTCCTCGATCTGCCTCCGCAGGTCGCGCGCTGTCGCCTCGCGGGCGTTCTTCTTGTTCTCGTAGCGCTGGAGCTGCTCGCGCCGCGCCTTGGCGGTGGCGGCCGCTGCACCGGCGCGCTCGTAGATCGCGGGATCGAACGTGCCGGCGCGCATCGCGGCGTCGGCCTGCTGGCGTGCGCCGAGCGCGTTCTTGTCCGCCATCGCGAGCTCGCTTCGAACCTTCTCGCAGTCCTCGGCGTCGACGGCGGCCTCACGCAGGACGCGCGACTCTTCGTGAGCGAGCTCTTCGACCTTACGACCGATTTCTGCGCGGAGCGCGCGACCGCGACGCTCGAGCGAGTCGAGCTTGCGCGTGTGGCTCGCCACCTCACCCTCGAGCTGGTTGGCGCGAGCCGCGAGCTCCCACACCTTGTGCAGCGCTTGAACGATCTCGGGCGGCGCCGCGTTCGCGGGATACGCGCGCGAGACCATGCGCGCGAAGAGCGCGGCGCGGTTCGCCCACTCGGTGACGCCCGCGGTCTGCGGAGGCGGAGGCGGAGGCGGGGCGACGACCTCGCTGCCGCCGCCGTCGATGTCCCACGCCTGGGTAGGCAGGCTGCGCTGGAGCGCCTTGAGCTCTTCTTGGAGATGGTGGGCATCCTGGAAGCGACGCCGGAGATCCTTCTCGAGGAGGCGGAGGCAGATCGCTTCTGCCTGCGGGTGGGCGTCGGGCCGAATGGCGCGAGGCTTGGGCGGCGGCGACGACCGCTGCATCTCGAGCAGCTGCTCGCGATCGTTGGATCGGAACGGGAGCTGTCCGGTGAGCATCTCGAACAAGAGGACGCCGAGCGCGTAAAGATCCGAGTGCGGCGTCGCCTCTTCTCCGCGCGCCTGCTCGGGTGCCATGTACTCCGGCGTACCGAAGACCGCGCCCTTCGGCGCGAGACGCGGGTCGCGCGCGATCGCCGCGAGCCCGAAGTCCAAGATCTTCACGTAGTCCTTACGACCTCCGCGCGCGGTGAGCAGAATGTTGTCGCTCTTCAGGTCGCGGTGGACGACGCCGAGGTCGTGGGCACGAGCGAGCGCGGCGCACATCTGCTCGAGGATGTCGATCGCGCGAGCGATGGGCATCGGACCGCGAGCAAGCTCTTGCGAAAGAGGCGTACCGACGAGGTACTCCATCACGAGGTAGAGCTCGCCCTCCTCGGTCTCGCCGATGTCGTGGATATCGATGATGTGGGCGTGGTCGACGCGGTTTGCGGCGCGTGCTTCGCGCAGCATCCAGGCGCGAAGATGAGTCTCTCCACGCAGATCCGGCCGAATGAGCTTCAGGGCCACGACGCGGTCGATGAGCACGTGACGCGCTCGATAGACCACACCCATTCCACCTTCGCCGAGCCGGGCTTCCAGCCGGTAACGCCCAGCGACCACCTTGCCCAACATCGGGTCGCTTCCGGATGAACGGCTCGCTGTCCTCAACGCCACAGAGAAAGCTCCTTGTGACAATCCACTCTCAAACTGGCCGCGAGCGTACCAAGGCGAAACGAGCGCCGTCGACTCTTTCCACTGGCGCCGCTCCGTCCTCGGCGCTGGGTCCTCGGGCCTGGGCGCTGACGCGTCCGGCGCTTGATGTCGCGCCCCCACCTACACCGATTCTGCTCGACCCCTTCGCGCGGGGCCCCACCCCCGCGCGATCAGGCTCGACTGGCGGGAAGCCTGAGAACCAGCCGTGCACCCCCGTCCGTGGGTCGTTCGAGGTGCAGGCTACCGCCATGCTTGCGGACGATGTCATTAGAAATGCTCAAACCCAGCCCGGTTCCTTGGCCGGGGGGCTTCGTCGTAAAGAACGGATCAAATATCCGGCGCTCAAGCTCTACCGGGACACCCGGTCCGCTGTCCGAGATGGCGACCTCGGCTTGCTCGCCGACCGATCGGGTTTCGATCACGATGGTTCGCTTGCTCGAGCCCGCGGCCTCGAGCGCCTGCACCGCATTGACGACGAGGTTCATGAAGACTTGGTTGATCTCGCCGGCGCGGCACGTGACCTCGGGCATCGGCGCGTAGCGCCGCTCGACCTCGATGTCGGCGGTTCGCAGGCGCGGCCCGAGGAGGGTGAGCGTCTCTTCGAGACCTTCGCGCAGGTCGGTCGGCAGCGCTTCGCCGGTGGTCCGCGCAAAGTTCTTCAGGTTCTGCACGATGCGCACCGAGCGCTCGCTGGCGCGTCGGATGAGCGCGGCGATGCCGGAAAGATCGTCGAGCTCGGCGTCGATGTCGAGCTCGCGGCGGAGCGCTTCGAGCTTCGTCTTTGCCTCGGGCGTCAGTGAGCTCTCGGCCTGTCGGTAGGCCTCGAGCATCTTCTTGACGCCATCGACGGCTTCGCCGAGCGGCTCGGCGGAGCCGGCGAGCGCATTCAACGGATTACCGATCTCGTGCGCGACGCCGGCGACGAGCTCGCCGATCGACGCGAGTCGCTCGGTCAAGACGAGGGCTGCTTGCGCATCGCGAAGGTCGGAGAGCGCTTTCTGCAGCTCCGCCGTGCGGGCCTCGACCTTCGTCTCGAGCGACGCGCGCTCGCCCTCGAGCTCGGCGATCGTCCGGGCGAGCTCGTCGCGCATTCGCTCGACACTCGTCGCGAGCTTCGCGACCTCACCCGGGCCTTCGACGCGCGGCATCGGAGCATCGAGCTTCCCGCCGGCGACCGTCTCTGCTGCATCGGAGACTTGAACCAGCGGACGTGAGAGCTCACGCGCGACGCGCGCGATGATCCCTCCGACCGCGAGGGCGAGCATGAAGAACGCGACCACCTGCGCCAGGACGGCAGCTTGGTCCTCGGCTCGTCCGAGCTCGGCACCGAGCGAGCGGTACAGGCCGATGCTCGAGAGCAGCATCAGCACCGCGGCGAAGACGAGCGGCCAACCGAAGTCGCGGAGCATGCGATCGCGGATCGCGAACGTCTCGTAGGCCGGACGATCGCCGAGCGCGTCGCCTTCGACCTCGGCCAGGCGAAGCAGCGACCGCTCGACCGGCGCGACGGTGTCGCGGTCCCAGCCCCGTTGATAGAACGCCACGCCCCAGGCGAAGAGAGCCGCGTAGGCGATTTGCAGCATCGCGTCGACGACGCGCCAGTCGTCGGGGCCGGGACGAAAGTAGAAGACGCCGCCCGACGTGCACGCGATCCACAGCGCGAAGTTGAGCCACGAGAGGCGCATGGGAAGGCCGCGCACGGCGCGCGCCGCCGCGAGCAGCTCCGCGCGGTCGGCCGAGGGTCCTCGTTCGAGGACCGCGACCACCGGGGCGGTCAAGTGCCGCACCGCGAGCGTGTAGCCGAGCGTCGCGAGCACCGCGAGCATCGGCACGAGCTCCCACCAGCCGCGGAAAATCGCGGAGCTCGGCGCGCGAAGGAACGCCACGCTGAAGAGGAGGAGCAAGTGTCCGCCGAGGATGCCTGCGAGCGCCGCGCTCTCGGAGAGGCGAGCGCGGAGCCACGAAGCGAACGCCGGGCCCTCGTCGACGGCGCGGAGCGGCGGGCTGCCGAGCTCTCGCCTGTAGATCGCGCGACGCATCGCCGCGGCCATCAGACCGAACGTCGCGGTCGCGACCCAGGTGCGGAAGTCGCTGCGAAGGGATGGGAGCGGCAGGATGGCCAGGATCCATGCCACCACGCGGAACCAGCTCGTGGGCGCGATCGCGCGCTCACCCTGGTGCACGAGGGCGCGGACGCCGAGCAGAGAGACCACGAGGGTCGCCGTGAAGACGAGCGCGGGCCACGGCGAGTCGAGCGCTGCCGGGACGACGGCCGAAGCGAAGAGGAGCGCGGAGAAGATCTCCCACGCGGTGCAGACCGTCTCGGCGCGGAGCGGCCCGCGCGTGATGAATCGGGTGACGAAGGAAAGCGGAGCGCTCACTTGCGTCGGACGGGCGCGGCCCTGGGGATGGTAGCCGAGCAAGGGCCGAGCCTGAATCCGGGCACGACGCCAACGGTAGCAGAGGCTCCCGCTCATGTGCCCGAGGTGGCTTTCGCCATGGCGCGCATCGAGCCCTCTGGCGTTCGCCGCAAGCCGACCTCGATCCACTGCCGGCGTCCTCCACAATCCAGGGCGGCACCTGAGGGATCGTATGACGTCCGAGATTTCGATCCCCCAGCAAGCCGAGTCTCTGGTCCAATCGCCCGGCCATGCGAAGTCCTTCGAAGCTTCCTCGCGTCGGTTGGGCGGGCATCCTTCTCCTTGGGCTTCTGCCGGCTTGTGCGGACGAGGAGATGCCCAGGGAAACCTCCACTTCCTCCTCCGCTACCACCACCAGCTCCTCCTCGACCGGCGGATGCGTCGATCCGGACGGGGACGACGTGTGCGAGCCCGCGGACAACTGCCCCGACGACTGGAACTCGCAACAGCTCGACGCGGATGACGATGGGATCGGCGACGCCTGCGACGAGCCGCCGGAGCCGATGGTCGATCCGTGCGAGGAGGAGGGCGGCGACGCGGACGGCGACGACGCGTGCGACTTCTCCGACAACTGCATCTCGACACCGAACGCCGATCAGGCCGATACCGACGGCGATGGCCTCGGGGACGCCTGCGATCCGACGGAAGGGACGAACGTTTGCGCCGGCCACGGCGGCGATTCTGATGACGACGACGTTTGCCAGGAGTGGGACAACTGCCCGGACATGCCGAACCCGGCACAGCAGGACGCGGACGACGACGGTGTGGGGGACGTGTGCGACGCGACGCCCGAGCCCTGCGACGACCTGGGTGGCGATCAGGATGGCGACACGGTTTGCGACAACCTCGACAATTGCCCGAATACCAGCAACGTGAACCAGTTCGACGGGGACTTCGACGGCATCGGCGACATCTGCGATCCGACGCCCCCCATCGACCCGAACTCGCCATGCGCCGGCTTGGGTGGTGACCTCGACTCCGACGGCTACTGTGCCTTCTACGACAACTGTCCAGCTGCCACCAACCCGTCGCAATCCGACGTCGACGGCGATGGGATCGGCGACGCCTGTGATGCCGAGACCTGTGATGGACAGGATAACAACGGCGACGGCCAGGTCGACGAGGGCCTTCCCAATGCGGACGGCGACAGCGCTGCGGACTGCGTCGATCCATGCCCGCTGGTTCCCGAAGCCGATCAGGACGGCGATGGAACGGACGACTGCGTCGATGTTTGTCCCAACGATCCCGATAACGATGAGGACAACGACAACATCTGTGGCGACACGGACAACTGTCCGCAGGTGGCCTCGAGCAATCAGGGCGACAAGGACGGCGACGGCACTGGCGACGTCTGCGACGTCGAAGAATGCGACGGCATCAGCAACGACGTGGACTCGCAGATCGACGAGGGAATGCCGGACGCGGACGGCGACGGGACGTGCGACGACATCGATGCCTGCCCGAGCGACGCGGAGAACGACGCCGAGGGGGACGGGTTCTGCGCAGACGTCGATACCTGCCCGACGCTTGCGGACCCCACCCAAGCGGACGCGGACGGGGACGGCTGGGGCGACGCTTGCGACATCGACTCGCCAGCAGCGTGCTCTCCGCCTGCGACGCTGAACGCTCCGAACGTCGCTCTGCCCACTCTGACGATCGGCGACGTCGTCGCCGATCCGACGCTCAGCCGGTTGTATTTGTCGGTTCGCTCCAACAGCGCCAACCTGGCGAGTCAGCTGGTCGCCGTGGACGTGAGCGCGACAGGGGTGAAGACCGTCGCGTGGTCCCTCGCGGTGGGAGGCGATCCGCAGTGGCTCGCGATCTCCCCAGACGGTTCGATCCTCTACGTCGCGCAGCAGGGTTCAGCCGCAGTGCGCATGGTCAACCTCCCGAATCGCACGGCTTGCCTGTCGTTCCCCGTCGGAATTGATCCGTCGACCGGTGTGCTGAGGGCAGGTGACCTAGAGGTTCTGCCGGGCTCGCCGACGTCCGTCCTGATCTCGACGAGGCGCTCGGGCGTGTCCCCGGATTTCGGCGGTGTGTTCGTCTACGACGAGGGCGTAGCGCGACCCGTCGGGACGCCTTCGCATACCGGAGCCCGGACGATCTCCATCGCGAGCGACTCCTTGGCCTACGGCTACAACAATGCGAGCACCGGTTTCCAAATGTATGAGCTCGCCATCGGCCCGAACGGTGTGACGAAGGTGTGGGAGCAGGAGCTCTTCGACGGGTTCAACGTAGAAATCCTCTACGAGGACGGACGCGTCTACACGACGACCGGCGTCATCGTCGATCCGATCCTTCCCAGCCTCGCCGGCACCTTCTCCGGAGCAGCGGGCGCGGTCGCCGTCGAGCCCGCGTTCAGCGAGGCGTACTTCGCGAACAGCGCCACCCTGGTGAAGGTGTTCAACACGACGACGCAGCTGTTCGAGCGTGACGTCGTCATGTCGGGTGCCTCGGGGACACCGATTCGCCTCGTGCGATTCGGGGCGGCGGGGCTCGCCCTCGTCACGTCGAACGGGCTCGCTGTCTCGACGAATGCTGCCGGGCTCTGACGGCGTGCTCGTCGCGCTCGCCAGCTCCGTAAGGCGCGGTGCACACCGGCTCGGCGCGGAGCGGCCCGCGCGTGATGAATCGGGTGACGAAGGAAAGCGGAGCGCTCACTTGCGTCGGACGGGCGCCGGAGGCGGCCCGAGATCCAGGATGGTCTCGCTGCCTTCACTCTGGTTGCCGGCCAGATCGACGGCGCGAACGCCGACGGTGACCTTGCCGGACTGGGGCAGCTCGAGCGTGGGGACGAAGCATTCGTTCTGCGCTCCGGCGACGAACAACCGATCCATCGTGCCGCTCGCCGTCCCCGCAACGCTGCTGTCCTGGCGGAAGAAGCCCGCCGGGACCACCGTGTAGTCGATCTTCTCGCCGGCCTTCGCCACCCACAGCCCGTACGTGAGGCTGCCGGGCGCCGCTTGATCGTCGACGGCCACCGGACCGAAGACTTCGACGTATGGGGTCGTCTGCTGAGGGCCGAACGGAATCACGACGACGCCGCCTTGTCGCTTCGGCTGAGCGGGCGGAAGGAGTGGATGGAGGTCGGCGCGCGTCATTCCGTGCCACGCCGGCGCTTTTCGATCGAAGAGGTCGCCGGTCCGAAAGGTGCCCAAGAGCTTCGACGGAAACGTGGTGTCGGGCCGCCCGCGCACCTCGTAACGGCGCAGCGGCTCGAGCGGCGCCTTGGGCCGAATGACGAACGTGACGACGCCGTCCGAGCGCGCCGACGTCACGTCGGCCGGGATCTGCACGCGCGGGGCGCCGCGGCGCGGCGCCGACCAGAGCTCCATCGTCGCCGCGTCGGCCGAGCAAGGCTGCGTCGATGGACAGGTCTTCACCGTCGGCCAGTACTTGAGCCGCACGACCGGACGAACATTGAGGGGCGCCGCGACGGTCGGCGGCGGCAAGACGAAACCATCAGGCTCCGCGCCGCAGGTCCACGCCTTCGCCTCGGTCACGCCGAAGAGCGAAATGGCGACCGCCACGCACCCGCCGAGCCTGGATCCGAGCACGGGGTCACGGTAGCAGGAGAAGCGCGTTCATGGGCCACACGGCAAACAGCATCGCGGTCGCCATCCTTCTCCTCGGCGGCGCGTGCTCTGCCGGCGGGAGCGGCGAGCCCGCCGTGGTCCGAGCGCAGCCGAAGCGCGCGCATCCCCCGGCATCCGCATCCGCGCGGGCGTCCGCCGCATCGGAATTTCCTTCGCGCGAGCAACCGCAGCGGATCGAAATGGTGGTCACCGATCGCGACGGTAGGCATGACGACTTCGCCCGGCTCTTTCCGAACGGTGTCCCGTTCGAAGGCTGCCTCGACAAGAGCGCCGTCGGCGACCGCGGCTCGCTCTTCGTGACGATCGGTGGCGAAGGGCGACCCAATCCCGAGATCGAGCACGAGGGTCTGTCTGGGCCCCTCCTCCGCTGCCTCATGGAAGAGATCGTCGACGCCCAAGCGCAGTCGGGCACCAGCATCGAGCATTTCATCTATGTCAGCGTGGAGTAGCCTGCTGGCGTGACAAAGCTGGCGGGGAAGAACGCGATCGTGACGGGTGGGGCCTCCGGCATCGGCGCCGCGCTCGCAAGAGAGCTCGTTCGTCGCGGCGCTGCCGTGGTGATCGCCGACAGGCAGATCGACGAGGGGCGTGCCCTGGCCGAGCGCCTCGTCGCCTCGGGAGGGCGCGCCCGCGCGGTCGAGCTCGACGTGCGGGACCTCGACGCACAAGAGCGGGTCGTATCGGACACCCTCGCTCGCGAGGGCCACGTCGATCTCTTCTTCGCCAACGCCGGAATCGGCGTGGGCGGCGAAATGGACGGGTACGCGCGCGAGGATTGGGACGACGTGATCGACGTCAACGTCCGCGGCGTCGCGTACTCGATCCAGGCGGTCTACCCACACATGGTCCGAAAGCGTGCCGGGCACATCGTCACGACCGCCTCGATGGCCGGGCTCGTCGGCGCCGCCGGCGAGGGCAGCTACACGGCTGCCAAGCACGCCGTCGTCGGGCTCTCCAAGTCGCTCCGCGTCGAGGCCAAGCGCCACGGGGTCAAGGTCTCGGTCCTTTGCCCCGGCGCCATCCGAACGCCCATCCTCACCGGCGGGCGCTACGGTCGCCTCAACTTCGACGGGCTCACCGAAGAGACGATGCTCGAGCTCTGGTCGATCACGCGCCCGATGGACCCCGCGGATTTCGCACGGAAGACGCTCGACGCGGTCGCCCGCAACGAGGGCATCATCGTCTTCCCGCGGTGGTGGAAGGCGCTCTGGTGGCTCGAGCGCGTCTCGCCCGACGCAAGCACGCTCCTCTGGTCCGGGATGATCGCCAAGCTGCGCCGCGATCTCGAGGCCAAGGGCGTGCGGCCGCGCAAGAGAGCGTGAACCAGCCGCGTGTCGACGTACGCCCTGCTAGGATTCGCGCGGTGGTGCACGGTCCTCGCTCGCGCGTCTTGTGGAGCGCCGTCGTATCGGCGCTCTTCGGGGCGTGCGTGACGACGACGCACACCGACACGCCGCCTGCAAACGCGCACGCCACGAACGAGACCGCGGGCACCTCGGCCTCAGCACCTACCGAGCCCAGCCCTCGTGCCGAGGAAGCGGGTGCCGAAGCAGCCGCCAGCGCGCCGTCCGCAGAACCCACGTCACCAAAGCCGAAGGCCGACGACGGCAAGAAGCGCATCACGAGCGTCGGCTACCTCACGTGGATCCGAAAGAAGCCCGAGATCAAAGAGGGCGACTATCTCGGGTACGTGCGGGCCGGCAGCTCCATCGCGCTGAAGAGCGACAAAGTCATCCGCGGCACCGGCTGCTCCGGCGGGTTCTACGAGGTCGAGCCCCGCGGCTACGTCTGTCGCGATCGAACGGTGAGCGACGCGCCCCGGCCGGCGTGGAAGGAGGCCGCCGAGGCGTCGCGGGGCACGCCGAACGCGACGTTTCCCTATCGCTACGCGTTCTCCAACGGCGCGCCGATGTACAACCGCGTGCCGACGCGAGCGGAGCAAGAGCGGTTCGAGAAGTACCTCGGCAAACCCGGCACGTTCGGCAAGCTGCCCAAGACGCTGCGCAGTCACGAAGAGCTCGCGGTCGCCGAGAGCATCGACGCGAAGGACGCGCTCCCCGGGTTCTTGAAGGACGGCGGGTCGGCGCGCGAGGCCCCCTTCGATCTCGTCGAGCAGACGATTCCGCATGGCTCGATGCTCTCGTTCACCAAGTCGTTCGAGGCCGAGGGTCGCACCTGGCTTCTGTCCGCCGATCACACGATCGTCCCCGCCGATCGCGTCCGACCCTTCCGTCCGAGCGCCTTCAAGGGAGCAGACCTCTCGAAGGGCGAGGCAAAGCTCCCGCTCGCGTTCATGCGCGTGAAGGCGCGGCCCAAGTACGAGAAGAGAGGCGACACGATGGTCGCGACAGGAGAGGCGTGGGGCGTGCGCACGTGGGTGGAGCTCACCGGCTCGAGCTCCGAAGTCGGCAAGAAGCGCTACTTGGAGACGCGCGAGCGGGGAGAGGGCGGCCCGCTTTACGTCGAAGAAGACGACGCTACCGTCATCGATGCCGAGGCCAAGCTCCCCCACGGCATCAAAGAGGGCCAGAAGTGGTTCCTCGTGCGGATCACGAACGGGACGATGGTGGCCTACGACGGCCTGACGCCCGTCTACGCGACGCTGATCTCGCCCGGTGCCGGAGGCGTTCCGGTTCCGGGGCGCGACCCGGTCAAAGACTCCACGACGCCGCTCGGCGTCTACACGATCACTTTCAAGGACCGCGCCGCGACCATGTCGCCCGAGAAGGGCAAAGACCGCACGTTCTGGATCGCCGACGTCCCGCACACGCAGTACTTCAATCCGCCGTTCGCCCTGCACGCCGCCTACTGGCACGAGCGGTTCGGCGAGATGGTGAGCGCGGGGTGCGTGAACCTCTCGCCGATCGACGCCGAGCGGCTCTTTGGATGGAGCGACCCGCAGGTCCCCGACGAATGGCAGGGCGCTACCGGGGCCGGCGCGAAAGAGAACGGCGTCGCAAGCGCGGTCGTGGTCCGGCGCTGACGCACCGGTTCAGCCGGCGTGCCCCTTCATGATGCGGATGGCGTAGACCCCCTTGCCGGTCGCCACGCTGACCGACTCGTCCGACGGGTGGTAAAGCCGGACATCGGCCACCCCGACGGTCTTTCCGGTGCGGACCAGGGTCGCGTGGGCGCGCAGGTCCTCCATCTTGCCGGGGGTCAGGTAGTCCACCCTCAGATCGATGGTCGAAACGCGGGCCCGCGGGTCCGAGAGCGAGCTCCAGACGCAAAACCCCCCCGCCGTGTCGGCAAGCATGCTGATGACACCCCCATGGAGCGCCTTTTTTACCGGATCGCCGATCAGCTCCTCCCGGTAGGGGATCTCGAAGACGATCTTGCCGTCTTCTACCGATAGAGCCTTCAGGCCCAGAAGCTTGTTGAACGGGATCCACTCCTCGGCGAGCTGGCGGAGCACCTCGGGGGTCATCGGGTCCCCCGCGTAACATAAGGAATCGCCAGGTGGAAAGGCCGCCGAGTGCGTGGTAGAGCGCCGCCCGACCATGTCGGCATCAATCCCGCCCGGCGTCTCGCAGGCGCTCCGGAACATTGCGATCGTCGCGCACGTCGATCACGGAAAGACGACGCTCGTCGATCACATGCTCCGCCAAGCCGGTGGCCTGCGCGCCAGCGAAGCCGCCACCGAGCGGGTGATGGACTCGAACGACCTCGAGCGCGAGCGCGGGATCACCATCCTCGCGAAGAACACGGCAGTCCGCTACCAGGATCGGCTGATCAACATCGTCGACACGCCCGGACACGCCG
>JBGTSH010000174.1:0-21259 GCA_041940405.1 Polyangiaceae bacterium
AGTTCGCGAGGATGAAGGCGCCGATCACGCCGTCGACGTCTTGCTTGATGCCCTTCTCGAGATCCGCGATCGACGTCGAGAGCGCACCGTCGCCGAGGACGCCCGGGACCTTGCGCAGCTCGAACGAGCCGAGGCGCAGGAGCGGAACGACGCCCTCTTTCAGGTCGGGCGCAGCGTCGACGGGAGACAGCTGGTTCGGCAGGACGCCCGCCTTCACCCAGCCGCGCTCGTCGAGAGCGATCGGAAACCGCAGCGCGCTGTCGACGAAGAGCGCGGCGCTCGTGTCGTTGCCGGCGCCGATGAAGGTCGTCATCATCATGCCGCCGCCGCGCGCGTAGTAGAGCGGCACGCGCGTCGCGTGAGGGGGCGGCGGCGGCGCGTAGGCGCGCGCGACGAACTGATGCCCCGTGTAGTCCATCGTCGCGTTCACGCGCCGCAGGATGTTCGAGCCGAGGAGGGCGCCGATCGGCGCGTTGAGCTCCTTGGACAGACCCGAGAGATCCTTGGTGAGCGCGGGCACGTCGCTCACCTCGAGCGCGCCGCCGAACCGCAGCGACACCCAGCTCGGCTCGGCGCGCGTCGCGCTGTCGACCACGACCTCGGCGATGCCTGTCGAGAGCATCGCGAGCGTCTGCACGCCGTCGATCTCGATCGGGATGACGAGGAACGGCGCGGGCGCGACGTTCGCCATGTCGACGGCGGCGACCTGTGCGCCGGAGAGCGAGAAGGGCGTGCGGCCCTGACCGCGGCGAGCGAGGCTCGCGATCGGCTTGGCCCAGTCGTCCCGAACGTCGGGGTCCTCGAGCATCGCCTCGAGCTCGTCGGCGGCCTGCGTGAGGTTGCCGAGGTACCAGTTGGCGCGACCACGGATGCCTTGCGCCTCGGAGCCCGGGACCTTGGCCAGGAGGCGTAGCGACTCGTCGAACTCGAGCCGCGCGAGCGCGATCTTGCCGCCGAGCGTCTTGATCTCGTCGTCCTCGGGAGCGGCGGCGAGCGCGTTGCGAATTGCCTCGTGCGCTTCATCGACTTTGCCCTCGGCGAAGTCGGTCTGCGCGCGCTTGAACCACTTCTCCGCCTTGTCGGGGCGTTCGGGGGTGGCGGTGGCGCCGGCGCAGCCTGCGGTCGAGACGGACGTCACGGCCAGGCCTGTCGAGCCCGATAGGCAGACGGCGGCGGCGAACCAGCGGAGGACTTTGCTTGGGGTGCTGCTCTGTCGCACGGATCGAACGCCTTTCAGGGCCTGTCGGTTGTGTCGGGCTCGACTTGCAGGATTCGGTCGGCCCGCAATTCGCGCCGACCTCGGCCAGGGAGCAAATAGCCAATCGCGCGCGGGGGGTCGAGGTCGGAAGCGAGCTTCGTTACCACCATCACGAGCTCCTGGGGTCGCTTGCCGCTGGGCCTGTAGCGGAGCCGCACGGGCAGTCCAGAGGCCCGCGCGCGTTCGAGCGCCTCGAGGATGGCGGGGCGAGCGTGCCGGGTCTCGACCTCGGTGTGCCAGAGATCGCGCGGCGTCGTCGGGCTGAGCTCGGTCACCAGCCGGCCAAAAACGTGGCGGAGCGTGCGGACATCGTCGCCCGCACGGTGTGCGCGCCGCTCGGGTGCGCCCAGGGCTTCGGCGAGGGCTTCGAGCGAATGGCGCTCGAAACCGAAGACCCGACGCGAAAGGACGAGCGAATCGAGAAAACATGGCAGCGTGGCAGGCTTGCCGGCGCGAGCGAGCTCGGCCTCGAGAAAGCGGACGTCCCACGTCGCTGCGTGCGCCACGAGGACGGCGCCATCGAGGATCGATGCGATGCGCGGCGCGAGCTCGGCGAACGTGGGAGCTTCGCGGACGGCCTCGGGCGAGATGCCGTGGACCGACGGGTCCCACGCAACGTCCCCGTCGGGCCGGACCAAGCTCTCCAGGCGGTCGGCGACGGCGGCGCCGACGACGCGCTCGATGCACACCTCGATGACGCGGTCCTTCGAGGGATCGAGCCCGGTCATCTCGAGATCGACGAACGCGAGCGGCGCCTCCGCGAACGGAAGATCCCAGGGCGGTCCCTGCGGTGGCTGCGCGCCGTGGTGCGCCTTGCCGCTCATCGCGAAGTGGCCGGATGGAGGGTCAGATCCTCGGCGCAGAACGCGACCAGGCGCCAGCCGTTGGTTTCACAGAGGAAGAAATCCACGCACCCGGTGAGGCACGGGTTGGGACAGGTCTCGGCCGCGACAGCAGGGCAATCGGGCTCCTGCAGGTCCGGCGTGCAGCCGTCGACCTCGGTCGAGTGGTCGATCATCAGCGGTGCGCACCCGCCCTCGCCTCCGCCGCCGGTGCCCGTTCCAACCGAAGCGCTCGTCACGGGGTTCTGCGTGCACGCCTCGGTCTGCGTCCAGTCGCCCTCGACGCAGTCGTAGAGCGCCGCGCAGTACGGGTCGTCGCAGGTGCCGCCGCGACCGACCGGGCAGCCGTCCTGCGGGATCTCGCCGCACAGCTGGACCCCGGGGCTATCGCAGCCGGCGAGCGGCCCGAGGAGCGCCCCGAGGACCAGAGAGCCGAGGAGGATCGCGCGCGGGAGCGACACCCGGACGTCCTACCCCCGCTCTCTCGGGAGCGCACGCACCTCGTGCTCTCAGCGTCCTTCAGTTGGCGTAGTATGCCCGCGATGCCCGCATTCGTCGCGACGAGGCCCTACCGAAGCGCGTTCGCCATCGCCCTCTTCGCTACGGCGTGCTCGCAAGGCGGCAGCCAGCCTGCAGAGCCGGCCGAAACCGCCGGAGCCGACACCGCGAGCGCCGTCACCGGGCTCTCGACGCCCCCGGACGGCAGCGCGACCGCAGAAGGAACCGGCGCTCCCAACGAGCCGGCGGGCGACATCACCAACGATCCGCCCGATGGCGGTGTCGTCATGAACAACGCGACGACGTCGAAGGACGCCGGCGGCAGCGATCGCCTGCGGCCGATCATCGACGCCATCGCCGCGAACCGCGAGAAGTTCCGCGCTTGCTTCGACGAGTGGGGGCGCAAGAACCCCGGCCGCGACGTGAAGATCACGCTGACGATCAAGCTCAAGCCGAGCGGCGAGCTGGTCAGCGCGGCGTTCAAGCCCGACGAGAGCGATCTGGCCGACAAGCCGATGGAAGCGTGCATGGCCAAGGTCGCCGGCGCGATGAAGTTCCCCGAGTCGCCGAAGGGCATGGATACGACCTACAACCACCGCTTCAACTTCAAGTCGCGCGTTTCACCGTAAGGCCGCGACGAACGTGATCTCCGAAGATCCGAGAGCTTCCCACCCTTCGTTGGGTGCCGGCGCGTCCGGCTCGGGACGGCCTTCGTTCACCGGACGCAACGCGTACGCCGAGCTCCTTCGCGACACGCGAGGGATGAAGCGCGAGCAGCAGCAGGCGCGCGACGCCTGGTTCGCGTCGCTCGGCGCCGAGAAGAAGGACGAGATCCTCTTCGAGCTCGAGATCCTGCTCAAGGGGTTGGCCTGCTTCGCCAACCCGCGCAATCACCCGGGCGCCGGGCGCAGGCGCACCTTCGTCTCGCTCGACTTCCGCGAGCACCTTCATCAGGCGCAAGGCGGCGTCCTGCGCATCGTGCAGCTCTCTCGCGCGCTCCTCGGCGAGCGCGATCGCGCGTTCGTCTTCAACCGCTACCTCGAGACGGTACTGCCCGAGGACAGCGCGCGGACGCGCCTCTCGCTCTCGTCGCTCTCGGAGCAAGAGACGCCCGAAGAGAGCCTCGTCGTCATGCGGCAGGGCCTCACCAACGTGACCGAGGTGATGAACGGCCTCCTCAAGCTGCCGCGCGTCCCCTTCCGGCTCTTTTATTCGATGCTCGCGACGGCGATGCGTGAGAGCGCGCAGTCGACGTTCTTCAACCCGCTCGCCGCCCTCGAGTTCCGGCCCGAGTTCGATCGCATTCCTTCGGGCCAGGTGCTCGAGCTCATCCAGAGCGTCACCGGAGAGCACGCGCACCGCCTCGTCGCGCTGAGCTTCCTCTCGCTCTTTCGAATGCTGCGCTACCTGCGCCTCGTCGACACGATCGCGCTCGATCATACCGACCGCAGGGTCGGCGGCCGCGCGTTCCTCGTGCTCTCGGTGCTGCGCAGCGACGCGCGCGCTCTCTCCGGGTACCTGCGACGTCGCGCGGGGCTCCTCCTCGCCGACGGCTTCCAGCGCGATCTGCTCCGCGTTCCGGCGAGCCAGATAGGCGTGCGGTTCGACGAGCTCCGCAGCGAAGGCGATCGCCTCGTCGCCATCAAAGGCGCGCTCACCGGCGTCGCATCGAACCTGCGGCTCGAGCTGCGCCGCACTTTCGAGCACGATCTGCCCGCCGTCGAGTCCGCGCCGCCCGAGGCGGAGCTCCGCGCGCGACTGCGCGACGTCACCAAGAACCTTCGCCCGGCGATCCAGAACGCGATCCTCTTCCTCGGCAAGTCGCTCAAGACGACCCTCGAAGAAGGCAACGTGTTCGACGATCTCACGGCGCGTCGCGCGTCGAGCGATCGGCTGCGCCGCGACGTCTGGATGTTCGCCCAGATCGCGCGCGCCTTCGCCAGCAAGGCCCGGCACGCCGACCCCACGATCGATCAGTGGTCGAAGCTTCAGAGCTTCGCGTTCGTGAAGGAGTTTCTCGCGTACTTCCGCGCGATGGGCTACCCGCTCCTCCGCGTCGGCGACTACCCGCGCTTCGACTCGTTCATGGGCGCCATGAACGCGCTCGGCGAGACCGACCTCCTCGACCCGAAGCGCCTCGCGCACGCCGTGTCGGAGGCCGAGGCGTTCCACGAGTTCTTGGTCGGCCTCTTCGAGGCGATCAGCGCGCGAGAAGAGCTGCGCGAGGTGCCGTTCGACCGGCACGCCGCGGCGCGCGCGTTGCGCCTCTATCTCGGCGACTGACCATTTCGATCCGAACGCACAAAGCACGAAAAGTGGTCTCGTCCGGTCGTGCCGGACGGCCACTCTCAATGCCCCCATTCGCGCCTTATCTCGCCTGCCCCGAAGGCAGTCGCGCGAATCAGAGAAACCAAAGCAAGAATTCGTGCCCGCGAGGGCGCGAATCAGAAGCGTTACAAGCTGCCAGTCGCGGCGATTGAATGCCGGCGTTCGACAACCCGGGCTTTCTCAGCAGCAGAGCATCGGTGCATGGGGTACTTCTTAAGCCGCACCGAGGCCCGGATCACCGCGACTGGAGCGAGCCGGTCGCGCACCACGGTGGTACGCGAGCTAGCTTTGGTCCGCCCCGCCGTTCGACCATCGACGATCGCTGTCGTCGATGCTGGGGTCGCCTGCGCACGAAGACGCGCGTCGGGCGCCACGCCGAGCGACAGCGGGGCGGTCCTAGCTATTCGGACTCGTCCGACGAAACAGGAGGCGCAGCAGGCGCCGCTGGAGCGGGCGCAGCTTTCGCTTTGCGGGGCGCCGCCTTGCGCTTCTTCGGAGCAGCCTTGCGCTTCGCCGCCTTCTTGGCGGTCTTCTTCGGCGCCTTCTTGGCGACGCGCTTCGCTCCGCCCTTCTTGGCGGCCGACTTCTTCGGCGCGGCCTTCTTCGCCTTGGCAACCTTCGACGCCTTGCCGGCGGCCGGCTTCTTCGCCGTCTTGGTGCCCTTCTTCGGTGCCTTCTTCGCGGTCTTCTTAGCAGCCATCTGTATCCTCCATTCGTGCTGCACAGCGCGTCTCGAGCTTCGCTCGCCTAACCCCTCGCGCATTCGAACCAGTCGACGGCGCGCCGGATGAGGCGTTGTTTAGATTCGCTGGAATTCGCCGAGAAACGTCATGTGCAGCAACAGATGTTGCACGACGTATATTGCCACGCATGGGCATCGTCAAGAAATTTTTTCGCGACGCATTTCGGACACCCCTCGACTCCTCCGAGGAGTGCTCTGCAAGCGTTGCAGACGTTGAACGGGGGCTCAGCCGCGTCAATCGTCGATTCTGATTGACACCTTCTTGCTGACATGCATCGAAGACGCCGGGCGGTCCGACCGATCTTTCATGATCCAGCTGTTTCGTCGCCGATCGTGAGCTTCGGACGCACCTCTCGCTTCGCGCGCTTCCGGATCTCTTTTCGTCCTGCGGGGGCACGGATCCGGGGCGAGGTGGGGCTTGAACGGACCCCGCGTCGTCGCATACGGTGCGCCACGACGGCCCCCCTCGGGGCGCGCCAGGAGGATGACGATGCTCAGAGGTCGTAGGTCTGGAGGGCTCCTCGTCGGGGCTCTACTTCTCGCGCTCGGTGCGGGCTGCGGGCCCAGCCAAGAGGAGTACGACAAGAAGGCGCGCGAGGTCGAAGACCTCAAGAATCGCCTCGCCGCCGAGCAGGCCGCGAGCCGCAAGGCGCAGGGCGAGCTCGCCGACGCGAAGGCGCGTGTGGAGCAGCTCAAAGAGCAGCTGCGCGCCGCCGGTGTCGACATCTCCAACCTCAACGCGAACCTCGAGCAACAGGCTCGCGCGCTCGAGGACTACAAGAAGCGCGCAGAGCAGCTCGAGGCGATCCGCCAGCGCTTCGAGACGCTGAAGAAGAAGCTCGACGAGCTGACGAAGTTCGGCCTCAAGGTGCAGATCCGCAAGGGCCGCATCGTCATCCAGCTGCCGGGCGACGTGCTCTTCGACTCCGGCCGCGAGACCCTCAAGAAAGAGGGCAAGGACATCCTGACGAAGGTCGCCGAGGTCGTTCGCAACGACAAAGGCCTCTCGTCCCGGACGTACCAGGTCGCCGGCCACACCGACAATCAGCCCTTCAAGGGCGGCTTCAAGGACAACTGGGGCCTCAGCGCGATGCGTGCACGTGAGGTGCTCGTCTTCCTCATCAGCCCCCCCGGCAAGGACAACAAAGAGGGCGGCGGCCTCAACCCGCTCAACTGGTCGGCGGTCGGCTACGGCGACACCGATCCGGTCATGGACAACGGCACGGCCGAGGGCCGGCAGGGCAACCGCCGCGTCGAGCTCGTGATCATGCCGAACGTCGAAGAGATGATCGATCTCAAGACCATTACGAAGTAGTCATGATGGGCCGCGACGCTGACGCCGGGGCGACCCCTTCGCGTGGAGGGGGAGCGCGCCGCGTCGCGGCCATCGACATCGGGACGAACTCGGTCCTTCTCACCGTCGCCGAGGTGTCCGATGGCGGAGCGCTCACCCCGCTCGTCGAGCGCGCGACGATCACGCGCCTCGGCGAGGGCGTGGACCGCACGCGGACGCTCGCAGATGCCGCGATCGAGCGGACGCTCGCGTGCCTCGCCGAGTACGCCGAGGCGATCCGCGAAGCCGGCGCGACACGCATCGACGTCGTCGGGACGAGCGCCATGCGCGACGCGGCCGGCGGCGATGCGCTGGTGGCGCGCGCAGAGGCGCTCCTCGGCACCAGACCGCGGGTCATCTCGGGCGACGAAGAAGCCCGACTCACCTTCGGCGGCGGCCTCTCCGGGTTGGATCTGCACGGAGCGAAGCGCGTCCTCGTGTTCGACATCGGCGGCGGAAGCACCGAGGTCATCGTGGGCGATCGCGCGCCCGTTGCGATCGCGCACGCAGTCAGCTTGGACATCGGCAGCGTTCGGCTCACCGAGCGCCACGTGAGGTCGGACCCGCCGACGACCGAAGAGCTCGATCGTGTGGACGAGGACATCGAGCGCGCGCTCGATGGGGCGCGCTTCGACGCGGTGGACGCAGTCGTAGGCGTTGCCG
This sequence comes from Polyangiaceae bacterium, assembly GCA_041940405.1. Lineage (GTDB taxonomy): Bacteria > Myxococcota_A > Polyangia > Polyangiales > Polyangiaceae > Xiheicaenibacterium. The sequence goes on from JBGTSH010000174.1 coordinate 7,665, forward strand.
GAACCGTGACGACGCTAGGGGCCATCGCGCGCAAAGTCGACCCCTACGACGCCGGCGTTGTCCACGGCCTCCGCCTCTCGCGCGAGGAGATCGCAAAGGCGACGGCGCTCCTCGATCGCACCCCAATCGCCGAACGCGTGAAGCTGCCGGGGCTCTCGCCGAAGCGCGCGGACGTCATCGCGGCCGGTGCCCACATCTGCCGGGCAGTGCTCGCCCGCTCGGGCGCAGCCGAGCTCGTCGTCTCGGATCGAGGCGTGCGATGGGGCCTACTCGCAGAGCTCGCGACGGTCCGGTAAAGAAAATCCCCCAAGCTGTCACCGTTTCCTGTTCGTCCGGTGCGGATAACGCCTGAGCCTGAAACGGTTTGACAATCTTAGCCCTCGACAGTAGAGTGCGCGCGCTTGGCGCAAAGTGCGCTGGGTTGCCCGAGGCGGGTTGAGCCGTGTGCCAATCGGTCCCTCTGGGTGTTTTGGCCTCCTCCCGCACGAGGAGGCTTTCCAGTTTCCTACGCGGTCCTTCGAACGACCTCTGCAGGAATGGACCAGGCAGAGAGCCTGTTGTGAGTACCACGTGCAAACTACCCAAAGCCGCCAGCTTTCAAGGCCAACTATGAAACAAGCTCCCACGGGGGCTTCCAAAGCCAAGCAGCGCGGCAAGACCACCGAGACCAAGTCCGCCGAATCCAAGGCGCCCGCCAGCAAATCGAAGCCGACCGAAGCCCCGGCAAAGGCGGCCAAGGCATCGAAGGCTGCCCCCGCGAAAGCGCCCGCCAAGACGCCGGCTGCGGTGCCGAGCGCTCCGGCGGCGGCTCCCGCGCCTGCTGCGTCGCCGCCCCGGCGGTCTGCCCCCGGCTCGCTCAGTGGCTCGATGGCCGGCGGTGCTGTCGCTCCGGCGACGGCAGCCCCGACCGAAAGGAACGAAGCAATGCAGTCCGAAGGTGCTCAGTTCAAGGTCGGTGACAAGGCCGTCTACCCGCGCGGCGGCGTGGCCGAGGTCATCGGCATCGAAGAGCTCGATATCGCCGGCAACCGGCAGCGCTTCTACGTGCTGCGCCTCTTGCAGAACAACAGCAAGATCCGCGTGCCGGTCGGCAACGCCAACGCCGTCGGCCTTCGCCAGCTCATCAGCGAGCAAGAGATCCTCGAGGTCTTCGACATCCTGCGCGAGCGGACGATCGCGTTCGACAAGCAGACGTGGAACCGGCGCTATCGCGGCTTCATGGAGAAGATCAAGACGGGCTCGATCTACGACGTGGCAGAGGTGCTGCGTGACCTCTACCGCCTCAAGACCGACAAGCAGCTCTCGTTCGGCGAGCGCCGCATGCTGGATGAGGCTCGCTCGCTCATCGTGAAAGAGATCGCGATCGCTCGCGATCAGACCGAAGAGCAAGTGAAGAACGAGATCGAAGCGATCTTCCTCACGAACTGATTGTTCGCAACCCTTTCGCGCGGGGCCCCAACCCCGCGCGATGAACGCGCGAACGAAGTGAGCGCGGCGCGCCCCGTTCATCGGCGGCGCGCCGAGTGCTTTTTGGGGTAGCGGGTTTGGGCAACGAGGCTGGTATCGTGGCCCTACGGCACCGCCCGGCGGCGCCGCGACAACCCATGAAGCGGCTCTGGATCCTCCTCCTCACGCTGCTCGTCGTCGTCGTCGCGCAGAACGGCGTTGCGCAACAGCCGACCGCGCCACCGACGGCCAAGCCGACGGCGGCGCCCACCGCGCCGAAGCCGGCACAGCCGACCGCGGCACCTACCGCCGCGCCCGCGCCGCCGAAGGCCTCCGCAGCACCCACCGTTGCGCCCGAAGCGCCCCCGCCGACCGCGGCTCCTCCGCCGCCTCCCCCTCCGACACCTCCGAGCGGCCCGGTCGAAATGGGTCCGCCGGCTCCGAGCAACCTGGTCGAGCCCGAGCCGTCGGCGAAGGCGGCGCCCTCCGCGCCTCCTGAGCCCGCGCCTTCCGCGACCACCGAGCCGGCGCCCGCACCTTCCGCGAGCGCTGCACCGCCCGCACCGGCGCACATCGAGCCCGAGGCCGCAGAGGTCCGGCTCGGCGAAGCGGTCGCGTTCACGATCCGCGCGAAGTACGGCGATCAGACGCCAGCGCAGCGCGCGTCCGCAGCGAGCAAGGCCCTGAAGGACGCGTTCGAGGCCTCGACGCCCGACGACGTGCACGTCGAGAAGCGGGGCGAGGTCGCGGTCCTCTACCTCGGCAAGGCGCCCATCGTGCAGCTTACCGAGGCAGACGCCGTTGCGGCAGGCGACGCCTCGCTCGAGGTGCACGCCGACCGCATCGCCGCGTCGGTCAAGAAGGCCGTGCAAGCCGAGAAGCAGCGAACTGCGCTCGCGAGCCGCATCTTCGCGATCTGCCTCGTCGTCTTCTTCGCCGTCGTCGTCTTCTACCTCTGGCGCAAGATCGGCGATTTGGCCGAGCGCGCGAACGACTGGCTCGAGGACAACCCGCATCGAATCCCCGAGCTGCGGCTCAGCACGTTCACGATCCTGAACCCGGCGGCATTCCGGAGCGGCCTCGCGCTCGCGATTTCGATCGGCAAATGGATGAGCCAGCTGACGCTCGTCTACCTGTGGCTCGTCGCCGGCCTGTCGTTCTTCGAGTCGACGCGGCCGTACACCGACCGGATCAACGCCATCATCCTGCAGCCGTTCCTCGCGCTCGCCTCACGCGTCGCGGGGTCGTTGCCGATCACCGTCGTCGTCGCCATCGCCGTGCTCGTCGTCGCCATCGTGCTTCGCGTGGTCGGCCTCTTCTTCGAGAGCGTGCGCGAAGGAACGACCGAGCTCGAGTGGCTGCCGCCCGAGCTCGCGCGCCCGACGAGCATCCTGATCCGCGCCGGCCTCATCCTCGTCACGTTGATCTTCGCTGCGCCGGTGCTCACCGGTCACCCCGAGGGCGCGCTCGCTACGGCAGGGCTCGTCGGGCTCGGAACCATCGGGCTCGCATCGGTTCCGCTGGTCGGCTGCTGCGTCGTCGGCCTCGTCGTCGTGTACGGGCGTCGCATGCGCGCAGGCGACTTCGTTCGCATCGGCGAGCAAGAAGGGCGAGTCGTCGACGTCGGACTCGTAGACGTGACGCTCGAGGACGACAGTGGCTACGAGATCCGCGTCCCTCACCTGCTGGCGCTCGTTCGTCCGGTGACGATCCTCGGGCCCACGCCGCGCGTCGAGGTCGAGATCTCGGTTCCGCGCGCGGCCGCCTCGACCGAGCTGCGCGAGCGGCTGCTCTTGGCGATCTCGCCGGCAGGCGTCGATCCGCGCGTCGAGATCGATCGCATCGACCGCGACAGCGTCTCGCTGAAGCTGGGCGTCGCCAGCGAGGATCCCGACGCGAGGAGCCAGCTCCACCTGCTCGCGCTCAAGGCGTTCGAGGTGTCGCCGCTACGCGACTCGGAGCTGCCGGGGTGAGTCCGGTCGTCGTCCTGATGGGCCTGCTCGTGCTGGCCTACTTCGGGAGCATGCTGGTCGGAGGCCGCGCGATTCGAGGGTTCGGCCTCCCCTCCGGCACCGAGTTCGTCCTGCTCGGGATCTTCGTCGGACCGCAGGTCATGGGGTTTGTCACGCGGAGCGGGCTCGCGAGCTTCGAGCCGCTCGTCGCCTTTGCGCTCACCTGGCTGAGTCTGACGATCGGCCTCCACTACGGCTTCGTGGGCAACCGGCGGATCTCGACGAAGCGGCTCCTCGCGGGGCTCTCGCTGGCGATGCTGACGCTCACGATCATCGGCAGCGTCACGGCGGCGGTCGCGTTCATCTTCACGCCCTTGCGTGGCAACCAGCTCGCCGTCCTCGCCCTCGGCGCCGCCGCGGCTTCTACCGAGACCACGCGACACGCCGTGCGGTGGGTCACCGAGCGCTACGGGGCGAACGGGCCCCTCTCGGAGCTCGTCTCCCACGTCTCCGAGGCGGACGATGCAATCCCGCTCGGTGCGCTGGCGATCCTCGCGGTCCTCGTGCCGCAGACCGACGCCGTCGCGCTCCCTCTGCCCGCCTGGGTGCTCGTCCTCACGACGGTCGCTGCCGGCGGCGTGATGGGCGCCACGTGCGCCGCGCTCGTCGACATCGAGCCTCGGACCAGCCAACGCTGGGGCATCGTCCTCGGGTCGCTTCTGCTCGCAGGCGGGGCGTCGCTGAGGCTCGGTCTCTCGGCGATGACGACCGCCTTCGTGATGGGGCTCGTCGCGAGCGCCCTCGCCAGCACGAGCGGCGTGCTCCAGCGCATGGTCGAGACGAGCGAGCGCGCGGTCATGCTCCCCTCATTGTTGCTCGCTGGGGCGTACGTATCGTGGCCCGCGTCCACAGAGCTCGCCGCCGTCGTCGCCGCCGCGTTCGCGGCGCGCGTGCTCGCCAAGCTCCTCGCGGCCCGCCTCCTGACGCGCGGCGAGGCCTACGAGGACGTGCCCCGCATCTCGCTCGGGCTCGGTCTGCTTCCGGCAGGCGTCCTCACGATGACCGTGGGCCTGGCGTGCGCGCTTCGTTTCCCGGGGCCGATCGGCGACACGATCCTCACGCTCGCCGCGCTGAACGCCGCCGCCGGCGAGGTCATCGGGCCCGCCATGCTCCGCCGCACGATGCGAGTCGCGGGAGAGATCCCGGACACGGCCGCGATGACGCCGGTGCCCGCACCGAGCCGGGCGCGCCCGCAGCCCGCCAAACGCGGCTCGCGGGGCTCACGCGGCTCACCGGCGGGCTCACGCGGCTCGGACGCCCACGGACACGGAGGGCCTGCGTGACCTCCGCGACGGCGCGCAAGGGCGTCCAGGTCCGGCTGGTGCAGGCAGCGGCCCTCGTCGTCGTGCTCGGCGTGCTGCTCCTCGCGACGCAGCTCGCACCCGAAGCGCGGAGCGTCGTCGGTGCGATGGCCGGCCTGGGCGTCCTCTTGCTCGCCGGAACGCTGACGAGCGAGCTTGCCGAGATCGTCCGGTTGCCGCACCTCTCGGGCTATCTCGCCGCAGGCGTCCTCTGCGGCCCGCACGTTCTCGACCTGGTCGACATCGACACGGTCCACCGACTGCAACCGGTCAACAGCCTCACCCTCGCGCTGATCGCTCTTGCGGGCGGTGCCGAGCTGAGGGTCGACGTGCTGCGAAAGCGATACCGCTCCGTGGCCTGGGCGACGCTCACCCAGAGCACGCTCGTCTTTGCCACGGCGTTCGCTGCGTTCCTGGTCGTCGCACGTTTCACGCCCTTCGCCGGCCTGACCCCGTCTCAGCTCTTCGCCATCGCCGTCATTTGGGCTGTCCTCGCGGTCTCGCGCAGCCCCGCGGCCATCCTGGGCATCTTCGCGCAGCTCCGCCCGAAGGGCCCGCTCGCCGAATTCTCCCTCGCCTTTGTCATGTTCTCGAACGTGGTGGTCATCCTGATGATGGCCATCGCAATCGCGCTCGTACGCCCGCTCCTCGACGTCGGAGCGGAAATGTCCTTCGCCGATTTGAAGCTCCTGCTCAACGAGCTCGCCGGCAGCACGGTCCTCGGAGTCACGCTGGGGATCGTCCTCACGGTGTACCTGCGCCTGGTCGGGCAGAACCTCCTCCTCGTGCTCCTCGTGCTCGGCCTCGGGCTGTCGGAGCTCCTCCGGTACATCCGTCTCGACGCGATGCTCTCCTTCCTCGTCGCGGGGTTCGTGGTCGAAAACTTCAGCGCACAGGGCCGGAAGCTCGTCAAAGGGATCGCCGACACCGGCGCAGTGGTCTACGTGATCTTCTTCGCGCTCGCTGGCGCACACCTGGAGCTCGACCTGCTCGCGGCCTTCTGGCCCGTCACGCTCGGTATATGTGCGGTGCGCGGCGTGACGACCTACGCCGCAGCGCGGGCGTCGAGCTGGCTCGCCCGCGACGAGCCTGCGCTTCGTCGCTGGGGCTGGTCCGGGCTGGTTTCGCAGGCGGGGCTCGCCCTCGGCCTCGTGATCGTGGTCAGCCGCGCGTTTCCGAACATCGCCGACGCCTTCCGTTCGATGGCCATCGCCGTCATCGCGGTCAACGAGATCGTGGGTCCGATCATCTTCAAGCTCGGCCTCGACGCGGCCGGCGAGTCGCGCGCCGGCGACGACGATTCGGCGCCGAGCTCGGCCGCCTAGCTAATCCGAAGAGGGATCGCCCTCGCGCTTGAGCACGCGCACGGGGCTCAGCCGCGGGAGCTCGAGGTGGACGCGCCACCCGCCTTCTTCGTAGACGCACGGGATCTCGGCGCGCTCTTCGGGCAAGAGGCCGACAGCGATCACCATCGCGTAGGGCCCCTGGATGCGCGAAGCGAGCTCTCGCGCCTCGAACCGGGAGACGAAGCTCGCGGGCGCCAGCATCAGCTCGGGCTCGATGCGCTTGCCGCTCGCGGCGCTGTAGCGCTCGGCGCGAAGCCCGAGCTCGGTCCGGGCGGCCTTCGAAAGGAGACCGAACGCCGCCTTTGCCTCGGCCGGATCGCCGTCGCGGTACCGGCTCAGATGAATCGTGAGCTCACGGACCGCGCCTTCGGGGGTCGCGTTCGGCGCGGGACGCGAGCAACCGGAGGCGGCGAGCAGGAACGCCGCCGTCACGATGCTTGCGAGACTCCGGTACAGCATTGCTGCGACCCTACTCCGATCGCACCCGCGCGAGGGCGCCGATTTGCCGGAGTGCCTCGTACACCACGATCGACACGGCGTTCGCCAGGTTCAGCGAGCGCACCGGGCCCGCGGTCGGAATCCCGAACACGGCGTCCGGGTATCGCTCGATCAGCTCGGCAGAGAGGCCGACGCTCTCCTTGCCGAAGACGAGCGCGTCCCCCGGCGCGAAGGCCGCGTCCAGGTAGCTCACCTTGGCGGTCGCCGAGAAGAGGCGCGGCCTGGCCGCAGGGTGCGCATGGAGGAAGTGATCGAAACCCAGGTGTTGCTCGAGCTCGACGAGGTGCCAGTAGTCGAGACCGGCGCGCCTCACCGCGTGCTCGTCGATGCGAAAGCCGAGGCGCCCCACGAGGTGGAGCGGGCTCTTCGTCGCCGCCGAGAGCCGGCCGATGTTCCCCGTGTTCTGCGGGATCTCGGGCTCGACGAGCACGATCCGCAGCGGCGGATCGACAGGATCGCAACGCAGCCGCGGCGCCGTCGATCGGCCGTCGGTCATGAGCGCGCCGGAGCCGGCAGCGGGTGCCCCGCTTCCTTGAGGGCGGCGCGGAAGATCGTCTCTTCGCGACGTGCGCCCTCGAGGTGCTCGAACGCTACCTTGAGGTTGCCGCCCATCGCCGCGTTGGCCGCGCGCTCGACGTGCGAGAGGATGAGGAGCAGGTGCGGGTGCGCCTTCGCGACGACGGCTGGCACATCCATCTTGGCGGCCGCCTTCGAGCGAGCCTCGGCGACGACCTGCACGACCTTCGCGAGCTCTTTGTCGGTGAGGCGCGCCCGCAGCGATCGCGCGTCCCGCGAGCTGCCGTCGACGAGCATGCTCGCGCGGTCGAGGTAGCTGCCCGCGAAGACCTCGGACGTGGTGAGCGAGAGGGCCGCGGCGAAAGCGGCCGCGAAGAGCGCTCGGCGCAACATCCGGCGCTTCTACCCCAGCCGCTTCGTGGGGTCACGGGCGCTCGGCGAGCGCCGAGAGGCCCTGCCGCGCGGCCTCTTGCTCGGCCGACTTTTTGGAACGACCTCGTCCCTCACCCAGGATGCGGCCCAACGCCTCTACGCGGACCAGGAACTCTCGGCGGTGATCCGGGCCGGTCGCGTCGAGCAGCTGGTAGCGCGGCGACGCGCCTCCGAGCGCTTGCACCCGCTCTTGAAGCTCGCTCTTCGGGTCCCGCGACGGGAGCTCTGCGCCCTCGGCGCGCGCGATGACCGCGTCGACGAAGGTGCGCGCCGCTTCGACGCCGCGATCCAGGTAGACGGCGCCGACGACGGCCTCGACTGCGTCGGCCAGCACGTTCGGTTGATGTCGCTCACCAGCCGCGTCGGCTCCGCGCCCGAGGAGGAGGAGCGGCCCGAGCCCGACATCGCGTGCGAACGTGGCGAGCGCGTCGGTGCTCACGATCTTGGCGCGCATGCGCGAGAGCTCTCCCTCGCGGGCGTCGGGGTGCCGCGCGACGAGCGCTTCGGAGACGCAGAGCTGAAGCACCGCATCGCCGAGAAACTCGAGGCGCTGGTAGTCCTCGCGCTTGATCTTCTTCGCTTCGTTGGCGTGGCTCGGATGCGTCAGCGCCTGCTGGAGGTGGGGAAGATCCTCCGGCGATCCGATGAGCTCGAGCAACGCCTCGGGGAGGTCCATCAGCCGGCTTCGCCGCCGTGCCGCGCCGCGATCGCGTCGGTCTCGAGCGCCATGTCGCGGTCGAGCTGGGTCGTGCCCCCGGCGTCGTGCGTCGACCATCCGACCTTCACGCGGCGGTAGCCGAGAAGGACGTCCGGGTGGTGGTCGCGCTTGTCGGCAAGGATGGCCAGGACCGTCACGAAGGCGACGCCGTCGGCGTAGGTCGGGAAACGAAACGTCTTCTCGAGGAGGGTCTCGGTGGCGCTCCAGCCGGGTGCGCGTCCGGGCAGGTCGGCGAGATCTTGCGCAGAAAGACGGGCTCGGCTCACGGCGAGGAGCGTACCACGCGCAGCGGGGAACTCGGGCGGACCGCGGGCTGTCTCAACCCTCCGTGCGCTATGCTTTCGCCGGCTCCATGAGGACGCTCGTCGCCTGCCCCTTTTGCCGAGAGATGTTCGAGCCCGGTGAGGCGACCAGGTGCCCCGAGTGCGACATCCCCCTGAAACGCCTCGAAGAGTTGCCGAAGACGACGGTGGTCGCCGACGAGGTCGAGGCCGAGATCCCGCCGGATGAGGAGACGCTTCCGTGGACGTACGCCGGCCGTGGTCGCGGCGCCCTCGTGGCCCTCGGGCTCGCCGGAATGGTCGCGTTCTTCCTGCCCTGGGCCACGATGCTGAGGCCCGAGCACCAGACCCTCTCCGGCTATCAATTCGCCGGCTACCTCGGCTGGATGTGGGCGCCTTTCATCTCGTGGCTGGTGCTCCTGCCGCTCGTGCTCTCGCGCCGCTGCATCTACAAGATGCGCGGCGCGCGTGTCGCCGTCGCGTTCCTGTGCGCCATGGTCGTCATGACGGTGGGCGTTCGCATCGGCTTCCCGCCTCGAGGCACGGCGCTCGATCCGATCAACCTCGAGTGGCGCGCCGGGATCTGGATCACCGCGGCCCTCGGCGTCATCGGCTTGGTGCTCGCGACGCGCTTCGGCGGCCGCGGGGACGACCTCGCGTCGGCGAAGCAGAAGCGCCCCGACGGCGAAGTTCTGCACTGACGTTACGCCAAGGCGGCGAGCTCTCGCCGCGCTTCGAGGTGGCCTCTGTGGTTTCACCCCCCGTCCCCCTCAGCTGCGCTGAGGGGGTGAAGGTCAGCGAAGGCCGCCCGGGCCCTCGAGCGGGATCGGGTTCGCTGCACGCTTGCTGCGCGGGAGCACGCCGGGCCGCTTCGCCTTCTCGACGTCGCCCTGCGAGTTGACGCTCACCATGTCGGTGAGCTCCGGGTTCAGCTCTTTGAGGTGCGCGGGGCGGAGGCCTTGAAGGAGCGTTCCGACCGCTTCACGGATGCGTTGATCGACGAGCGCTGCGCGGATGCCCGGCGCCTCGAGCTCGAGCGGGCGCGACATCGCGCGCATCGACTGGCGCTTCCACACGATCGCGAACTTACCGCCCTCTTTTACCGGTTGCGGCACGAGCTCGCCGTCCTTGACCTTGTCGGCAGCAGCGAAGAGCGCCGGATCGTAGTGTTGATCGTGCTGCGTGGTCGATCCGTCCTCGTTCAGGATCCCGAGGTTGCCGCCGCGCAGGTGCGTCGACTTGTCGAGCGACTTCTCGCGCGCAACCTCGTTCCACTTCTTCGGATCGGGCGCGCCCGTGCCGAGGTCGGCGAGGATCTCTTTCGCCTCGTCCTCGGTCGCGACGAGGATCCGATGGATGCCGATGCGCTTGGGCGCGCTGAACTTCTTCTGGTTCGCCTCGTAGTAGGCTTTGACGTCCGCATCGGAGATCTGGCCGTTGTCGGCCTTGATGCTTTCGATGAGGGCCGACCGATAGACGGCGAGGACCCGGTCGCGCACGTCCTTCTTCTTGTCGAGGCCCTGCGCCTTCGCCTCTTCGGCGAGGATCGCGTCGCGGATCAGCACCTGCTCGAGGACGCCGCGCTTGATCTCTTCGGGCGTGCTACCGAGCTTGGCGAGCGTGGCGCGAGGGGTCTCGGCGATGCGCTGCTCGAGCTCACCCGCGGTGATCACGGAGCTGCCGACGCGGGCGACGACGGCGTCACTTCCGGACGCGTCAGCGGCCGGAGAGGGAGCAGAGCCCGGTTTGGGGGCCGCGGGCTGGCCCGTCGGCGCTGCGGTCTGCGCAGCCGCGGGCGCGAGCGTCGGGCCGCCGTGCGACGGCGCGACGAGCACCGCAGCGATGACGCCGCCGGAGAGGAGCGCCGCGAGGACCGGGACAAGCCTGCGGATCACGGAATTCGTGTGAATCAGGTGGCGGCCCGGGTCAAGCGGCGCGCTCTCGGGCGGCCGAAGCCCCCGCGCGAGCGCCCCGCACCTTCTTCATGGGACCGTGCCCACCGGCCAAAACAGGCGCGCCGACCCGCGCCTTCTTCAGCGTGGGGGTGTCGATGCCCACGAACTGGTAAGCCTCCGGGTGAAAGCCGTAGGCGTCGTGCAGCTTTCGGACGCGCTCGACCACCTCGGCCGTGCCTTCGATCGGACGGGGCGGCTTGCATGCCTTCTTGATGGCCGCGACCGTCTCACCCAGTTCGAGGAGGGCTTGGACCCGCGAGAGGACGTCGATCGGCTTGAGCGGCTGCGCGCCCGCGCGCGCCGTGCCCTGCTCGAGCTCCGAGAGGAGCCGCTGGCGTCGCTTCTCCGTGCGACCGTCGCGCACGGCCCGCGCGCCGCCCGAGAGGAGATCGTTGAAGGCGCGTGCCGCGCGGCGCTTCTCGATCGCCTCGGGGCTGCCGCGCCGGGTCTTCGGCTTCCTTTTCATGCTGATTGCTTTGTCATATAGCCGCGGAACCCCGCGGCTTCAAACGAAGCTTCTTTCGTCGATCAAGACGCACAGGCTCGCCAGACTGCCAACAGGATCAACAGCGCAACGAGCGGGAAGCTCAGACGCAAGAACCCCACGAGCTCGTCCCAGAAGCTTCGAGCCGCGCGGCGGGTGAGCTCGCGTTTGCCTACGACGCGGGCGCGTTCGGTGGCGATGACCGCTCGCTCCTCGTCGTCGAGTGGGTCGTCGCCGCTGAGAAAATGCAGATGATGCTCGATCTCGTGGTCCACGGTCTCGTCCACCTCGGCGCGGACATCGAAGCCGGGATCCAGCTTCTTTTCCTCGAGGAAGCTCCGGTAGAAGAGGCGCACCTCGGGCGGCGTGGGGCCGAGCGCGCCGCCTTCCGACGGCGGGGTGTAGCAGCCGAGCATCGGTACCCCCCCGTCGTCGCAGGCCGGGATGCCGTAGTCGACGATGACATCGATGTTGCGAACGCCGCGGCGCGAGAAGACCTCCTCTTGTGCGACAAGAGCCCATTTGGCGAAGGTGTCTTCGTCCGGAAAGCCCTCGGGCACCTCGGCGCTTCGTGCGATCTCTGCGAGCGGCGCCAGGGCGTCGAGCTCTCGGTCGGCCGGGACGGGATATTCGTTCTTCGCACCGCACGCGCAGACGATCTCCGCGACGAGTCGCGGCCCGTAGTGGGCGTCCTCCCAGATGGCGGCGATGGCGTCCCAGGCGTCGTCGCCGGCACGCTCGAGTCCGCGCACGATCGCCTGTGCCGTCCGTGCGCGGCCCAAGTCCTTGACGCCGAGCGCGGTGACGACCGCGCGCGTCGGATCGAGCGACCCCTTCGCCTCCCAGAGGACGCGCGACTCGCCGACGGTGCGCGGCGAGAGGTGCAGCGTGGTCGCCGGCCCCTCGCCGGTCAGGATCGGTGGCACTTCGTAGCTCCTTGCGAAGTCGAAGGGCGCATCGAGATCGGGATCGTCGAGCTCGCCGTCGGCGAACGGCCCGGGCTCGAAGGCCTCGGACGCGACGAAGGTGAGACGCTCTCCGCAGTTCATGCACGAGAGCGTCCGCGGCGCCTCGACGACGATGCGCGATCGAAGGACGAGCGCGCGAAGCAGGTGGCCGTCGCGCAGGCTCAGGTCCTCGAAGATGACGGGTTTGCCGTCTTCGCCGGCGATGGCGCCTTCGGCGCCGAGCACCGCGAAGGCCCGCGCGATGGGCGAAGCGTCGCCGGCGCGCTCGGCGGCCCCGCGAAGCTTGGGCTCGGACAGCGTCACGCAGAGGCCCGAAGGGAGCGTGACCCGCTTGGGCAGCGCCGGCGGTTTCAACGTGCCCCCGCCCGGCGTTATCGCCTGAAGAGGCGCTTGAGGAAGCCGGTCTCGCCGCGGCGCGCCGCCGGCTTGCCCTCTTCGAGCGTGGCGAGCTCGGTCTTCGCTTCTGCGTTTTGCGGGTCGAGCTCGAGGACGCGACGGAAATCGCTGATGGCGCCCGGATCGTTGCCGAGCTTCTTTCGAATCTTGCCACGCAAGAGGCGCGCGAGCGCGACGCTGTCGGTCTGCCGGATCATGTCGTCGAGCTCGACCGCAAGCGTCTTGAGCTCGGGGTGCGGCTCGAGCGAGCGCGCCTGCACGTGCACGAGCGTGAGCTCGCGGGCCTCGGGGCTGTCGGCTTTGCCGTCTTCCGCGAGGCGGCTGAGGCCGAGCGCGCAGATCTCGGAAGCCGTCGTCGGATCCTTCTCGTCGATCTTTTCCTTGGCGAGCTTGAGGAGCGCTTCGTGCGTGAGCCCGCGGACCGCGTCGGCGATGAGGCGACGGCTCGACTCCTCGCCGCCCGAGGGCTCGTCGACGATCTCGGCGGCGCTCGGGCCCGAGCTGGGAACAGGCGCCGATGAGGTGGGATCGACAGGAGAGTCGAGCGTGTCGGGCGCCTCGATCGTCGCGTCGCTTCGCCGCGCCGCGGCGGCGGCAGCCGCGCGACGCGGGGTGGACGGCGGCGGCTCACCGTCATCGCGCGGAATGATGGCGCGACCCTTCACCGAGACGGCGCGAACCGAGCGCTCTCCGTCACCGGGCGCGTCGACCGCGGCTCCGGCGCGGTGCACTTGCGAGCTGAGCTTCATCTTGGCGACGCTGCGCGCTCGGTCTTCGATCCCGACGGGCGGTCCCTTCCCGAGATCGAGCAAGCGCGTGAGCATCATCATGTACACGAAGCTCTTCACGACCTCGGGGGACGTGCCCTCGACCTCGAGAAGCTCGGACAGCGGCGTGGGCTCGATCCCGAGCAGCTCGACGACGAGCTGCGAGTCTTCGCAGAGATCGAGCCGGTCGATCGCGGCCAACGGATGGAGCTGCAGTGGCGCATCGCCGAGCAGGTCGAGGGTCGGCTGGAAGAGCGTGGACTTCGGTCCGTTCTCCTTGATGCCCCTCCACACGAGATCGAGCGGGTCGAAGCTCGCCGGGTCGCCGCCGTAGTCGCGAAGCGTCTGGCTGCCCTCGAAGTATTTGTACGTCGTCTGCGGGGCCAAGCCGTAAAAGCGCGTCATTCGAAGCTGGAATTGCTTGGCCAGCGTTTCTTCGATCTTGGCGCTCTCGACGTAGCCCGAGAGGACGAGC
>JBGTSH010000175.1:0-21188 GCA_041940405.1 Polyangiaceae bacterium
GAGCGGAGGCGCCACGTAGACGGTGTCGCCGAGCGGGCGCAGGTACGCGCCGAGCTCGCGTGCCTTCTCGTGGGCTCGCCAACCGGCGCCGCCCAGGTACCCGCCGCCGCCGAGATCGACGGCACCGATCATTCCTAGCGAGCGTGCGCCCGAACAACCGGGAATCGTCCCCAGCTCCGCGAACGCGGACGCGATCTTCGCCGCGCGCGGTAGGGCTCCCTCGAGGATGGCTTCGTCTTCGAAGATGCGAAGCACCTCGAGCGCGACGCCTGCGCCGAGCGGATTGCCGCAGAACGAATGCCCGTAATAGAACGCGTTCTCGGGCGGGCCCAGGAACGCCTCGAAGATGCGCTCCGAAGCGAGCGTCGCCGCCATCGGCAGCATGCCGCCGGAGAACCCCTTGGCGGTGCACACGATATCGGGCCGAATGCCCGCGTGCTCGACGGCCCAGAAAGTGCCGGTGCGGCCATAGCCGGTGAACACCTCGTCCGCGACCAGGACGATGTCGTGAGCCTCGCACGCACGCTGCAATGACCGGAGAAAGGACGGCGGATAGAGGCGCATGCCGGCGGCGCCCTGAACGATCGGCTCCACGACGACCGCAGCGATGCGGCCGGCGTGTCGATCGAGGAGCGCGCGAGCCGCTTGGTGCCGAGGACCGTCGTCGGGCTCGTCGAAGGGCGGGGCCTCGGCGAAGACGACATCCATCAGCACGTCGTTGAACGGACGCCGGAACACCTCGACGCCCCCGAGCGCTGTCACGCCGAGCGTCTCGCCATGGAACGCGCCTTCGAGCGCCAGGAACTTCGTCCGCTCCGGACGGCCGCTTCGCCGCTGATAGCCGATGGCCATCTTGATCGCGACCTCCAGGGCGGTCGAGCCGTCGTCACTGTAGAAGGCGCGCGTTATCCCCTGCGGCGCGCGAGCGATCAACGCCTCGCCGAGGAGCGCGGCGCCCTCGTGCGTCGCGCCGGCCAGCGGCGCATGACAGAGCCGGGCGGCTTGCTCGGCGATCGCCCCGACGAGCCGCGGATGCGAGTGACCGAGCGTCGCCACCCACCAGCTCGAGTTCGCGTCGATGTACGACCGCCCGTCGGCGTCGAACAGGCGTGCTCCCTCGGCACGAACGACGACGAAAGGATCGGTGCGCTCGATGTACGGCCCCATCGGCGTATACGGGTGCCAGACGTAGCGCTTGTCGAGAGCGACGATCTCTTCGCGTTGGGGACGCTGTCGACGCGGGCCTTTCACCCGGTCTTTCTCTCAGCTTTCCCGGGCGTTGAAAACGGCTCGATGATCGGCGGCAAGAGGCGCGACCGGCTGACCGGCGGCAATGGCTCGGGCTCCGAAGGCAGGAAGATCCGCACCTCGGTTCCGAGATCGGGCTCGGAGAGGATGCGCAGCCTGCCCCCGTGAGCGTCGACGACCCGCGCGACGATGGCGAGGCCGAGCCCCGTACCCGACGGGCGGGTCGTGAAGAAGGGATCGAGGGCTCGGCTCCGCACGACGGTATCCATGCCTTCGCCCGTGTCGCGGAACACGAGCTCCACGCCCGCGTCCTTCTCCGAGTTCGTAATGTCGACCGAGAGCACGCCGCCGCTCGACATCGCCTGCACGGCGTTGTTGACCACGTTCTCGATCGCTTGACGCAAGAGGAGCGGATCGGCGCGAACGCGCTTGGCAGGCATCGGCTCGGTGACGCGGGTCACCACGTTGGCGCGCGAGTTGAGCGGCGCTATCGCCTTGTCGATCACGTCACGCACGTTGACGGTCTCGCGTTCGATCGAGAGGGGGCGCGCGTAGTGGAGGAGGTCGCCGACGAGCTGGTTGAGTCGGGCCGTCTCCTCGGAGAGGATCTCGAGCAAGACCTCTCGATTCTCTTCGCTCGTGCCGGCGCGGCGCAGGGTCGCTACGGCGTTGGTGATGACCGCCAAGGGATTGCGAACCTCGTGGGCGACGACCGCGGAGAGCTCGCCGATGGCCGCGAGCTGCTCCTTGCGCACGAGCTCGGATTGGGCGGCTCGAAGCTCGCGGAACGAGCGGGTGAGAGCCTCGGACTTTTCCGCCAGCTCGCTCGTCTTTTCGACCAATCGATCGCGGCGCAAGGTAAAGCTGACGACGCTCCCGCCGAAGACCGCGAAGGTAAACGCCGTGTAGCCGAGGGGACCGAGGATCGTCCCACCCCGAAGCGCGCTCACGAGGTCGTGGATCAACGCGACGCTGAGCGCGCACGATCCCAAGAGGACGACCGTCCCGGGGCTCTTGGGCGACAGGAATGCGCGCAGCACCCGGTAGGTCGCGAAGAGGGCGATGGCCGCCCCGAGGCCCGCGACGAGGATCTTCGCGGGACCGGCCGATGACGTCCCCGTCGCGCTCTGCGCGGACTCGATGCTCGCGGCCACCCCGATAGCACCCATCCCGGCGAAGATGGGCCACAACCTCTGCGCCGCCCCGTGCTGCTGGGCCACGACGAACGCCAGAACGCTCGCCGGAGCCAGCGCATCGACCGGCTCGCGCAGAAGCGAGACGAGCGGGGTCAGCCGGGGCTCCAGCGAGAGCAGCCCCTCGATCCCCGAGTCGAGGACCAAGAGGCCGAAGACCCCGCCCAGCTCGATTGTGCCCGGCTCCGCATGCTTCCGCTGCGCCGACCAGACGCAGTACACGCCGGCCGCGGCATACAGCACCGCGAACGCCGTGAAGAAACCGGACGAGAATGTCTGGTCCACGGACGGTAGCCATTCTAGCGTCAGAAACGCATGGCGGAGCGAAAGCGATACCTTTTCGTCTGTGTGAACAGGCGTGCCCCCGGAACGCCCAAAGGCTCGTGTGCGACCCGCGGTGCCGACGCCCTCCATGCGTCGCTCAAGGCGGAGATCGCCGCGCGGGGGCTGGCCAAGACCGAGGTGCGCGCGTGCACGTCGAGCTGCCTCGACGTCTGCTGGGCGGGCCCGGCGATCATGGTTTCTCCCGACGGGTACTTCTACGGGCGGGTTCAGGCGTCCGACATCCCCGAGATCTGCGATGCCCTGGCCGCGGGCCGCCGGGTCGAGCGCCTGGTTCTCGCTCCCAACGACTTCGAGCAAGACACCGCCGGTCCCCAGCTGCCCGAGCTGCCGCCCGAGGGATGACGTGCCGGGGGTCGGGCTGCACTTCTCGGAACGTCTCGAAGGCTCGGTGCGCCTCGGCGCGTCGCCGGCCGAACGACCGATGCGCCTGGTCCTCTTCGGGACAGCGCCCGCGATCGATTTCTTCGCGGGTGTCCCAGCGCGCCTTCGCGGACGGATCTTCGCGCCGAGCCTCGGTCTCGACACGACGGTAGAGGCACGGCTCCGCTTCCTCTACTCGTCGCGCGAGCTGGACTACGCCATCGAAGCCGCCGACGCGGGGCAGACCACCGAGCTCGCCGGCAAGAAGCGCGGCATCCTCTCGGATCCGTACGCGGGCCTCACGACGCTCCCCTTGGTGGTTCGCCGAGGAGGCAGAGTGCACGGCCACGCGATGCTCCGGTTCGATGCGCGCAGCGGGTTCTTCTCCGGCTTTCCTCGGCTGACGTTCGCATGGGGGTGAAGGCCCGGCCGCGCGAAGCAGCCGATCTGAGGCGTGCCGCGACCGCGCTCATGCTCCGCGCGATCGACGAGCGCGCGATCGGCGACGGCGCGACGAGCGCCGCGACCACGTTCGCCGTCCGACATGACATCCTCGTCAGCGTCGCCAAGCGATGGGGCGCGAGGACCAGAGAGGTGCCGGCGATCGACGTCGGGCCCTTCCCGGAGCCCGGCGCTCTCGGCATGACCTCGGCGCTCGGCGCCGTATACGAGGGGCTACTTTCGCTCGAGGTCGCCGTCGAAGGAAGACGCGCGCGCGCCGTCGCATCGGAGAGCCGCCGCCGAGCCGGGGCACATTTCACGTCGCCCGAGGTCGCCGCCGATCTCGCCCGCCGCACGCTCGAGCCGCTCGTGGCAAAGGGTGGCGACGTGCTCGCCCTCCGAGTCTGCGATCCTTCGATGGGCTCGGGCGTGTTCCTCGCAGCCGCGGCGGCTTTCCTGGCCGAGGCCGGTCGCGTATCGGAGCGAGAGGTGATCGCCTGCTCGCTCTTCGGGATCGATCGCGATCCCCTCGCCGTCGAGGCGGCGCGCCTCGCGCTCTCGACGATCGCCGGTGACGAGGCTTCCAGCCGCGCGCTCGCGCGCAACTTGGTCCGCGGCAACGCCGTCGTCTCGTCCGAAGGGGCCCCGGCGGAGGTCGCCGACGAAGCGCTCGACTGGGAGCGGGCGTTTCCCGACGTGCTCGCGGGGGGCCGAGGCTTCGATGCGGTGATCGGAAACCCGCCATGGGTGGCGTACGCAGGGCGCGCCGCGCAACCTCTCTCGCGCGAGCTCCACGGCTATTTTCGGCGCCGGTTCTCGGCGTTCGCCAAGTATCGGACGCTGCAAGCGCTGTTCGTCGCGCGCGGGGTCGAAGCGCTCGCGCCCGGAGGGAGGCTCGGCTTCGTGCTGCCCACCTCGATGGCCGATCTCGCCGGCTACGCGCCGGCGCGCCGGGCGCACGACACCCTCGCCGACGCCGACAAGAACCTCGTCGATTACGGTGCCGACGCGTTCGACGGCGTTTTCCAGCCTGCGATGGGCCTCTGCTCGACACGGCGCGATCGCCCGATCGAGCCCGGCGACGACGACTGGGATCTCGATCGTGCGGAGCTCGACGACGTCACGCGCTCGATCCTCGATCGGCTTTCGCCCCTCCCCCGCCTGCCCGGCGAAGCGTTCGGAGAGCGAGGCTTTCAGACCTACCGAGGCGACGTCGAGAAGATGAGCCGTACGCCGGGCGCGCGCCACGGCGTGGGCGTCCGCGTCGGCAAGGACGTGACCCCGTTCCGCGCCGCTCCGCCTTCGCTCTTCGTCGATCCGTCGGACTTCGAGGGCAGGTTTCGACCGCCGGAAGCCTGGAAGCTCGTGCGGGGGTACGTGCGGCAGACGGCGCGCTTTCCGATGGCCGCGCTCGCGGACGGGACGCCGTTCCGAAACTCGGTTCTTGCCGTGTTCGGCGCCGAAGGCCTCGGCGAAGAGGCGCTCGTCGCATACCTGAATGCGTGGCCGATCCGCTTCTTTCACTTCATGCGGTTTCGCGACGCGAGGCAGGGCATGCCGCAGGTGAAGATCGGTCATCTGCGGAGCCTGCCGAGGTGCGAAAAGGCCGGGCTCGCTGCGGCGCTCACCAAGATCGGCAGCGAGATCGGACGGCGCAACGCCGGCATCGAGCCCGAACGCCAGGAGGAGCTCGACGCGCTCGTCTCGAGCGCGCTCGGTCTCTCGGCGCGGGAGTGCGAGCGGATCGAGCGGTTCTCTCGAGAGGTCCGCTGACTCACTGCGTGAGGGGGGTGCATTTGCTATCCTGCGCAGCGTGAAGAGGCTCGATCCCAAAAGCTCGGTCGTGCTCATCGTCGACGTGCAAGAGCGCCTCGCGGCGGCGATGCCCCAAGAAGCCATGGCTGCCGTCACGCGCGCGACGAACGTGCTCCTCGAGGCCAGTGCCGCCCTCGGCGTCCGGGTCATCGCGACCGAGCAATACCCGCAGGGCCTCGGCCCGACGTTGGCGCCCATTCGCGAGCGCCTGGTCGCCATCGGCGCGCCGATCCTGGAGAAGACCGAGTTCTCCGCCGTGGAGGCTGCAGGCTTCCCGACGGCTTGGGAGGGTGCCAAGGGTCGAACGGCGATCGTCGTCGGGATGGAGGCGCACGTCTGCGTGTTTCAGACGGTCCGTGAGCTCGCGCAGCGAGGGATCGAGGTCCACGTCCCGATCGACGGCGTGGCCTCGCGACGGGACGATCACCGGCAGGTCGGGCTCGACCTCTGCCGTGCCGCCGGCGCCACGATCACCACCGCAGAGACGGTGGCCTTCGATTGGTTGGGCAAGGCCGGTGGCGATGCCTTCAAACGCGTGTCCAAGGCCGTGAAGTAGCGACGGTCAGTCCCGCGAGAGCTCGAAGTAGTCGCCGCCGTCCTCCCAGCACTCGAGCTGGTCCTCTTCCTCGAGGAGGCTGCAGTCCCAGCGGAGCTTGCGCTCGCCTTCGCTCAGGGTGTCGAGCTCGTCCTCGGGCCCCTCTCCCTCGCCGTCATCCTCCATGAAGCTCGTGATCCGCAGCTCGATCTCGAACCCGCCGTCCGACTGCCGGGTGACCTCGCATTTTCCCTTGTAGACCTCGCTCTCGACCGCTTCGTCGTCTTCCTCGGTGTACGTCATGCTGAACTTGCAGCCGTCGATCTCCCCCGAGCCGTCCTCTTCCAGCGCGAGGACGACCTTCACCGTCTCGTCGTCGTCCGGCTCGGACCGCCAAACCCAGTCGCCGGCGACCGATGGCTCGGGCTGACAACCGGCGAGCGCAGCGCCGAGGAGGGTCGCCGAGAAGAGTACAGAACCGTTAGTCTTTCTCGAATTCATAGTACTCCCCTCCGTTCAATTGGCACTCGAGCTGCTCCTCATCGACGGCGACCTGGCAGTCGAAGACGAACTTCTTCTCGCTGTCGCCCATGTCCGGAAGAATGTCGTAGAAGCCCTCGGCGTCACCTTCGCCGCTGCCACCCGCTCCCTCGTAGAGGTCGTCGCGCTCCGCCTTCTTCAGCTTCACGGCGATGCGAACGCTGCCGTCGGACTCCTTCTCGACCTCGCACGACCCGGAGAGCTTGGTGATGTCGAAGTCGCGGTCCTCGTCCCGTGCGCTGTAGGAGCACTTGTCCACCTCGCCGGCGTCGTTCGTCTCGATGACGATCTTCTGGACCTGGATGTCGTCGCCGTCGTCGACTTCCCAAACCCAGTCGCCGTCGAGCCCTTCATTCGAGCTCTCGCAGGCGACCGCGACGAGCACGGCGAAGCAGAAGGGACCAGTCCAGCTCCTATACCGCCGCCGATCAATCCTTCGCGAGCTCATAGAACACCCCTCCGTTCGTGCGGCACTCCAGCTCCTCTTCCTCGACCAAGAGCGAGCAATCCCACCGGAAGCTCCGTTCGGACGGCTCCAGCTCGCCGAGCATGTCCTCGCCCTCGGACGTGTACGTGTTGACGTCGAACTCGATGCTGAGGCTGCCGTCGGATTCCTTCTCCGCCTTGCAGTCGGCTTCGAGCTCCGTCTCGTAGTCGTACTCCGGATCCTCTTCGTCGATGAAGTGCGTCCGCTTCATGTAGGAGCAGTCGTCGACCTCACCGGCCTCGTCGACTTCCAGCTCGAGGGTGATCGAGACCTTGTAGAAGTCGTAATCGCGTGAACGCGTCCATTCACCTTCGAGCTCTTTCGTGACGACTCCCCCCGGCCCGCAGCCGAGAAGCGTCGCCCCGAGGAGCCAAGGCGCTACCCAAAGCTGTTTGTAGCTTCTCACGGCGGGGGCTCTTCGCACCCGGCGTGCCAAGCGACCTCGTTCTCGGATCTCCGCGAAACCGAGCCCCGGCGCCGCACCGGCGCGACAGCTGCTGCCCGCATGGCGCGGCGGTGGCTCAGCGATGCGGCAGCGTCAGCCGGGCTTGCGCCCCTCGGCCGTCCAATGCCGATCCGACACCATGCGCACCGACAGGCCGGCGAGCCCCGCCTGCTCGAGCGCGGCGCGGACGTCGTCCAACGTGAGCGAGGCGCGGAGGGAATCGAAGAAGAGCTGCTTCTGGTGCGCCGACTCTCCCGCCGCGGCGACATCGACGATCGCCCACGCGTCCTCGGGTGCGTTCGGCCGAACGAGATCGCGAATCATGATCGAGCCGCCCGGCTTGGCGACCCGAGCGATCTCTCGGAACCCGAGGACCGGGTCGGGAAGGTGGTGCATGGTCGAGTTGCACGTGACCATGTCGAAGCGGTCCGAGGCGAGCGCGAGCTCCTTGGCGTCGCAGAGCTCGAGCCGGATCTGTCGCGCGAGCCCGGCCGCAGCGACGTTCGCCTGGCCCACCCGGAGCATCTCGCGAGCGAGATCGACGCCGAGGATCGACAGGTCGGGACGGCGCTGGACCATCAGGATGGGGATGCGCGCCGTGCCGGTACCGACGTCGAGGATCTCGGCACGCGGCACGGCACCGAGGAGCGCGAGCGCGTCGACCGCGAACCGCGTGTTCGGCTCGGCGAAGTCCATGGCGTCGTACTCCTCTGCGTCTTCGGCCGTGTCCATGACCTCGGGCTCGAGGACGCGCTGCATGCCGTCAGCCATCGGGGATCCGTACATCCTTGACCTGGGCGCCCAGGTGCTTCTCTGCCGCCGCGACCAGCGGATGATTCCGCACCGCCTTGTCGGCTTCCACCCGCTTCGCCTTCGTCGCCTCGTCGTACGTCTTGGCCAAGGTCGCGGCTTCGAGGCCGCGCGCCAGGTCGACGACCCGGAAGCCGGCGTTCGGCCCGATCGCCTCGCGCGCCGCCGCCTCGAGCGTCTCGAGCGCAGCCTTGTCGCGAAGGAACGTCGATTCGAAGGACTGCGGGTCGAGCGCGATGATGACGCCCTTGTCATCGACATCGCAGAGCGCGGCGCGCTCGAGGAGGGGTGCGAGGCGCGCGCTTCGATCGCGGACGACGCTGACCACGCGGGCAAAACGCTCGAATCGTGGGTCGTCGGACGAGCGGATCGGGAGCGGCTCACCCGACGGCGGGGTCTCGATCCGCGGCTCGGGGCGACGAGGCGG
Organism: Polyangiaceae bacterium; assembly: GCA_041940405.1. Taxonomy (GTDB): domain Bacteria; phylum Myxococcota_A; class Polyangia; order Polyangiales; family Polyangiaceae; genus Xiheicaenibacterium. The sequence continues at coordinate 8,647 of JBGTSH010000175.1, forward strand.
CGGCTCCGCGCGCGGCGCAGGCGGCTCGAAGCGGGGAGGCGCAGGCGGCTCGAAGCGGGGAGCGAGCGGAGGCTCGAAGCGCGCGGCAGGCGGAGGCTCGTACGCCGCTGGCTCGGGGTCGTCGCCGCTGTCGCCCGGTCGGCCGCGGGGACGTTGCTGCGTCTCGCGAGCGGCCGGCCGCCCGCCGCCGGGAGCGGGGGCCCCGCTCGCGAGGCGCGCTTCGAGATCGCCGAGCCGCCGCATCAGATCGTCGATCGGGACGAGCGGCGGGCGGCGGGCGAGCCGAACCAGCGCCATCTCGAGCGACGCGCGCGTCGACGGTGATTGGAGGATCTCTTCGGTCGCCTTGGAGAACGCGACGTGCATGCGCGTCAGATCGTCCGGCGACGCTTGGCCTGCGATGCGGCGCAGATCCTCGATCTCCGCATCGGGAACGTCGAGCAGGTTGCGCGCCTCGGGCGCGACACGAACGACCACGAGGTCGCGGAGCAACGACAGGAGGTCGCGCGCGACGTGCCCCATCTCATACCCGGCGTTCGCCAGATCGCCGACGAGGGTCAGGCACTTGGCGGCGTCGGCGGTCACCGCCGACTCGACGATCCGGTAAAGCACGCTGCTCTCGGCCACGCCCAGCGTGTGCGCGACCCCGCCGGGCGTCAGCTTGGCGTCGGTCCCCGCGGCTGCGATGACCTGATCCAGGAGGCTCATCGCGTCGCGCATGCTGCCCGCGGCCTCGCGCGCGAGGAGCTGGACCGCACCGTCCTCGGCGCCGATGCCCTCTTTCTCGAGCACGTACTTGAGCCGCGACGCGATGGTCGACGCGCCGATGAGCTTGAAGTCGTAGCGCTGGCAGCGCGAGAGGATCGTCACCGGGATCTTCGCCACCTCGGTCGTGGCGAAGATGAACTTCACGTGGGGCGGCGGCTCCTCGAGCGTCTTCAGGAACGCGTTCCAAGCGTTGCCCGAGAGCATGTGGACCTCATCCACGATCAGGATCTTGAAGCGATCGCGCGCGGGCCTGTACGGCAGGCTCTCTTGGAGCTGGCGGATGTCGTCGACGCCGGTGCGCGTCGCCGCGTCCATCTCCTGGACGTCGAGGTCGCTCCCTGCAGCGATCTCTTTGCAGGGGTTGCACTGGAGACAGGGGGTCGCGGTCGGGCCCCGTTCGCAGTTGAGAGCCTTGGCGAGGATGCGGGCGCTGGTCGTCTTGCCGACCCCCCGAACGCCGGTGAAGAGGAAAGCGTGCGCCACCCTGCCGAGCGCGATCGAGTTCGCCAGCGTCTGCGAGACGTGCTCCTGCCCGACGAGGTCCTCGAAGGTCTGAGGTCGCCACTTTCGAGCCAAAACGACGTACGGCTCGGACATCGGCGGGCATACTAGGCCAAAGGCTAGTTTGGTGCACTTGCCCTTGCGGCGAGGCCAGTCTTTGGGCAAGTTCCACGCCTATGCAGTTTCGCGGCGGAATCAGCGAGCTCATGCGCCAGGCGGCGCGGATGCAGCGCAAGATCGACGAGCGCAAGGCGCAGATCAAAGACGAAGAGGTCACTGCGACCGCCGCGGGCGACAAGGTGAAGGTCATCGTCACCTGCGAGGGCAAGCTCCGTCAGATCATCATCGATCCCGAGTTCCTCAAGTCGGACCTCGAGCTCGCGCTCGACGCGGTCTGCGCCGCCTCGAACTCCGCTCTGGAAGAGGCGGACAAGAAGGTCGACGCCGAGATCAACAAGATCACCGGCGGTCTGAAGATCCCCGGCATGTAATGCCGGCTTCAGCCTCCTAATGCTCCCCGATCGCCTGGTGCGCGTCGTTCAGCTTCTGTCGAAGCTCCCCGGAGTCGGGGAGAAGACTGCCCAGCGCTACGCGATCGCCCTGTTGTCGGCGGACGAGGCCGTGGCCCGTGATCTGGGCCGAGCGCTCGCCGAGATGCACGATCACGTGCGGCCCTGCGCCGAGTGCGGAAACGTCGCCGACATCCGCGATCCGGGCGAGCCGGCCATCTGCACGATCTGTCGCGACTCGCGCCGCGATCCGTCGCTGCTCTGCGTCGTCGCTCGCGTACAGGACCTCTTCGCGATCGAGCGCAGCGGAGCGATGCGGGGCCGCTACCACGTCCTCGGCAGGCTGCTCTCTCCTCTCGACGGCGTCGGTCGCGACCAGATCGGCATGGACCGGCTCGTCGAGCGGGTGATGAAAAAGGAGATCCGCGAGGTGCTCGTGGCGACGCCCCCTTCGGTGGACGGCGAAGCGACGGCGCTCCTGATCTCGCGTGAGCTCGGCGCGCACGGCGTTTCGGTCACACGGATCGCGAGCGGTGTTCCGCACGGCGGCGATCTCGAGTTCGCCGACCAAATCACCCTCGGGCGTGCGATCGAGCACCGCCGGAGGTTCTCGACCTGAGCGGTTCGTAATCAACATGCCCAAAGACACCATCCACACCGACGACGCACCGAAGGCCATCGGCCCGTACGCGCAAGCCACTCGCGCGGGCGGCTTCGTCCTCACCAGCGGCCAGATCGCGCTCGACCCCAAGACGGGCGAGCTCGTCTCGGGCGGCACCGAGGCCGAGACCAAGCAGGTGCTGTCGAACCTCGTCGCTGTCCTCCGCGCGGCCGGCGCGCGCCCCGACGACGTGGTCAAGACGACAATTTTTCTCGCCGATCTCGGCGACTTTGCCCTCGTGAATCGACTCTATGGCGACGTCTTCGGCGCCAGCCTGCCCGCGCGTTCGACGGTGCAGGTAGCCGCGCTCCCCAAGGGAGCGAGGGTCGAGATCGAAGCGATGGCCTACCTGGGAGACAAGTCATGAGCGACGACAAAGAGAGCGCTGCGGAGACCACCGCAGAGAGCGCCGCAGAGAAGGCGAAGCCGCGCAAGGTAGCGCGATCGGGATCGACCGCCGGGCGGCAGAGCGCGCCCGGATCGACCCCGCCCGAAGGCGGCGACGCGCCGCCGAGCGGCGACGATGCAGGCCGGCGCAAGTGGGACGTACGCGCCGAGCGTCCGGAGGGCGGCCGTCCCGCGCCGTCGCGACCGCGGCGACCGAACGCACGGTTCGCCGCGGATCTGGAGTCCACCACGCGCCGCCCCGGCGCTTCGGGCGGACGCGCGATGCCCGAGATGCCGGTCCGCGGTCCGGTCGACAAGGCGAGCCCCGACTTCGTCGATCGCTGGCTCTCGCGACCCGCGCGCAAGCCGGACGAAAGGCCCGAGCGGCCCCGTGATCGCGATCGTGATCGCAGGCCGGGCGATCGCCGGCCCGACGATCGGCGCGGCCCGCCGAGCGGCGGCGGCGACAGGCGCCCCGCACCGGCGGCCAAGGTCGACAAACCGCGCACGCCCGTGCCGGCGCCGGCGCCGAGCGCACCGAAGCTCCCGACGCTCAGCGAGACGATCCTCGTCGGTCTGCCGCGCGTAGCGACCCAGCGCAAAGAGGCAGAAAATAACAAGCCGAAGACCGCCCGCGAGGCGCTCGCGGCGAAGACGGCCACGAGCGCGAAGCCCACCAAGGCCGAGCCGGCGAAGGGCGAGGTCGTGCTCGATCCCCAGTGGATCGCCGCAACGGCTGACAATGCCGTCAGTATCCTCAAGTCCGCCGGCCCCGCGGCCGAGGCGCTCGTCGACGCTTGGCTCAACGCCAACAACGTCGCCGCCGTCGCCGCCGCAGGCCAGAGCGAGGACCTCTCGGGCCCGGGTCGCAAGGCGTCCCGACGGGCGCTCGGCGTCCTCAAGGCGCGCGGCGTCGCCCTGCCCGAGCGCAGCAAGACCGAAGCGTCTACGGCCGCACGCCCGGGCGAAGAAGAGGTGATCGAGGCGACGTTCAGCTCGGCCGACGGTCGCGGCACGACGTCGATCACGATCTCGCGCCGCAAGGGCGGCGAGCGAGCGCACATCGCCGAGGTGATCATGCGCGAAGGCGTCGGCGTGCTGAACGCCAGCAGCGGCTGGATGAGCCGCTCGCAGATCAAAGAGGCGCACCAGCGCATCGCCGACTCGACGGGCGTCCCGCCCGCGACGATCCCGCCCGAGTGGGCCCGCTTCAAGATCGCCCAAGCCAAGGCCGAGAACGCCAAGAGCGGGGCGCTCGTCCCGCTCGGTCTCGAGCGCTGCAAGGACCTGCTCGAGCCGGCGCCCGCGTCCGCGCCGAAGCATCCTCTCGCCGATCTCGAAGCCGAAGCCGGCGAAGCGGGTGAGGTCTCGGCCGCCCTGCACGCCGAGCCCGAGATCCGAACGTGGATGCCCGAGGGCCGCGCCCTCGACGAGATGATCCGCAAGGTCGGCGAGAAGCTCAGCGCCGCAGACACCGAGGACGCGAAGAAGGTCGACGACGTCCTCAAAGAGGAGATCAAGCTCGCGACGGATCGCTATTTCACGCCGGAGCAGCGCGCGCTCGTCGCGTCGCGCCTGCGGGATGCGGCGATCTCGATCAGGCAGCGAGCCGGCGACGAACGCGCAAAAGAGGTGCTGCGCGCAGCGAAGGCGATCGAGGCCGCGGGCCTCATCACCTCGCCGCCCAGCGACATCGAGTTCTTGCGCGTCTTCTTCCAGAAGGGCCTGAGCCTGCTCGCGCAACAGCAAGGCGGTCAGCTGCGGGTCCCGGTCGCCGCCGACCGCTGAGCCGCTGTCGCAGCCGTCAGAACGCTGCTGTGCAGTACCCCACATGGCCCTCATGCCCCAGGCATGAGGGCCATGCACGTTTCGGGGGGCGACGACGATCCACCCGTGGACGTACCTTTCGTAGCTGGTCGCTGAGCCGCGCGTAGAGGCGCTCTCGAGGCTGCGCTAGCTGAGCTGTCATGCTCAAGCCCGCCGCCTTCGCCTCGCTCGTCCTCTTCGCCGCTTGCACGAAGTCGTCCCCGCCCGAGGCGCCCGCCGACAGCCAGCCTACGGCGCCTGCGCCCGCCGACACGTCGGCGCCTGCCGACACGTCTCCGCCCGCCGACACGTCGGCGCCGGAGCCGTCGAAGACCGGTGGGAACAAGTGCGCCGAGCTGCGCGGCAAATGCATCAACCAGACCGCCACGGTCGCCTGCAAGAAGTGGGAGCAGGGCGATCTAGGGTGCGGCCCGAACGAAGGCTGCTGTGTAATGGACTGAAATGGAAATATTGCGCCGCCACGCCGAGGTCTGGATGCGAGGCTGGATGGGAGAGTCCTGTACGAGACGGATGGTCGGCTTTCACGAAGCGCCGCCTTCGGTGTAGCCTCCCGGCGGGGGCCTCCGGGCGCTCGCTCGAATGACCAATCCAGGCGACTCGACGACCGCGGGAGCGTTCCCGACGCTGGACGGCGCATGGCCGATCCTCGGCCACATGGGCGAGATGTACCGGAGCTTTCCGCAGCTCTGCGATCGAGGAACCAAAGCGCACGGCTCGCTCTTTTGGATCATGGGCGGACCGGGGGCGCGCCAGCTGATGTACACCGCGCCGGCGGCGCTGAACGTGCTGAAGAACCCGGCCGTGTCGACATCGTTTTACACCGAGGGTTTCTCGGCCCTGCTCGGCAACACGCTCTTTGCCTTCGACGGTGACGAGCACCGCCGGGTGCGGCAGCCGATGACCCCTCCGTTTACGCCGCAGCGCGTGCGGGCTTCGGACGTCATCACGATCGTCACCGACGCCTCGCGCCGCCGAATCGAGAGCTGGGTGAAGAAGGACAGCTTCGACATCGTCGACGAGATCCGCGAGATGGCGCTCGAGATCATCTTCCGAGTCGTCGGCGTGCCTGTCAGCGATCTTGCCGACTGGCGCAAGCAGTACAACCGCTTCCTCCTCGCCGGGATCCCGTCGAGCGGCCGCGTACGCGGGCCGATCTATTGGTATGCGTCGCGAGCGCGCAAATGGATCGACGAGCGCCTGGGCGCGATCGTCGACGGTCTCCGGCGATCCGGCGATACCTCGACGCTCGTCGCAGCGATCGCCAACGGCCGCGGTGAGGACGGCCGGCTGCTCGATCGAGACCTGGTCATCGCGAACCTGCGCCTGCTCATCTTCGCCGGACACGAGACGACCGCGTCGTCGATCGCCTGGACGGCGATCCACTTCGCGGCGAACCGGTCGTTCCAGCGACGCGCGATCGAAGAGATCGAATCGGTCACCGACGTCGGCGCCCTCGCGACCGACAGCGCGCGTTTCACCTTCGCCGAGAAGATGTTCCGTGAGGCGCTGCGGATGTATCCGGCGGTGCACTCGGTGATCCGGAGGGTCACGGCCCCGATCGAGGTCGAGGCGGGAATCATCCCCAAGGGGACGCTCCTCAACGTCCCCTTCGTTCACCTGTTGCGGGATCCCGAGCGCTTCCCCTCCCCGAGCTCGTTCGACCCCGATCGGTGGAAGGAGAGGCCCCGGCCCGGAACCATCGAGACCGCCATGTTCGGCGGGGGCCCGCACTTCTGCCTCGGCTATCACATCGCGATCGCCGAAGGCACGCTCTTCAACCTGCTGCTCGCGCGCACGCTTCACGAGCGCGGTCTCGAGATCTCGAACCTCGCGGCGGGTCCGGTGCCCAAGCCGGTTTACCTGCCGCTCATGCATCCGCCTCGCGGCGTGACGCTGCGAATCGCTCCCGCACGAATCTCAGGAGAATCTCATGCCCACCAATAGGGTCGTCATCGTCGGCGCCGGCGCGTCCGGCATCTTCACCGCGTATCGACTGCGCGAGATGTACGGTGACAAGTACGAGATCGCCCTGCTCGAGGCGAACGACCGCATCGGTGGCAACTGCTACTCGACCCACGTCGAGTACGGCGGCAAGGACTACAGCATCGATTGCGGCGCGCAGTTCTTCTACAAGAACCCGCAGCCCAGCTACACGGCGCTCCTGGATCAGCTCGGCCTCCTCGACTCGGCGACCGAGGTGGTCGGCGCCCCCGCCGGCTTCACCATCTACGACAAGCCGACGAACAACTTCCGGCTCTGGCTGCCTTCGCGGGTCGTCGAGTTCTTGGGGTACGACGCGGGCGACTGGGAGCGGCTCGTGCAGTTCCTCGAGTACCTCGCCTACTCGGCGGCGCTCGATCGCGAGGCGCCGAATTGGGAGCTCAGCGTCGACGACTGGTTCGCCAAGATGAAGCTTCTCAGCGACGACTTCAAAGAGAAGGTCATCAAGCCGTTCATGTACCAGTTCGTGTCGCTGCCGCTCAGCCGCATCGGTGAAGCGTCGGCGCTCTACGCGGTCACGTACTTCATCCGAAATATTCTCGGCGAGCCGGGGGTTCCCGAGCCCGACGTCGACCCGCCCAACCTGCCGGCCATCCCGACGTTCACGACGTACCAGAGCATGATCGGCCTCGACGGCATCCACAAGAAGGTGATGGACGCCGCCAAGGTCGTGCCGTTCTTGTCGTGCCCGGTCACCAAGGTCGAGCGCGTGGGCGACGTGCTCCAGGTCACGTCGGCGATCGGCATGCTCGAGGCCGACCACGTCGTGTTCTCGTGCGACCCGCACGCGGCCGCCAAGATCCTCCAGGCGGGCAACGTCGCGCCGGCACCGCTGCTCGATACGCTCAATGCTCTCGAGTACGCGAAGCTACCGATCTCGATGCAGAAGGACGGCTCGTGTTGGATGCCGCCCAACGACGACGACTGGGAGCCGGTCAACACGATCGTCGACGGCGAAAGCGTCACGTTCACCGCCTGGTTCGGACGCCTGCGCCCGACGTACGGTCTCTTGAAGCGGATCCCTGTCTTCAAGTCTTGGGGGGCGCCGGCTGTCGCCGGCTGCCCGCACGAGTTCCTGGCGCATCAGCACTACATCCCATACCCGACCACGACGTTCATGAAGCACCGCGAAAAGCTCAAGGGCTTCCAAGGTCAGAACGGGGTCTGGTTCGTAGGCGGCTGGACGACGTGGTTCGACAGCCAAGAGGCAGCGCTCGACTCGGCGACCGCCGTCGCCGAGGCGCTGCCCGCAGAGAAGAAACCCGGCACCGGCCTCGAACGCATGGTCGGCATGGATCCTCAGCGCATTCAGCGCAATCTTCGCCGGTTCGCGGAGCGCGTCGCGCGCGTCGCGCCGGACCAGCACAAAGCGGCCATCGCAAACGTCATCGAGAAGGTCGCCGAAGAGGGGTAGCGGAATGAAACCGGAGGGCGAGGTGCGAGCGAGCGAGCACCGAGAGCGAGGTAGGCACCGACTGACGGCGCAGCCGGAGGGAGCGGAATGAAGTTCACCTTGGTCAAAGACGATCCCGATCAGCATCTTTATCGCTACGGCTCGCTGCTCTTGAACATCCATTGGGATGAGCTGAGCCTCCGGCATTTGACGGCGATCCAATCCGCCTGCGACGACATCATCAAAGAGCACGGCTCGCTGACGAGCCTCGTCGTGCTGCGCGGAGCGGTGAACGTCGATCTCTCCAACGAGACGCGGCGGGCGAGCGCGAACCTCACGGCGAAGTGCAACCCCTACAACACCGGCCAAGCCGTCGTGGTCGAGGCGAACGGCTTCATGGCGAGCCTGGCCCGTTCGGTCATCACCGGCATCAACCTCCTCGCGCGCGCGAAGGCGAGCCAAAAGGTGTTTCAGGACACGCAAGAAGCCGCTGCGTGGCTGCTCTCGCTCCAGTCACAGCCGCCCCCGATCCGCGGCTCGTTCGCCGAGCTCTGGCCCGACATCGAGAAGCTGCTCCAGGAGCGGTCGCGCACGAATGCCGGGCAGGCGCGAATCGCGGGCTAGGCCTGCGGCCTCGCCGCCACGCGCTTCCGAAACGCAGCGAGCAGTCCCTTCGTCTTCTCGCCTGCCCGTCCGCTGCCGATCACGCGATCGTCGACACGGCTCACGGGCAGGACCTCACGGATGGTCGACGTGAGAAAGACCTCGTCGGCGCCGTGGACATCGGCCACCCGTAGGTCTCGCTCGACCGCGACCAGCCCGACATCCGGAGCCGCGTCGAGGACGATGCGTCGCGTGATCCCGGGCAGGAGTGGGAGCGTCGTCGGTGGTGTCACGAGCTCCTTTCCTTTCACCACGAAGACGTTCGAGGTCGTGCCTTCGAGCACCCGGCCCTCACTGTCGACGACGATGGCTTCGTGGGCGCCCTGGGCGCGGGCGTCGCGCAAGAGGACGATGCTCTCGAGGTAGTTGCCCACCTTTGCGCCCTTGGCGGCGTCGCTCGGCCGGTAGGCGGTGCGTGTCACGACCGAGACCCCCTCCTCGTAGTGAGAGGCGGGCAGCGGCTTGTACGGGTGAATGAAGGTCACCCGCCGAGGCCTGTCGGCCCCGGCCGGATCGAGCCCGAACGGGCCCTCACCGCGCGTCACCATGATCCGCGCGACGAGATCGACCACGCCGGGACGCTGTGCCCTGACCTCGCTCAGGTTGCGACGGACCTCGAGCACCACGTCGGCGGGCGCGAGCGGCAGGGCCATCCCGATCCGCTCGGCCGACCACGCGAGGCGCTCTGCGTGCTCCTCGAGCGAAAACGGCTCCCCCCCATAGGTGCGAATCGTCTCGAAGACGGCGTCGCCATACAGAAAGCCGCGGTCGTAGACCGACACGACGGCGCGCTCGCTCGGGACGAGCGTGCCATCGATCGCTACCCACCTCTCCTCCCCCCTCACGAAGTGAGGGGGGTCGGGGGGGTGAAATTGCGGGGATCGCGTATGGGCTCGGCGGAACGTCCCAGCACAACTACCCCTTCAACTTCGTCAATAGCTCCTTGGCGCGCTCGAAGCCCTTGTCGTTGTCGAGGGCGCGCTCGAGCATCTGGATGGCCTTCTTGTCGTCACCCTGCCGGTGGCTCACGTCACCGAGGTAGTAGAAGACCTCGGCCTTCGTGATGGGCGCGCCCTCGTCGAGTCGCTGGAGCAAGAGCGCCTTGAACGTCTTGCCCGCGCGGTCGACGTAGGCGTCCTTCTGTGCGGGGTCGGCGTCGGCGAGCTCGAGCGACAGGACGCCGAGATCGCGCAGCACCGAGATCGAGCCGGGGTCGATCTTGAACGCCGTGTCGAGCTCGCTGAGCGCCTTCTGCCGATCGCCGTCGGCGAGGTAGGCGCGCGCGAGCCGGTGATGAATGACCGCAACCTCTTTCGAGCGGCGGCCGCCGTACGAGTCGACGATCTTCTGGAGCACGAGAGCGGCCTGAGCGCCACGCCCCGACTCGCTGTACGCGTCGCAGAGAGCGAGCAGGAGCTCGCGATCGGACGGAGCCAGCTCCGAGGCTTCGTGGAGGAGGTCCGCCGCCGCACCCGCGTTGCCGAGCTTCTGCTTGTAGATATCCGCGGCCATGCGGAGCAGCCGCACCTTGTCGTTCGCCTCGGTCGCCGCGCGAGCGTCGCTGTTGTGGAGCTCGGCGAGCTTCTCCCAGTTCTTCTCGCGCTCGTAGAGCGCCCGGAGCTTGGCCCGGACCTCTTCGTCGCGCTCGCGCTCGGCGAGCGCACGCTCGAGGGAGCGGCGAACGCCGGCGACGTCCGAGAGCCCCTCGTACAGCGAGGCGAGACGCTTGGCGGTGGCCACCGCTTCATCGCCCGACGAGAGCTCGAGGAGGCGCTCGGTGTACTTCGCCGACTCGGCCTTCTCGCCGCGCTTGTCGTGGATGCGGGCCAGCGCGACGAGCGCACCGATGTGTTTTTCGTCCTTGTCGAGGACGGCGCGGTAGGTCGCCGACGCCTTCTCGAGATCGCCGATGCGGCCCTCTTGCACCTCGCCGAGGCGAACGCGGTAGGAGAGCTCGTCTTCGAGCTCCTTGCGCTCCTCGGCGAGGTCGATCTGCTTCTTGAGGAGGTCGGCGAGCTCGTCGTCGCGGCCCGATTTCTCGTAGAGGCGCGAGAGCATGAGCGCGGCGTCGCGGTGCGCCGGCTCGTCGTCGAGGATGGCGACGAGCTGATCGATCGCGTCGCTGGGTGCTTCGAGCTCGTCGGAGACGCGCGCCGCCTGCAGGCGCAGGCTGGAGCGCTTCTGCACGTCGTCCGCGACGTCGACCAGGCGCGAGAGGAGCTTGAGGAGCTCCTTCTTCTTGCCGGCCTGTTCGTAGAGCTCGAAGAGGGCCGCCTGCGCCTTCTCGTCGGTCGGGACGTCCTCGAAGATCTGTTCGTAGAGGTCGATCGCCGAGACGAGGTCTTTGAGGTCCTCTCGCGCGACGATCGCGGCCTCGTGCCTCAGCGATCGGATCGTCTCGCCGTCGGCTGCGAGCTCGGTCCGGCGGACGAGGAGCTTGTAGGTCTCTTGCGCGTCGCCGGCCTTCTTGCGTAGCCGGGTCAGCTCGCCGAGCGCCCAACCATCCGCCTCGTCGGCGGCGATCATCTCGCGAAGGATCGCCTCGGCGAGCGCCGGGTCGTCGGCGCGCTCCTCGGCGATGGTCTTGGCTTCACGGCGCAGCTCGACCGCGCCGCTGATGCCGTCGATCTTGGCGAGGCGGCGCAACGTCGAGACGAGATCGCGCTCGCGTCCGGCCGCGCGCTGGATCTCTTCGATCGAGCGCAGGATGACCTCATTCTGCTGGTCGTGCTCGAGCGCCTTCTCGAAGTCGCGCTCGGCGCCTGTCGGATCGCCGAGCTTGTCCTTTCGCCACATCGCGGCGCGAATCCAGAGATCGCTCGCCGTCTCGGGCGGCAGATCGCTGGCCTTCTCGGTCGCCTTCTCGAGCGCCGTCGCCGCGTCCTCGAAGCCTTGCACGATGGTGGCGACGCGCTCGATCTCCGAGAGCACCTCGGAGTCGGCGGCGTCGTCTTCGAGCGCTGCAAGCAGCGCCTCGAGCGCAGCCTTGGGGTCGCTGGCACGATCCTCGTACACCTTGGCGAGATCGAGCCGCAGCTTGAGGCGGTCCGACGCGCTCGAGGCGAACGCGATGCGCTTGCCGAAGAGCGCGGCGAGCGCCTTGTTGTCGCCGGCCTGGCGGTAGACCGACTCGAGCGTCTCGGCGACCTCTTCGAAGAGGGTCCGATCGCCGGTGAGCTTCTCGAGCTCTGCAGCCGCGGCGGCGTTGCCCGGCTCTCGCTCGATCGCGCTACGGAGCGACCCGAGGCCCGCGTTCGGGTCCCGGAACGCCCCGATCTGGAGGCGGGCGAGGCGAACGTAGAGGTCGGCTTGCTGCGCTTCTGGTTCGACGGCGACGCGACGCTCGATGACGTCGGCGAGCGCCTTCGAGTCTTCGAGCTTCTCGTAGAGGCGATCGAGGCTCGAGAGAATCGCAGCTTCGTTTTCGTCCCCCTCGGCGCCTTCGAGCGCCTTCGCGTAGGCGTCGGCGGCTCGCTTCTCGTCCTTGAGGTTCTCCTCGGCGATGCGACCGAGGCGCATCCAGAGACCGCGCGCCACGGACGGATCGGTGTTGTCCGCCGCCCGCTCGGCGGGCGCGTCGCCGTACCGGGCGAAGCCTTCGCCGGCCCCGCCTTCGGCGCCCGGAGAGACGTGCGCGAGCCGAACGATCTCGTCGTGGAGCGAGCCCTCTTCCGGCGTCTCGGCGAGCGCCCGAAGGAGCGCCGCTTCGGCCTCGGCCGGCCGGCCGAGCTCGCGGTCGAGGACTTCGGCGATTTCGCGGAGGGTCGCGGCGCGATTCTCGGGCTCGCTCTCGGCCTTGTCTACAGCGGTGTGCGCGGCGGCGTTAACGATG
>JBGTSH010000176.1:0-21174 GCA_041940405.1 Polyangiaceae bacterium
CATCGAGCGCCGCATCCTGCGGCGCGCTCTCGCCGGTGAGCAGCGACAGGTCGATCCGCGTGCTGCCCTGAACGATCACGCCATCGGCCGCAAGGCGCTCGCCGGCTGCCACCAGCATCACCATGCCGGGCTCGAGCGTCTCGGTGAACGACTTGCCACCGACGACGAGCTCGTACCCGGAGACGACCCAGGCGTCGGCGATCCAGAAGTAGAGGTCCGCGCCTTGTGCCGGCAGAATCGTGTCGTCGGCGTAAGATGACGGAGCTGTCAGGTCGACGAGGAAGTTCGTGACCTCTTTGCGAGCGCCGGTTCCGTTCGACGCGTTGACCTCGACGGTGAGCGTCCCGAGGCCCTCGCCGAGCTCGTCTCCGAACGCGGTGACGACGCCCGTCTGGGCATTGCCGAACGACTTGGTGACGCTGTCGCGGAAGAAGAAGCGAGCATCGAGGAGGCGAGCGCCGGCCGCCGGGATCGAGGCGATTACCTCGACCTGACCGTCGGGACCGACCGGAGGCCAGTCGGGGACGTCGATCTCCATCGTGGGGGTGTTGCTCGTGGGCGGCGGCGGGGTGTCGCCGTCGTCCGTCCAGCAGTCGCCGTAGCAGCTGCAGTCGTAGCAGCCGTCGTCGTCATCGGCGGTGGCGGCGATGATGAGCGCGATCTCGCAGCCCGAGGAGGACGCAGCGGCGACGCCCGCGAAGAGCAAGGGCCAGAGAAGCTTCTTGGGGCGGAAGGTGGCGGCGCTCACGGCTGACCTCCGAGCTCGAGGACGTCGATTTCGACAGGCGATCCCGATGCAGTGTCGTAGATGCGGACGCCCCGATCGCCGTCCGCGAGGTAGAGGCGGCCGCCCTGGGCCGCGATGCCGGTGCCCATGCCGGTGAAGCTGGTGACCGCGGTGACGGTCGGTGTGTCGGAGATAGAGACCGTCACGAGCATCGTTCGATATCTACCGCGGTCGGTCGAGACGACGTAGACGTTCTCACCGTCCGTCGTGCCGGCGACGTAGTCGCCCGAGGGCAGCGCGACGGTGAGCGCGAGCTCGTGCAAGGTCAGCCCGGCGTGGCCGCCGATCGAAGCTACCTCGATCGGTCCGTAGCTCGTCTCGAGCAGGACACGGCGGGGCAGGGCGGACTGCCAGAGACCGACGTCGTAGACGTCGTCCTCGTCGAAGACGCCGTTGTCTCCGAGCGGCGTCGCTTCGGCAGGCGTCACGAAGAGAGCGTCGACCCACTCGGGCGCGGCGAGGAGCAGGTGCTCTTCGCCGACGGCGATCGCTTGCGGGAGCTCGGCCGTTCGACCGCTCTCGAAGAGGGTCTGCGCGCCGTCGGCGCTCACCCCGATCGCGCCTTGGGGGATGGGCACGTAGACGGTGTCGGCCTTGGCAGCGATGCCGCCCGCCCAGATGGTCACCGGAACGGGGAGCGGCGCCGCGTTGCCCTCGATGTGGATGTTGCCGCCGCCGCTCTCGGGATCGGGCGAGCCGAGCACCCAGCGGCCGTCGCCCAGGAACGCGGCCGCCCGTGCGGTCGCCGCCGCGGGGATCGCTTCTTCGAGGACGAGCTGATCGGCGATCACTCGGTAGAGGCCGCCCTTCTTGCCGGCCAGAAGAACGCGATCGCCCTTCGTCGCGATCCCCTCGGTCAAGCGGGGCTCGCTGTATCGGCCGATCTTCGGAAGCATCACGTCGGTGGTGTCGCGAATGTCGATCGCACGCAGGCCGATGCGGGTGGCGTCGCCGAACGCGAACACGCGGCCGGGGACGGGGAGGGTCTGGACCGGATCGCGTCCCTCGGGCGGCACGGGCGGCGGCGCCCACGTCTCGGTCCAGGGGAGCACGTCCCACGGCGGCTCGACCGTGCACTCGCCGCCCTCCTCGGGGAACGGAGGAAGCACCGGGCTCACGTCGATCGTGCAGCTTGCTTCGGGGTTCGAGATGTCGATCGGCTTGATGCCCCACTCGCCGCCCGCGATGTAGAGCTGGTCGCCTTCTTGGCGCACGCCGCTCGCGTAAAATGTCAGATCCGTCTGCTCCGTGCAGTTGCCGATGATGCTCGGCGTCGCCGGCGACGCGATGTCGATCGCGACCGCGCCGTAGCGACCTGCGGCGACGAAGGCGACGTCACCTTCGAGCGCGACGTCCTTCGCGGGGGCAACGATGATCCCTTGCTGCGTGTTGCCGACGACCCAAGTCTCACCGACGACCGCACCCGAGGCGACGTCGATGATCGCGAAGTTGTCGCAGGCGGCGACATAGGCGAGGCCGCCCCGTGCGGCGACGGCCGCCGCGAAGCCCGGAACCTCGAGCGTCTTTTCTACCGCGCCTGCGATGAGGTCGACGACGGCCACGCCGCCGGCGCCCGTCGCGACGAAGGCGCGATCGCCGTCGACGAAGACGTCGAGCGCGGGGCCGGGCATGTCGATGGTCGCGACCCGGACAGGGCTCGTCGGGTTCGAGGGGTCGACGACGAGGAGCCCTTCGTCACCCGCTGCGATGAGGAGCAGCCCGCCGTGCGTCGCGACGGCGAGCGGCTGACCGAAGCCGGCGAGGAGCGCCTTGCGCTGGATCTGATCCGGCACCGAGGTGTCGAGCACCCAGAGGTAGGTCGCGTCGACGGCGAAGAGATCGTTTCCGACGAGCGCGCCGTCACGCATGATCGGGGCGTGGAAGTAGTCCATGTACGCGGGGTCGTCGGTCCCGCCGCAGACCTCGTCCACGAGGACGAAGGCCAGCTTCGTGCGCCCGCACTCTCCCGTGACCTCGACCCCTTGCCACTTGCTGCCGGTCGGAGGAGGCGTGCTGGGCGGACCGGGCGGTCCGCTGTCATCGGGAGCGTCGGCCTGGCCGCCGTAATCGGCGCCGTCGCCGCAAGCCGCGAGGAGAGGCAAAAGGAGTGCGAGAGCGCGAGATCTCAGCATGCGAAAGCTCTCCCCGAGTGCTGGTTTGGGGGCATCGAGTAGGGACAGAGGAACGCCATGACGCGGAGCGAGGCGCCGGATGGTTCGAAGGCCCGGCACCTCGCCCCACGTCGTGGACAACCCAGTAAGCGAAGCGTCCTCCAGACGGAGGCGTCAAGCCAAGCGCTCCGGCTTTCTTCATCATCCGTGCCACGCCCGGCGGCCCTGAGATTTGCCGAACACGAGGGGTTTCAGGGGCTCGAGCCCCTGACACTCGTGTCAGACGAGCAGGGTTCCGTCGGGCGTAGGCACAGCGGCGAAGGCTCCGCACGGAGGCCCTAGTGTCCGCCCAGGCGAGAGCTCAGCGCCCTGTCGAGCCGTATCCGCCCGCGCCACGCTCTGTATCGTCGAGCTCTTCGACGAGGACAGGCGCCACTTTCGTCACCGGGCAGACCACGAGCTGCGCGATTCGCAGGCCGCGTTCCACCACGAACGGCTCTTGCCCGTGGTTGATGAGGAGCACGGACACCTCGCCTCGGTAATCCTCATCGATGGTTCCCGGCGCGTTCAGGACGGTGATCCCATGTTTGAGCGCGATGCCGCTCCGCGGTCGCACCTGCCCCTCGTGAGCGGCAGGTAGGGCGATGGCGAGGCCTGTCGGAATCAGACGCCGCTCGCCCGGTCGGATGACGACGGGCTCCGGCACGTCGGCGGACAGATCCATCCCGGCGCTCCCGGCCGTCTGGTAGGCGGGAAGAGGAGCGTCACACGGCCGGACTCGCCGGACGCGAAGCTCGAGCGTCACGACGGTCGCCGGAGGATGTTGTCCAGCGCGAGCTTGCCGAGGGCGTCGTCTCCGTAGGCGCGATCCGCGTCCTGAAAGCCCGCGCCGACGGCAGACCTGAGGAGGCTCAGCGCGCGCTCGGGATCGCCGCCGCGCGCGAACGCGCGGGCAGCCTCGAAGCCGTCTTCGGCCGAACGACCGCGCTCGAACACGGCTTCATAGAGGCGACCGGCCCACGTGTCCGAGCCGGCGTCCATCGCGAGCTTCGCCACGGTCCGAGCGTCGTCCTCGGAGAGTCCATCGAACGAATCGAGCGCGACGGCCGCGGCGCGCGCCGTCTCACCCTGCTCGAGCAGGATGCGGATCAGCGGACCGAAGACCTCTTTGCGCGGATCGCCTGCGGCGCGGGCTGCCTCGAGCAGCGAACGAGCCTTCTGCGTCTCACCCTTGTGAAGCGCGACGGCGGCGAACAGCGCAGCGTCGCCTGGGGCTTTCGCTTTGACGAGCCGCTCGCATGCGTCGGCCGCGCGACCCGGACGGCCCAGACCGATCTCGGCCCAGCCGAGGATGGTGAGCGCCTCGCCCAGCGCAGCGCCGGTTGCCTTGACCCCCGAGGTCGACTTGCCGTCCGCGATCGCTTGGGCCAGCGCCTCTGCGGTGTCGAAATCCTCCTCGTCGAGCGCGCGGCGCGCTTGGCGGAGCTCACGCTCGAGATCGGGATGAACCGCATCGTGCCCGGCTTCGCGGCGCTCGCGGATCGCCTCGCCGGATGCGCGGACCGCCGACTGGACGTCGCGTAGGCGCATGAACGACTGGAACGCCGCCGTAGCGAGGATGAACGTAGCGAAGATGCTGTTCAGGTAGACGGCGCAGAGAACGGCGAGGCCCGCTCCGACGACGCCGGAGATGCCCAGCGTCCAGCGGTAGCGACGCGGCCCGAGGATGTGCTCGAGGATGTGACCGCCGTCGAGCGGCAGGACGGGCACCAGGTTGAAGATGCTCCAGAGGATGTTGACCTGCGCGGAGAGCCAGATCGCGTCCTTGAAACCTTCGTGCGTGGGGGCGAAGAAGATCCCGATCGCGACGCAGATGGCGCCGAGGATGAAGCCCGCCAGCGGTCCCGCAAACGAGATCAGGACGTTCGCCGGTCTCGAGAGCGGCAGAATCATGTTCGGCATGGTGACGCCGCCCATGAAGTGCAGCCGGATCGAGGAGCTTACCTTGTACCGGCTGAACGCGAGCGCGTGGCCCAGCTCGTGGACCAGAACGCCGACCAGCGTGACCGGCACGACGATCAGGATCTGCTTTGGGTCGTTGGGGTACCAGAAGTACCCGAGCATCACCGCCGAGAGCAGGAAGCTCAGGGTGATCTCGACGTCGTAGCCGAACAGTCGAAACGTCATGGTGCGAGACGATTGTATAGTACGCGCCCGGTCACCCCGCTATCGCGGCGGCCCCAAAACTTCCCTCCGGGAGCGGGCGAGGGCATGCTCTCGGGCGTGCAGCGCGCAGCCATCCTCGCAAGTCTGTTGATGATCGCGCCTGTCGGTTGCGCGCCGGGCCCCGGCGCCCCGGCGGGCGCTTCCGACGTCGCGCCGCAATCGAAGGGCGCCTCGGCGGATGGTGACGGTGCCCCCGCAGCCGTGATGGCCAGCGCGAAAGCCGCGCCGCCTTCGACCCCGACCAGCCCCGCTTCGGCGGCAGCAAAGCCCGAGGCGCCGCCGCCTCCGAAGGGGACCGTCGTGCTCCACGTCGGCGACTCCTTCGTCCATAGCGGTCTGACCCAACGCCTCCGCGAGCTCTTCGGCCCCTTCGACGTTCGGTACGAAGTTCGAGCCGAGCACAGCACCAACAGCCTCGACTGGGCGAAGCGGATGCCCGAGCTCGTCGCGTCCACCCAGCCCGACTTCGTCATCGTCACCCTCGGCGGCAACGAGATCGGCTCGAAGCACCTGGACGTCCAGGCGCGCGCCGCCGAGCGGATCGTGAAGGCGATCGGCAACCGCCCCTGCGTCTGGACGACGCCCCCCCTCTGGATGGAGGAGTCGGGGCTCTTCGATGCGGTTGCGCCCAAGGTCGCGCCCTGCCGGTTCTTCGAGACCGACGTCGTTGTCGGTAAGTTCATCCCCCGCCGCGAGGACAAGATCCATCCGACCAAGGAGGGCGGGGCGATGTGGGCCGAGGCGCTCTTTGCCTGGACCCTCCGCGAGCGGACCGGCCCTCGGTGGGAGCTCGCCAAGGGGCCCGACGCCGAGATTGCGCCTCGCGGACGACGCGGGCCGCTACCGCAATGACCCCCGCCTGATCTACGATCCGCGGCCATGCGCCGACTGGCTTGCTTGATCGCGATCACCGCGTGGGGTTTCGGTTGTTCCGCCGACGTCGATGACGTGTTCAACAACACCGGCGGCGCGAGCTCGGGCAACGGCGGCGCAGGCGCGGGGACGCCGTCGACGACCGGAACGTCGATGAGCACGACGACCACCTCGCCGACCACGACGACCGCATCGTCGATGACGACGACGACCACGGCGTCATCGATGACGACCACGACATCATCGATGACGACCGTCACCACCGGCCAGACGACGGTCACCACGACCGGGATGGCCTTCTGCGGTGACGGCAACGTCGACCCCGGCGAGGAGTGCGATACCAACAACCTCGGCGGCCACGACTGCACCGACTTCGGCTACGTGAACCCGGCAGGCGCGTTTTGCACCGCCGGCTGCTCCGTCGACTACTCGTTCTGCGAGCCCGAGTGCGGCAACGGCACGCAGGAGCCGGACGAGGGGTGCGACGACGGCAACACCTTCGACGGTGACGGCTGCGACGCGTTCTGCTTCCCCGAACCGGTTCAGTGCACGAACCCGATCCCCATCTCGCTCGGCCTCGGTACGACGGTGATCTCGGGTACGACCGCGGGCGCCGACAACATGCAACCGCAGACGTCGAACGGCTGCGACAACGGCACCGGTCCCGAGATCGTCTACGAGATCACCCCGACGGCGGCCGGCATCCTCACCGCCTGGCTCCCGACGGCGACGACCAGCTACGACTCGATGATCTATTTCCGGAGCGAGTGCGACCAGCAGGCTTCGCAGACGCTCTGCTCCGACAACTTCCAAAACGGCGGCGAGATCATCTCGACGCGCATCGTCCCCAACATCCCGATCTACCTCGTCGTCGACGGCTGGGGCGGCCAGTCGGGCAACTTCGATCTGAACCTCGACCTTTCCACGGGCGAGGACTGCAGCGATCCGGTTCCGTACCTCCTCGAGGGCGGCGTCGACATGCGCGCGGTCGGCAGCACGATCGACTACGCGAGCAACGCGCAGTGCCTCTCGACCGCGGGTTTCGGTCCGGACGTCGTGTACGCGGTCACCGTCTCCGGCGGGAACTACACGTTCCAGAACACGGCTGGTTACAACTCCGTCATGAACGTGCGCTCCGCGTGCGAGGACGTGACCAGCGAGCTCGCCTGCAACAACCCGAACATGACGCAGAACTCCCAGGTAACGCTCAACGGCCTCGGCACCGGCACCGTCTACCTCTGGGTCGACGGCACGATGGGCGAAGAGGGAACGTACTCGCTGCTCTTCAATCAGCCCTAGGACGCTCTTCGATCCGTCCAGGGACCCAACGGAATGACAGTCCTCGACACGCTGCGGGCGACGCGGCTGACCGCCAAGATCGTCGTCGCCACCGTGGCCGACACGTTCTCGAAAGAGGGCGTGTCGCTCGACAAGGTCGACGAGCGCCTCGCTTGGTGGGCGAGAGAGATCCTCCGCGACGCGAAGGTGACCTTGCACGTCCGGGGAACGTCCAACATCCCGCACGGCGAAGCCCTCGTCGTGATGTCCAACCACCGGAGCTACTACGACATCCCCGCCGCGTTCTGTGCTGTGCCGGGGCGGATGCGCATGGTGGCAAAGAAGGAGCTCTTCCGCGTTCCGCTCTTCGGTCGCGCGATGCACAAGACGGGCTTCATCAAGGTGGACCGCGCGAACCGCCGGAGCGCCGTGGAGAGCCTGCAGGAGAGCAAGAAGCTCCTCGCCGAGGGGACGCGCGTCTGGATCGCCCCCGAGGGGACGCGAAGCAAGGACGGCTCGCTCGGCAAGTTCAAGTCCGGGGGCTTTCACCTCGCGCTCGACGCAGGCGTGCGCATCCTTCCCATGGTGGTCCAGGGGACCGAGAGGATCATGGCGCATGACAGCTTCGTCGTGCACCAAGGGAGCAACGTCATCGTCACGATCCTTCCGCCCGTCGACGCGCCGGCGTACGGCCAAGCGCGACGCAAAGAGCTCATGGCGGACGTCCGCGGCGCGATGGAGAAGGCCCTCGCCGGCCCTTCGGCCTAGGCGAGCGTCAGCGGCTGCCGATGACCGTGACGACGATGGTGCGCCGGTGTGGCGCGCGCCGGTGCTCCCATAGATAAATCGCCTGCCAGGTGCCGAGCGCGAGCTTGCCGGCGGTCACTGGGACGACCTCACTCGTCTTGGTGATGGCGCTCTTGATGTGGGCCGGCATGTCGTCGGGGCCCTCGTCGTCGTGCACGTAGAACGGACCTTCGGGAACGCGATCGCTCATCCACTTCTGGAGGTCGACGAGGACGCGGGGATCGGCGTTCTCTTGGATGACCAGGCTCGCCGAGGTGTGCTGGACGAACACGGTGCAGGTGCCGGTGCCGATCGTGGAGCGCGAGATGATCTCGGCGACGCGATCGGTGAGATCGTAGAACGGCTGCTCGCGGCCGCGCGTCGAGATCACGAACGACTCTTGGTGGACGACGCTCATGGCACCACCACGTCGGCGATGAAGCCCGACGCCGCCCAGTTTCGAAACCAGGCACCGACGTCGGACGCGAGGGCTGCGCCCTCTTCAGGCGTCTTGTTCTCGGCCACGCGAGCGCACGCCGCGACGAGCGAGGCCCCGCCGTCCAGCGCGTCCAAGAGAGCGCTCTGATCGGCGGAGAGCTCGTCGAAGCAGACGATGAGGTCCTTGCGGAAGAGCGCGACCGTGATCTCGCTTGCGTCGGGCAGGGCGGGGGACTCGCCGCCGCGCACCGCTTTGCGCAAGAGGTGGACCGGGTGTGACAGCTTCATCCGCACGACAAGCGGAGACAGGACGATGCGTGCGCGCTCCCAGTCCCCGGGCGCGAGGGCGCCGAGGCGCTCGGCAGAGAGCGGGGGTGGCTCGGCGCCGTCGAAGACGTCGACGAAGGCACGCTCGTAACGCGCCATCGAGCGCGCGATCGCCTCTCGTCCTGCGGGGAGGCGGTCCCACGTCGAGACGAAGTCGGCCATCGCGTGGCCGAGATCGCGCAGGGAGCTGAACGTCGGCGGATGCGCCGCGAGATAGGCGCGAACGAGCGCTTCCCAGACGTCCTCGCCCAGGATGTGCCGGAGGCCGGGGTAGTCGTCGAGGAGCGCGTCGTCGTGCCGGAGCCAGTACTGGCGGCGATAAATGTCCACCTGCTCGGCCGGGGTCACCCGAGCGTTGCCGGTGACGAACCGAGCGCAGCTCGCCTCGAGCTCGGCATCGCCGGGGATCGGCTCGTAGCGCCGGAGCACGCGCGTCAAGAACGACTGTACCTCGGCAAGGCCCGCGGGAGCTTGCGGCTCGGACGCTTGCGTCATGCTGCTCGAGCCTCGAGCGCGCGGTCACGTGCCTGCCTGGCTTTCTCGGCCTCGGCCATCAGCTCTTCGAACGGGGGGATGTCGTCGTCCCACTCGACGAGCGTCGAGACGCTGCCGCACCTTTGGATGGTGCGGTGGTAGAGCGCCCACACTTCGTCGATGACGCGGCCCGAGTGCGTGTCGAGCAGGTACTTCTCGAAGCGCGTGTGGCCGGCGAGGTGGATCTGCACGACGCGCTCGGCGGGGATGCCGTCGACGAACGCGAGCGGATCGAAGCCGTGGTTTTGCGACGATACGTAGATGTTGTTCACGTCGAGGAGGATGCCGACGTCGGCCTCTTCGGCGATCGCCGAGACGAACTCCCACTCGGTCATCTTGCTCGCGGTGTAGGTCATGTACGACGAGACGTTCTCGATCGCGAAGCGCACCTCGAGAAAGTCCTGCACGATGCGCGCGCGCTCGGCGACGTACTCGACCACCTCTTCCGTGTACGGCAGCGGAAAGAGATCGTGCAGGTTCAGACAGTCCGAGCCCGTCCAGCACAGGTGGTCGCTCACCCAAGGCGAGCGCACCTTGGCGAGGAGGGTTTTGAGCTTCTTCAGGTGATCCCAGTCGAGCGGCGATGCGCTCCCCAGTGAGAGCGAGACGCCGTGCTGCACGAGCCGGTAGTCGGCGAGCGCCCGATCGAGGTTCGCGATCGGCCGGCCGCCCGGCACCATGAAGTTTTCACTGATGATCTCGAACCAGTCGACCTTGGGCCGCTTCTCGAAGATGTGCTCGTAGTGCGGCACGCGCAGCCCGACGCCGATGCCGAGATCCGGAAGGCCGAGGCGGGCTCTGTCGGACATGGTGACTGACCTAGCACGGCAAAACGGGCAGGGAGAGGCTCCCTGCCCGCTTCGGATGTTTCAGCGTGAGCGAGACGTCAGGCGCACTCGCCGGTCTTGCAGCCGCCCTTGCCCGAGCACTCGTTCATGCCCTTGCACTCGTTGGCGCCTTCGACCTTGCAGCCGCCCTTGCCCTTGCACTTGTTCTTGCCCTTACAGCACTCCTTGGCGCCGCCTTCGGCGGCCGCGGGCGCGTCGGCAGGTGCCGCCGTCGAATCGGCAGCCGGCTGCTCCGAGCCCTGGGCCCCGCCGCCACAGCCGACGAGACCCATCACGAGACCACCAGCAGCCGACAACGCAATCGTCTTCGAAAGATCCATCTTCGGTCCTCCCTTTGGGGGGCAAAGGCATACACCATGCGCGCCCGCTGGGGCACGTTCGGTCACCAACGTACGCGCCAGGGGGCGAGCGGTTTCACGACTCCATGGATGACGCGCCAACAGCGCGGGGCGGCTCACTCCTCGAGGCCCGAGCCGCTTGACGGACGTCCGGCTCGTCGCTACAGAAGTTTCAGGACAATCTGAAACTTCGGATTGTTAAGAACAATCGTTTGCGGAGGAACAGATGTCGGACCCGATTCACAACGCGGAGCTCCTCGCCGCGGATGCAATCGGCGACGTGATCGAGCACTGGGGGTTCCGCAAGGCGCTCGGGCGCGTGTGGACGGTACTCTTCCTCGACACGGGGCCGCTTCCGGCGGCCGAGATCGCCGATCGTCTCAGCATGTCCGCGGGCGCGGTCTCGACGACCTTGGC
Organism: Polyangiaceae bacterium; assembly: GCA_041940405.1. Lineage (GTDB taxonomy): Bacteria > Myxococcota_A > Polyangia > Polyangiales > Polyangiaceae > Xiheicaenibacterium. Next base: position 10,964 of record JBGTSH010000176.1, read on the forward strand.
CGAGCTCCAACGCTGGGGGGTTGCCCGCCGCGTGTGGAAGCCGGGCGAGCGCCGCGAGTACTTCGAGGCCGAGACCGACTTCTGGAAGATGATTTCGCGCGTCGTCAGCGAGCGCGAACGCTTCCTCGCCGAGAGCGTGCGCAGCCGGCTCGATCAGGCTGCCGCCGAGGCGGAAGAGGCGCAGAAGTCGCCGCGCCGCACCCACGTCGTCGAGCGAATCCGGCGCCTCTCGGCCTTCGCTCAGGTCGCCGAGTCGGTGCTCGAGTCCTTCATCCGTTCCCAACGCGCCGACTTCCAGAAGTTCGGCAACCTCTTGTCGATCGCACGCGGCCGGCTCGGCTCCGGCTCCGGAGGGCGCAGCGCATGACCTCGTCTCCCAATGTCCTGTTCGCAGCGGGTCCGGCACCGAGCCTCGAGGCGCGGCCTCGGGTCTTCGGCTCGCTCGAGTCTGCGGTACGGCGCGCCGGCCCCGACGGCGCCGAAGCGCGGCTCGGCGAGCTTCGGGCCTTTCTCGAGACGGATCTCGCCGGTATCGAGGCCGATCTCACGGCCCTGGAGCTCGCACCCACGGCGACGCACCGGAGCGCGCGGCACCTCATCGCGGGCGGCGGCAAGCGGCTCCGGCCGATCTGCGTAGCGCTCGCGGCACGCGTCGGCTCCGGCTTCGGACCCGCAGCGCGTGACCTCGCCGTCGCTTCGGAGCTCGTGCACGCGGCGACCCTCCTCCACGATGACGTCGTCGATCTCGGCGAGCGCCGCCGGGGCGCCCCCGCAGCGCGGATGATCTACGGCAACGCGGCATCGATCTTCGCGGGTGACTGGCTCTTGGTCGAGGCGCTCGTTCGGGTCCGGCGTACCGGCCTCCATGACGTCCTCGATCGGGCGCTCGGCGTCCTTACGGAGATGCTCGACGCCGAGGCGCTCCAGCTGGATAGGCGAGGGAAGCTGGATGGAACGGTGAGCGACTACATGCGGGTCGTGCAGGGAAAGACGGCGTCGCTCTTCCGGTGGTCGCTCTTCGCGGGGGCGCGCGCCGGTGGGCTCGATGACCGCTCGTGCCGCTTGCTCGAGGTCTTCGGCGACAAGCTCGGCGTAGCCTTCCAGGTGACGGACGACCTCCTCGACGTCGACGGCGATCCCGACAAGCTCGGCAAGGAGCTCTTCGGCGATCTGCGCGAGGGCAAGGCGACGTACCCGCTCTCGCTGGTGCTCGACCGCAAAGAGGGCCTGCGCGCCGAGCTCGCTGCGGCGCTCGAGCAGGGTGGGGTCGGCGCGGATCTCGCGGGCCGCGTGGCGGCGGCGATGCGCGAGACGGGCGCGGTAGAGGATACGAAGAGGCTCGCAGAGAGCCTCGTGGCCGAGGCAGAGAAGGCGCTCTCCGAGCTCGCCGGTCAGCCCAACATGGGCGAAAGGCCGGCGCTCGGTGCGCTGTCGGCGGTGGCGAGCTCCATCGCCGCGAGGAGGAAATGACATGATCGTCACGCTGAGCCATGGAGCGGATCTGGATTCCGTGAAAGGGCAGCTCGCCGGCCTGGGCCTCTGGGTCGGCAGCGTCGAGCGATCGCGGACGGGCGACGTGCACATCGTGGTCGGCGACGCTTCGGCGCTGGTCGATCCGGCGAGCGTCGAGCGTCTGCCGGGCGTCTCGAGCGTCAGCGCTCCGGCCTCCACCCACCCGAGGGTCGACGTCCTCGGCTCCGAGATCTCGATCGCCGGCGTCGCCGTCGGCCCCGAGCGACCCACGGTGATCGCCGGGCCCTGCGCCGTCGAGTCCGAGGAGCAGATTGGGCGCATCGCGACGAAGCTCGCCGAGCGCGGGGTTCGCTTTCTTCGCGGCGGCGCCTTCAAGCCGCGGACGAGCCCCTACGCGTTCCAAGGCCATGGCAAAGAGGCCCTGGGTTGGCTGCGCCGCGCGGCGGATCGCACCGGAATGAAGGTCGTCACCGAGGTGCTGAGCGAGTCCGACGTAGACGAGGTGGCCGAGCACGCCGAGCTGCTCCAGGTCGGCTCTCGGAACATGCAGGCGTTCTCGCTCCTCAAGGCTGTCGGCCGCGCGAAGAAGCCGGTGCTCCTGAAGCGGAGCATGGCGGCCACGATCGAAGAGTGGCTGCTCGCCGGCGAGTACCTCCTCGCCCACGGCGCCGCCGGCGTCGTCTTCTGCGAGCGAGGCGTCCGCGGCTTCGATCCGTCGACGCGAAACCTGCTCGACCTCGGCGCCGTCGCGCTCCTCTCTCAGGTCCACAAGGTCCCGGTGCTCGTCGACCCGTCGCACGCGACGGGCCGTCGCGAGCTGGTGCTGCCCCTGGCGCGCGCCGCGCTCGCGGCGGGCGCCGCGGGCGTCATGATCGAAGTGCACGACGACCCGACGATGGCGAAGAGCGACGGCCCGCAGGCGCTCGATCCCGACAGCGTCGGAAAGATCGTGGCGTCGCTCAAGGGTGGTGCCACGTGACCCCGTCGACACCTGAAGAGTCGAAGTCCCCCGAGCAGCGCATGGGCAGCGGGGCGATGTTCGACGGCATCGCGGAGCGGTACGACCTGCTCAACCGGATCATCTCGCTCGGTATCGACGTGTCCTGGCGGCGGCGAACGGTGCGCGCGCTCGCCCTGTCCGAGGGCGCGCGCGTCCTCGACGTCGCCTCGGGCACGGGCGATCTCGCGATCGAGATCGCCAAGCGCATCGGCGGAAGCACCGTCGTCGGCCTCGATCCCTCCGAGAAGATGCTCGCCGTCGGCGCGCGGAAGATCGAAAGGATCGGGCTCGCCGAGCGCATCCGGCTCGTCCCGGGTGAGGCGGAACACCTGCCCTTCGAGGACGGGTCGTTCGACGCCGTCACGATCGCGTTCGGCATCCGCAACGTCCCCGACCGGTTGGCCGCGCTCCGCGAGATGCGGCGCGTGACCAAGCCGGGAGGAGGGCTCGCGATCCTCGAGCTCTCCGAGCCCGAGGGTGGCGCGATGGGCGCGCTCGCCAAGATCCACGTGCACACCGTCGTGCCGTTCGTCGGCGGGCTCCTCTCCGGATCGAGCGAGTACAGGTACCTCCAGAAGTCGATCGCTGCGTTTCCACCGGCGGACGAGTTCGGGCGGCGCATGCGTGAGGCGGGCTGGCAGGTCGAGAAGATCGAGCCGCTGACCTTCGGCGTCGCGCACCTCTACGTAGCCAGGAATCCAGGCGTATGAAACCGGAGGGCGAGATGCGAGCGTGCGAGCATCGAGACCGAGGTAGGCACCGACCGACGGCGGAGCCGGAGGGAGCGGAATGACCCTCCGCCTGCGCGTCGAAGCAGCCATTCGCCGCGCCGCGCGGTCGCGGACGAGCCGCGATCTGGTCGCCATCTCTGTGCCGGCGTCCATCGACGCGGCCGCGGCGGCCGGGCGCGAGGACGCGACGTTCGTGTGGGACGCGCGCCGCGCCGAAGCGCTCTCCGCGGATGTTTGCGTCGCCTTCGGTGAGGCCGCGGCCGTCGAAGCGGGCGGGGATCGGCGCATCGCCATCGTCCGCTCGGCGATGACCGAGCTTTGGGAGCGCGTGGAATGCACGGCGGGCGCCGACCCGCGCCTGTTCGGAGCGATCTCCTTCGACACGGCGCTCGGCCCCTTCGAAGCCTTCGGTCAGGCGCGCTTTGCGTTGCCGCGGCTGACGTTGCGAGGCGGCTCCCGGTCGGAGGTCGGGCTCGTCCTCTCGCGCGAGGAGCTCGCGCATCCCGCAGCGATCGCCGGTGAGGTCGAGGCTCTGGCGACCGGCGCCAGAGGCGCGAGCCACAGGCCGCGCGGCCGCGTGATCACGGACGGACGCGCCGCCTTCGAGCGCTCGGTCGAGCACGCTCTCGGCGCGATCGACCGCGGCGAGCTGCACAAGGTAGTGCTCGCGCGTGCCGTCTCGGTCGACTCCGACGCGACCGCCTCCGGCGTGCTCGGAGAGCTGGAAGAGGTGGCGGGCGCCGTGCGCTACGCCGTGCGTCGAGCGCCTTTTGCGTTCGTGGGTGCGACGCCGGAGCTCTTGATCAAGGTGCAGGACGCCGAGATCCGTACCGAGGCAGTGGCCGGCACAGAGCCGCGTCGCGGTCAGGAGCTCGCCGAAGCTGCTCGGCTCCTTTCGCGCCCGAAAGACATCGAAGAGCACCGCTGGGTCGTCGATGCGATCACCGCGAGCCTGGAGCAGGCAGGCGTGCACGCCCTTCACGAGGGCGCGCGGGTGCGAACCCTGCCTTTCGTCCATCACCTGGTGACGCCGATCGTGGCGCGCCGTCCCGAAGGGGCTCACGTGCTCGACCTCGCCTCTGCGCTCCACCCGACGCCGGCCCTCGGCGGGAGCCCACGCGCAAAAGCGCTGGCGTTCATCCGTGCGACCGAGCCGGTTCCGCGCGGCCTCTACGCGGGGCCGATCGGGTGGGTCGACGCGCGCGGGAACGGCGAGATGGTGGTCGCGCTCCGCGGCGCTCTCATGGGCCCGGCCGGGGCGATCGCCTACGCGGGCGCGGGGATCGTCCGCGGCAGCGCCGTCGAGCTGGAGGCGCAAGAGACAGACGCGAAGCTCCTCGCGATGCTGCGGGCCCTGGGCGCCTTTGCATCGCCCAAGGCGCCGCGGCCGCACCTTCGAGAGGCAGGCGCGTGATGAGCGTCGGCGGGCTCCACATGGAGTGGTCGCGAACGCTGTTCGCAGCGCTCGCCGATTGCGGCGTTCGGGAGGTGGTCCTCAGCCCCGGCTCGCGATCCACGCCGCTCGCGATTGCCGCGGCCGAAGAGCCGCGAGTGCGCGCAACGACGGTCGTGGACGAGCGCGCTGCTGCCTTCGTGGCGCTCGGGCAGGCGCGGATCTCGGGCATGCCGAGCGTGCTCGTCTGCACCTCGGGTACGGCGGCTGCGCACTATCACCCGGCGGTCGCAGAGGCCGACGCCGCGGGCATCCCGCTCCTCGTCGTCACGGCCGACCGCCCGCTCGAGCTCCAGCACGCGTCGGCCTCGCAGACCATCGACCAGATCAAGCTCTTCGGCGAGCACGCACGCCGTTACGTCGAGCTCGGCGTTCCCGACGAAGCGATGCTCCCGCACCTCGGCCGTGTGGCTGCGGGAGCCGTGCTTGCCAGCCTCGCGCCCGACGCCGGTCCGGTCCACGTCAACGCTCGCTTCCGCAAACCGCTCGAGCCGGTGGATGCGCCGAGCCGCGCTGCGCAGGCCGCCGCGCCGACCCCGAAGCTCTTTCTCCCGCTGAGCGAGCCGTCCGAAGAAGCGGTGCGAGATCTCGCCGATCGGGTTCGCAGCGCTGCGAGCGTGCTCGTCGTCGTCGGGCCCATGGCAAGACCGCCCGCCGAGTCGATCTTCGTGAGGCGCGATGCGCTGCGCCGCAACGTCGCGGCGTTCGGTCGAGCCGCGCAGGCGAGCATCGCCGCCGAGATCACGAGCGGAGCTCTCGGGCGCGGTCCCGACGACGCGCTGGGCGGGGTCGACCTCCTGCTTCGATCGGCCGAGCCGCCCGAGCTGGTCATCGAGATCGGACGACCTCCGGTCGCCGGCGGCTACCCGAGGTTCGTCGCCTCGATCCGTGGGTCGCGCGTGCTCGTCGGAAGCCGCGCTCTATCGGATCCCTTCGGCGGCGCGGATACGCTCTACGGCGGAGACGCGGCGATCGTCTTGGGGCGGGTGGCAGAGCGCCTCGAACGGCTCGGAGGCGGAGCGCTTGCGGCATCGAGGTCGGCCTACCGCGATCGGATGCGCGAGCTCGGCCGCCGCATCGACCGCGCCGTCGCGCACGAGATCGAGACAGCGGAGATGACCGAACCCGCTCTGGCGCGCGATCTGGCCGCGCGGCTCGCTGACGGCTCTGTTCTGTTCATCGGCAACAGCACGCCGGTGCGGGACGCTTGCGCGTATGGCTCGGCGGCGCTGCGTGACGTCACCGTCCTGCACCAGCGCGGGGCGGCCGGGATCGACGGCCTCTTCGCGGGGGCCGCCGGCGCCCGCCTCGCCGCACCCCCCGGGGCGGTCGTGGCGGCGCTCATCGGCGACGTGAGCGCCCAGCACGACCTGGGCTCGCTCGCGGTGCTCGCGAGGGTGCCGGGACCGCTCTTGTGCGTGGTGGCGGACAACGGCGGCGGTCGCATCTTCGAGGAGCTGCCCTTGGCATCCACGCCGGCCGGACGAGCGCACATGGCGGAGCGCTTCCTGACGCCTCCAGTTCCGGGATTCCTCGGCCACGCGGCCGCGGCCTTCGGGGTCGAGCACGTCCGTGTCGGCACGCGCGTCGAGCTGGGCGCCGCACTGGAGCGCGGCCTCGCGTCGAAGGCGCCGCTCGTCGTCGAAGCGGTGACGCCGAACGAGGTGAGCCGCGCCGCGCGAGCGCGGATCGTTCGAGCGATCCGTGAAGGGCAGGGGCCGGAAGGGCCAGGGCGGGCATGAATGACGATGTGGTCATCTGCCTGCACGGCTTCCTCGGCTCGCCGGCGTCGTGGGTGCGCGTCGCCGCCGCGGTCCGCGGGCTCGGGATCACGGTCGAAGCGCCCTGGCTGCCCGGCCACGGATCGGAGCCGCGCCACACCGACGCGCGTTCGTTCGACGAGATCGTCGATCGCCTCGGGCGCGACCTGCTCGGTCGCCGCGCGATCGTCTTCGGCTACTCGCTCGGCGGGCGCCTCGCGCTCGCGCTCGCGGCTGCCTTTCCGGATCGCGTTCGCGCCGTCCTGGCGATCGGCGCGAGCACCGGCCTCGAGTCCGAGGACGAGCGAACGCGTCGCCTCGCCTGGGAGGCCGGGCTCATCCGCGACCTCGATGCTCACGGGCTCGAAGCCTTCGTCGACGCGTGGCAGGCGCTGCCGCTCTTCGCCACGCAGGCCATGCTCCCGGCCGAGGTCCTCGCCGCGCAGCGACGGGCCCGGCTCGGGCATGATCCGACCGGGATCGCGTGGTCGCTCTCGGAGATGGGCACCGGATCGATGCCCCCGCTCCTGCCGCGCCTCGTGAAGAGCGCCGTGCCCACGCTCTTCGCCGTCGGGGCGCTCGACGACCGCGCCCTCGACGTGGCCCGGCGGGCGATGGGCGTGCTTCCTCGTGCCGAGGTCGCTGTGGTTCCCGGGGCCGGGCACAACCTCTTGCTCGAGGCCCCGTCGACGGTCGTCGAGCTTGCCGTCGACTTCGTGCGCGCGCACGTGCCGCAAGCCCCACGTAGAGAGGCGGAGGCACGATGACGAGCGCGCTGCCCCTTCCGGGATCGTTCGGAGCGTGGGTGATGGCGTCGCGGCCGGCGACACTGCCGGTCGCGGTCGCGCCCGTCGCCGTGGGTACCGCGGTCGCGAGCGCGCTCGATGCGGTCCGCTGGCCGGCGGCGCTCGCCGCGCTCTTCGGTGCGCTCCTCATCCAGATCGGAACGAACTTCGCCAACGACGTCTTCGACGCCGAGAAGGGCGCCGACGACGAGCAGCGCGTCGGCCCACCGCGCGCCGTCCAGAAGGGGTTGCTCTCGCCGGGGGCCGTCCGCATCGGCATGGCGATCGCTTTCGGCCTCGCGACGCTTCTCGGAATCTACCTCGCCATCGTCGGCGGCCCCGTGATCGTGGCGATCGGCATCGCGTCGATCCTGAGCGGCATCGCGTACACCGGCGGCCCCTATCCGCTCGGGTACAACGGCCTCGGTGACGTGTTCGTCTTCGTCTTCTTCGGTCCCGTCGCCGTGGTGGGCACGACCTGGGTGGCCGCGGCGCAGGCGCCTGCGGCAGCCTTCGCTGCGTCGATCCCGGTAGGTGCCCTGGCGACGGCGGTGCTCGTCATCAACAACGTTCGCGATCGCGCGGGCGACGCCCGAACCGGCAAGCGAACGCTCGTCGTGCGGTACGGGCGGCTCTTCGGTTTGGTCGAGCATGTAGCCTTGCACGCCGCTGCCGCGCTCGGCCCGATCGTCGGCGTCGTCCTCGGCTGGCTCCCCGCGACGAGCCTCGTAGCGCTCCCCACGCTCGCGCTCGGCCTGGGGATCACCCGAGCCCTCGCGACCCGCGAGGGTGCCGAGCTGAACCCGCTCCTCGCGCGACAGGCCAAGATCTTGCTCGCGTTCTCGGCGCTCCTCGCTGCGGGGATCGCCGCCGGAGGATGACGTGCTGGCTCGCGCGCGGCTCGTTCGCTGGGGCGGCGCCGTGGACGCGGCGCGGGCCCGTGGCTCTCGGCTGTCGTGGCGCACTCGCGAGGGGCTGCTCCTGGTCCTCGAGGACGATGACGGTACGGTAGGCTTCGGCGAAGCGACGCCGCTCCCGGGCTTCTCGCCGGACACGGTGGAAGCCGCGGGCGCCGCGCTCGAGGGCTTCGCCTGGCGTGCTGCGACGGATGGCTTCGACGAGGCAGCCTCGGGTGCGCTGCCGCCGTCGGCGCGCTTTGCGGTGGAGACCGCGCTCGTCGACCTGCGCGGCCGGCGCGAAGGCGTTCCTGCAGCGAGCTTGCTCGGCGCTCCGGAGCCGTGCGCGCCGGTCCCCGTCGGGGCCCTCGCGGGAGGGCTCGACGCCGATCCGACACCCGTCGCAGAAGGCGCGCTGGCCCGCGGGGCTGCGCTCGTGAAGGTGAAGTCGTCCGGATGCGATCTCGAGCGCGACCTTGCTGCGCTGCGCCGACTGCGCGCTGCGTTGGGGCCCGGCGCTCGTGTGCGCGTCGACCTCGGGGGCGTGCTCGATCCTCGGGATGTGCCGCGCTGGCTCGAGGCGTTCGCCGGATGCGGTGTCGAGGCCGTCGAGGAGCCGTGCTCGGGGCGCGCGCTTGCGCAGCTGGGCAAGATGCCCGTCCCGTGGCTGGCGGACGAGACGCTCGGCGACCCGTCGCTGCGGGACGCGCTCCTGGAGAGCTCTGCTTGCGCCGGCGTGGTGCTCAAGCCCACGGTGCTCGGCGGTTTCGGCGCGTGCCTCGACATGGCCCGGCGCGCGCGAAATAGTGACAGATCTGTCACGATAACGCACGCGTTCGAAGGGCCCGTAGCACGAGCCGCGGCCGCCGCCCTCGCGCTCGCCTGCGAGGCGGACGTCGCCGGGCTCGACGAGCATGCAGGCCTGGCGGCGTTCCCCGCGCTTCCGTGCGCGATGCTCTCCGGGACCGCTCCGCTCGAAGCGGCGCCCTCTCCCGCGGCGGGCCTCGGTCTCGAAGGACAGCTGTCGGTGTACCATCGGGTGGTTTCGGCTTCTTCCGGGAGGACTCTCTGGGAACGCTGAGCATCTTCGACGCCGCGAGAGAGAAGCCGCAGGCGCTGGCGCTCGTCACGGATCACGTCGCTCTGACGTTCACCGATCTGGCGACGATGACCGCTCGAACCGCGTCGTCGCTCGCCCGTCTGCCGCCAGGGCCCGTGGCGTTCGTCGCGCGGAGCGACGTTCCGACGGTCGCGCTCGTCCACGCGCTCTTTGCGACCGGCCGCACGATGGTGCCGCTTCATCCGCGCTGGACCGACGCGGAGCAGACCGCGGCGCTCTCGACGCTCGTGGACAGCATGATCGTCGTCGACCCCGTCGAGCTCATGTCGCGCCACGCGCCCGACGCGACGGCCGCGCTCGAGCCTCGATCGCAGGACGACGAAGCCGTGGCCGCCGTCCTCTTCACCTCGGGAAGCAGCGGTCGTCCAAAGGCGGTTCTCTTGCCTCGGCGCGCGTTCCTGGCGAGCGCCGCTGCGCACGCCCAGAACCTGCCTTTCGTACCGGACGACCGCTGGCTTCTCGCGATGCCGCTCGCCCACGCAGGCGGCCTCTCGATCCTCACCCGCTCGCTCCTTGCGAGGACCGCGGTGGTGCTCCTCTCCGGTTTCGATCCCGACGAGGTGATTGCGACGACCTTTCAGCAGCGCGTGAGCCTCCTGTCGGTCGTCCCGGCCATGCTGCACAAGCTCCTCGAGCGCGACCGGGTCGGCGTGCTGGCGCGGACGCGAGCCGTGCTCGTCGGCGGAGCGGCCTTCTCGATGGGCCTGCGCGCGCGGGCGCACGATGTGGTCCCAGCGCTTCTGGGGGTCCACGTCCAGGTCCAGGGTCTCGTAGGGACAGGCACACCCAAGTGTGTTTGGGATGCGATCATCGGCTGGGATGAGGACCACATGCCGTTGGGGTCCCTCTCTGATGCTTTCCTGCTGGCAGTGGTGGTGATGTTCCTCTCGAATGCGATCTCCAATGTCCCGCTCGTGCTACTGATGAAGCCGATGCTCGACGATGTCGCGGCCAAGTTCCACGAGGAGCGCGCTTCCGCCGTCTGGCTGATGG
>JBGTSH010000177.1:0-21151 GCA_041940405.1 Polyangiaceae bacterium
GGTGAAGGCTCCGCGCACGTGGCCGAACAGCTCGCTCTCAAAGAGCGCCTCGGGGATCGCCGCGCAGTTCAGCGCGACGAATGGCCCGGCTCGGCCCGAGATCTCGTGGACGCCGCGCGCGACGAGCTCTTTGCCCACGCCGGTGTCGCCGGACAAGAGGACGGTCTGCCGCGACGCTACGGCTTCTTCTACCTCGCGTGAAAGACGCGCCATGGCGTATCCGCCGACGAGGCCGCGTACGCGAATTGCGGGAACGTCGCCCCGGCTCTTGCCGTCGAGAGAGAAGCCCAGATGGCGCGCTCCGTCCCGAGTCACCAGGACGAAGACTGCATCCCCCGCGCGGATGACGTCGCCGTGAGACAGCTCGGCGTGCTCGACGCGCTTGCCGCCGACGAAGGTCCCGTTGCGACTGCCGAGGTCCTTCAGCGTGAACCGGCCGTCGTTCGCCTCGACGGTGAGGTGCGAGCGCGAGAGGCCCTGCACGTCGAGCGCGAGCCCGCCCCCAACCGGCGAGCGACCCACCACACACGGCCCGCCACCGAGGTGAACGCCGCGCGCGAGGCGCTCGAAGCCGTTCGCGAAGACGAGCAAGAGCGCTGCGTCCGGCGCCGCCGATCGGTCGCGCGGGCCGTCGCGGGACATCGATCCGGTAGGTTCGTGGTCGATCATTCGAAGGAGGTTCGGCGCCGAAACGCGACAGGCGAATGATACGCTGCGGGCGCGCGCGGAGATGGCGGAACGCATCGGAAGATACGTGGTTTTCGAGCAAATCGCCGCCGGCGGCATGGCCACCGTCCACCTTTCGCGCCTGTTCGGTCCGCTCGGGTTTCGCCGCACCCTCGCGGCGAAGAAGCTGCGCAAGGAGCTCGCCAGCGCCGAGCTCGCGCTCATGCTCGTCGACGAGGCGCGGCTCGGTGCGCGCGTACAGCACCCGAACGTCGTCCAGACGGTCGACGTGGTCAGCGAGGGGGGCGAGCTTGTCGTCTTCATGGAGCATGTGCTCGGTGAGTCGCTCGCGAGGCTGATGGCGAGAGCCCGGCGGTCCGACGAGCCGATCGACGTCGCGGTCGCCAATGCGATCGCCGTCGACGTCCTGCGCGGGCTCCACGCGGCGCACGAGGCGACCGACGAGGCAGGTGGCCCGCTCGGCATCGTTCATCGCGACGTGTCTCCGCACAACGTGCTGGTCGGCGTCGACGGCGTCGCGCGTGTCGCCGACTTCGGCGTCGCCAAGGCGCTCGGACGGGTGCAGACCACGCGCGACGGACAGGTGAAGGGCAAGCTCGCCTACATGGCGCCGGAGCAGATGCGAGGAGAGGGGGTCGACCGTCGCACCGATCTCTTCGCCGCCGGCATCGTCGTTTGGGAGCTTCTGACCTCGGAGCGTCTGTTCGGCGGCGAGGACGACAAGACCACCATCGGTCGGGTGCTCATGGCCGAGGTGTCCCCTCCGAGCAAGCATCGCGCAGAAATCCCGCCGTCGCTCGACGAGGCAGTGCTGCAGGCGCTGGCGCGGGATCCAAGCGCTCGCTATCCGGACGCGCTCGCCTTCGCCGAGGCATTGACGCGCGCGGCGCCGGTGGCGAAGCCCGCCGATGTCGGTCGATGGGTCGAGTCGCTCTGCAACGAAGAGGTCGCCGCGCGACGTCGCGCGATCGCCGCCGTCGAGCGTGAGGTCGATCCCGAATCGGTTCCGAGCACCTCCGAGGAGCCGACCCGAAGCGTGGCCGCCGAGCCCGCAGTGCGCGGCGAGGCGAACGCTGTCTCTCCCTCGGTGCCGGATCGGCGCCGCAACGTCGCGGCGTGGGTGCTCGGCGCTGCGGGCGCCGTGGGAGCGGCCGTCGCATCGGCGTTCTTGATCGGTCGTGAGCCGGCGAGCGCCGCGGCGACGGGCGACACGGTGTCGACACCGGCGCGAAGTGCGAACGAGGTCCCCGTTTCCGCCCCCGCGAGCGCACCTCGACCGGCGGTCGAGCCCGCCGCGCCTCCGATCGCGTCGGCGACGAGCACCGCCGCTGCGTCTGCCTCCGCGCCGGCCGTGCCCATCCGCTCTTATCCGCCCAGCAAGCCGGCGGTCAACTGCGCCAACCCGTACACGTACGACGCAGACGGGCGGAAGCGGTACCGCCGAGAGTGCCTCGTCAAGTAAGCTGGCCGCGGATGGGAGCCCGTTTGCCGGCAGCGCAAGCCTTTGCGTGCTTCATCGCGTGTGCGTGGGGCGGCGTGGCATGGGCCGACTCGACCGATCCGATCGAGAAGTGCGCGACAACCGCCGAAGCGGGCATGGATGCGCGGCAGGACGGGCGCTTCGCCGACGCGCTCGAGGCCTTCAAGTCGTGCGCCGACGACGCGTGCCCCGCGATCGTTCGCAACGACTGCCGCACCTCGCTCGCAGAGCTCTCGGAGAAAGGGCCGCGCCTGTCCTTCCGCGTTCGCGAAGGAGGGAAGGATGTCGCCGGCGCCGAGATCAAGGTCGGTGCCCGCGTTCTCACGAGCGACGAGCGAACGGCCGGCCTCCTCCTCAACGCGGGTACCCATAGGGTAGAGGTCCGCGCCGGCGAGCGCAGGGTAGGTCGCGACGTCGTCGTCGCCGCGGGCGACGGGCCGCGCACGATCGAGATCGAGATCTCGGCGCCGCTCGCGGCTCGCGACGAGACGCCGCCACAGCTCGAGGTAGATCCAGTACCCGCGATCGTCGCCGGCAGCATCGGTCTCGCTTCGCTCGGCGTTGCAGGCGTGCTCGGCGTCTGGTCGTACGTCGACTTCCGCGAGTACGAGGACACGTGCATGCCCTCGTGCGATCCCGACGACGTCTCGGCGTCCCGAGCCCGGGCGGTCGGCGCCGACATCGCCCTCGGGATCGGACTGAATGCCGCCGTCGCCGCGACGATCCTTTTCTTTGCGGGTCCAAAGATCGCGAGCGAAGGGACCTCGGTCGCGTTTCGATTTTGAGCCGTCTTGGCCGTATTTTCGGCGACTTGCGGCCGCCGCGAGCGACCGATTGACCTGACCCGTGTGGTCACCCGACCTGGATCCGGCCGGACCCAGGACCTGAACGAGTCCACTCGCCAACCGTGCGACGAGACAATTACGATCGAGCCGTCGGAGGTCGTTATGGGCGACGTTACTTCCCGGCTCGTCGCGGCGAGCGCACTTTTGCTTTTGGTCTGTGGCACCGGTTGCAGCGCGGGCAACGAAGACGAGGGCGGCGGCGGTGGCGGCGCCGCGAACGGAGCGAACGGAGCCAACGGCGCCAACGGCAGCGGCGGCTCCATGGGCTCGTTCACCACATCGACAGGCACCGGCAGCGGCGGGTGCATCGAGTGCTCGGCAGATCTGCACTCGGTGACCGACTGCAACGGAAACGTCATTTTGACGTGCCCTCCCGATCAAGGTTGCGCCCCGGACGGCACCTGCGTTCCGGCCTGCACCTCGTCCGAGCTGAACAAGAGCACGATCGGATGCGACTTCTACAGCGTGACGCCGGCCGTCATCGCCGAGTCGCGCGGCAGCTGCTTCGCCGTGATGATCGCCAACACCTGGACGAGCCCGATCTCCATCACTGCGGAGTTCGGCGCTCAGACGATCAACGCTTCGCAGTTCACGTACATCCCGCAGGGGCAGGGGACGATCACCTACGCCCCGCTGACCAACGGCATGCTCGGCCCGGGTGAGCTCGGCATCCTGTTCCTGTCGAAGTACGAGTCGGGTGACATCTTCCAGATCGACTGCCCCGTCCCGCAGGCGCTCGAGATGAACACGCAGGTCGACGATGGCAGCGGCGCCTACGTCGGATCCAGCGGCCTCGGTCAGGCGTTCCACATCACGACGACGGCCCCCGTCGTCGCGTACGACGTGTACCCCTGGGGCGGCGCGTCGAGCTACGTCACGAGCGCGACCCTGCTCGTTCCGACCCCGACGTGGGGAACCAACTTCGTCACCGCCGACGGCGGCTTCCCCATGTACGGCAATCCGTGGACGCAGATCGTCGCCGCGCAAGACGCGACGACCGTGACGATGGTCCCGCGGGTCAACGTCACCGGCGGCGGCGGTCTGCCGGGCGGACCGGCGAATACGCCGATGACGTTCACGCTCAATCGTGGCCAGGTCGCCCAGTTCCTACAGCTCGAGAGGCTCGCCGGCTCGGTCCTCCAGTCTGACAAACCCGTCAGCGTCTGGGGCGGCGCCAGCTGCATGAACATCCCCTCGGGGAACGTCGCGTGCGACGCGGGACACCAGCAGCTCCTGCCGGTACCGGCCCTCGGTTCGGAGTATGCGGCTGTCCGGTACCCGCCGCGCGGTGGCGACGATCAGGCGCCGTTTTTGATCGTGGGCACGGTGGACGGTACCGCGCTGACGTACGATCCGTTCACGCCGCCCGGCGCCCCGACGACGATCGACACGGGTACCACGGTGACCTTCTCGACCGATCAGCCGTTCCACGTCCGAAGCCAGGATGCCGACCACCCGTTTTACATCGCCGCGTACATGACCGGCGGCGCCGTCGCGGGTGGCGTCGGCGATCCCGAGTACGTGAACCTGGTGCCGCCGGCGCAGTTCCTCGACAAGTACCTCTTCGCCACCGATCCCACCTACGCGAACACGTCCCTTGTCTTCGTCCGCAAGAAGGGGACGGACGGCTTCTTCAAGGACGTGCACCTCGACTGCATGGACCCCGTCACGGGTTGGGTCCCGCTCGACTCGGCGGGAAACTACGAGATCGCGCGGCCGATGATCGTCCAGAACTTCGCCCCGGTCGGCAATTGCTACAACGGCGCGCACACCGCCACGAGCGAGGTGCCGTTCGGTCTCACGGTCTGGGGCTACGACCAGTACGCGAGCTATGCGTACCCGGCCGGCATGAGCGTCCAGCCCATCAACACGGTCGTCGTTCCGCCGATCCCGCAGTGAGATAGCGCTAAGGCTCGGCCGGCTGCGCCGCCTTGATGCGGTGCAGCCGGAGCTGCCGGCTCTCGTTCTTGTCGAGGTCGTGGCAGTTGAGCAGCGTCTCCGTTCGCTCGAGGACGATTCCGTCGACCTTGATGCGCCGCTTCGTCGTCCCGCCCTGACCTTCGTAGGTGATGGCGAGCGCGATACCTTCGAAGAACGCGCGCTCGATCATGTCGAGCACCGCCGGGCTCGCGCCGTGCGCGGGCACGCCGACGAAGGCGAGGCGCGCTTCGAGCCGCCCGAGATCGCGCTGCGCGACCACCGGCAACGCTGCGCGCACCTTGTCGAGCGCGCGCTCGAGGGGCGCGGCAAAGGGGATGACCCGCATCTGGACGAGGAAGCGACCGGCGAGCAGGAGCAGCGCCGCCTCGCGCACGGTGAAGTTGACCGGCGGGAGGGTGTACGAGCGGTCGAGCGCGTAGCCACCCCCGCGACCGCGGTCGGCGACCAACGGAAGGCTGGCTGACCGAAGGGCGTCGAGGTCCCGGTACATCGTCCGCACGGTCACCCCGAACCGCTCCGCGAGCGACTCGGCGGTGACGCCGGTTCGACGCCCGCGCAGGTGCTCCGCGAGGGCAAAGAGTCGCTCGGTCCGCTTCATCGAAGAATAACTGACATAAGGCTGACAGAAGCAATCCGTAAGGTCAACGCGTGAAGGAGACGACGATGAACACGGACCTGACCTTGTGCGAGCTGACCGACCCCGGGATCGAAGGCATCGAGAGCTACTCGCCCTTCTGTTTGAAGGTGCACCGCGCGCTGAAGCTCCTCGGCCTCTCCTACGAGCGACGCTTCGGGGTCGAGCCGGGCGCGCATCGCGCCCTGAACCCCGTAGGACAGGTCCCGATCCTGCTCGTCGGCGATCGCCCCATCGCCGACTCGACGGCGATCTTTCGCTACCTCGACGAGCGATCCGGAGGCCGGTTGGTCCCGCGCGATCGCGAGGCGAGCGAGGCGTGGCTCTGGGAGGAGCTGGCCGACACCAGCTTGAACGGCTTTCTGGTCGCGGCCCGATGGGCGGACGAAGAGAACTGGCTCCTGGTGCGCGATGCCTACTTTGCAGGCGCACCGGCGCCGGTGCGCTGGCTCGTGCCCGGCCGCTTGCGATCCCGTGTCATCGCGACGCTCGAGGCGCGCGACGTCTGGCGTGCAGGCGCCGGCGCGTGCTGGTCGCGCTATCGCCGGCTGCTCGACGATCTCGACGTCCGTGCTCCCCGCGACGGCTTCTGGGTCTCGGACGCGCCCTCGGTCGCCGACCTCGCGCTGTTCGCGCAGCTCCAGTCGCTCCGCACGCCCTTGACGGTAAAGCAGGCCGGCTGGATCGCCGAGCGGCGGCATCTCTCGGCGTGGCTCGATCGCGTCGACGCGGCCACGCGCACCGCGGCCGTCGCTGGAGCCGTGTCGCGGGCGCGCTCTGCGTCGGATCAGTTGGTGACGTCGAGCAGCCCGAGCTGAGGCGTCGCGAACGAGGCGCCGGAGCTCGAGCCGGCGCCGTCGGCGTCGCAGTAGGTCCAGGTCGTCCCGCCGTCGACGCTGACGCGATAGGTGAACGCGTAGCTGCCGGGCGCCGGCGCGGTGAACGAGCCCGAGAACCGATCGCTCGTGCCTTGCTGCGATTCGAAGGTCGCCGCGACCCAGGTCCAGCCGACTTGGTGCTGCGGGTTCTGCGTTCGCGGTCCGAAGCCGAGCTGGGCGACGATGTTGGCGCCCGGCCCCGGTGCTTCGGTGGCGCCCGCTTCGAGCACGCGGCCGAGGATCGGTCCGGAGCTCGTGCCGGCGACCAGGGCGAGGGTCGTCGGGACCTCGAGCTCGCAGGCGTCTGCCTCGTAGGCGAGGTCGCTCTCGTTCGCCACCGAGACGACGCAAGGCGACACGGAGCTGCCCGCGTTCCTGGGGGCCGGGAGGGCGATCACGAAGTCGCCGCCGTTGTCCCCGGTGTCGGTGCAGCTCGCGCCGGGTCGCGCCGCGGCCTCGCTCACCGACAAGAGCGGCGCCGGGCCGCTCCCTTCGAAGCAGGTCGACGTCCCATAGCCGACGAAGTCGGTGATCCCGGAGCTCGTGGGGCACAGCGCGGAGAGCTGTCCGCCCGAGCGCACGAGCGCGATCTTTCCGCTCTGTGCGCTCATGTTCGAGAGCCCGGTGGCGTCGGCGATGGGGAGCGGCGCCCCGTTGGGTCCACCGGAGCCGAGCTTGATCAAGTAGAACCCGCCCGGCAGGATTGTGCCTGACAGCGCCGTCATGCTCCACGTCGTCCCTTGCGGCGACGCATACTGGAGGCTCCAGCCGGCGAGGCCGACGGGCTTCGGCCCGCGGTTGTGGAGCTCGACGAAGTCGTTCGAGAGGGCCGCTCCGACGTTGCCGCCGCCCCCGTAGATCTGACTGATGACGACGTCCGAGCCCTGGACGCCGTACCTCGTCTCGAAGCCTGCAGGCGTGGTGAAGCTCGAGGCGATCGGGATCCCCAGAGCGTCCGTCACCGCGGCCGTCACCCGAACCTTGAAGGTGGACCCGAACGCGAGCCCAGGGGCCGGGGTGAGCGTGACGACGGTGTCGCCATCGCTCATCACCGGGCTCGCCGGCGAGAAGGGCACGCAGGTCACGAAATCGTCGGTCGAGAGCTGCACGGTCCCGGAGCACGGCCCGCCGTCGAGGGTCGTCTTCCTGGTGATGGTCGATGGGTTGACCGGTCCGCTGAACGCGATCGAGACGTTCGTCGTCACCGTCGCCGAGATCGAGCCATCGGCCGGCGTGGTTCCGAGGACGACGACGGGCCCGCACGTGCCGTCGTCGCAGACGCCGCTCGGACAGTCGGTCGCGTCCACGCAACCGACGCACATACCGGCTCCGTCACACACCAGACCACCGCCATCACCGCAGGGCGTCCCGGCCGCCGCGGGCCCCGTCGTCGCGACGCCGCCGGAGCAGCCTTCGACGGTGCAGTCGATGCCGTCGTCGGCTACGTCGCCATCATCGGTCTCGGTCGTCGTGCCGCCGCGGCCGTCGCAGACCGCGAGCAGGCAGTCGCCCTCGGTCTGCTCGGAGAGCGGCGCGCCCGCGCGCGTTCGCTGCATCCCGCACACGCCGCGCTCGCAGGTTCGCGTGGTGCACTCGGTGTCGCGACCCGGACACTCGGAAGGCGCGCCGCACCCGGTGCACTGGCCGGCTCCGTCGCACGCGAGGCCGTCGCCGCAGGGTGTTCCGGCGCTGGACGCCGGGTTCACCGGCTCGCCGGAGGCGCAGAGGTCGTCGGTGCACGCCTCGCCGTCCACGGGCACGTCACTCGTGTCGCTGACGAGCACGGCCTCACCCCGTCCGTTGCAGACGCGCCGCCGGCAGTCACCGGCGGTCTGCGTTCCGATCAGGACGCCCTCGGTCAGAGGCTGCGTCGTACAGACGCCGTCCTCGCAGGCGCGCGCCTCACACTCGCCCTCGGCGGTCGGACAGTCCTCGGCCTCTACGCATTCCGCGGTCGTGCCGCCCCCGGAGCCACCTTGACCCCCGCCGCCGTCCTCGACGAGCTCACGCTCGGGGGCGACCAGGAGCGAGCATCCCGCTGCGAACAGGAGGCCGAAAACGGCCGCGGCGGCAAAGCGGGGCATCGGAGGCGCATCCTAGCAAAGCCGCCACCCTGGCGCGGGGTCACAGATCGCGACGGTCCTACGATGTCCTCGTGCATGGGGTCCTCACGAATGTCGAAGCTCGGCGGGGCCCTCGTGCTGTCTCTTTCGCTTCTAGGCTGCAGCGCCCTCGAGGCCATGACCGCCGCCGAGGCACCGTCCGGTCCGGTATCGACCTCGAATCCTCCTGCCGAGGGCCCCGAGCCCGTCCTCGGCGTGGCGCTGGCAGAGGCGGCGCCGGGCATCGAGCCGCAGGTCTCGATCCCGGAGCCTCCGCCACCTCCGCCCGAGAGCCTCTCGCCCGAGCTCTCCTGCGGCCTCCGGAGCCCGATGCCCGGATCGTTCACCGCGGGCTACTCGGCGGACACCGGGCTCGATCTCGCCGGCATCAAGATGAGCGTCCACGCCATCGCTGACGGTAAAGTCATTTACGCGGAAGCCGGGCACAGCCTCTGGTCATCGCCGCGGGACACCGATCTCGCGGTGCTGATCGAGCTCGACGAGCCCATCGACGCGGGCGATCGGAAGGTCACGCACGTCTGGTACGCGCACCTGTCCGAGCTCGCGTTCGAGCAGCCGCGCCTCCTTTCGAACCACCGCCGCGTGGTGGCGGGCGAGCGCCTCGGCACGAGCGGCGTCGCCAATGGCTCGTGGCACCTGCACCTCGGCCTCTTGCTCGACGGCGACACATCGCAGCGCTGGGGCACCTTCTTGCTGGAGGACGAAGCTAGAAAGGTCCTCTGTGGCCTGCGTGCGCGCCAGCGCCTCCCGGAGATGCCGAAGCCACGGAAGAAGCGCTGACGTATCCTCGGCGCGTGACGAGCAATTGGATCGCCGCCGGCGTCGACGTCGGTGGAACCAAGATCGAGGTAGCGGTGGTTCGCGACGTGCGCGGCGAGCTCGTCTTCGAGCTGCGCGAGCGCGTCCCGACGTTGCGAGACGAGGGCTACGACGCGATCGTCGCCCGCACCGCCGATCTGGTCCGCTCTTCGCTCCAGCGCGCGGGGCTCGATGCGCAAGCCGTTCCGCTCGGCGTCGGCATGCCCGGAGGCGTCTCGCGGCGCACCGGCTTCGTGAAGAACTCGAACACCGTCTGCCTGAACGGCAGGCCGTTCCGAGCCGACCTGTGTCGTGCGCTCGGCCGCGAGGTCCCGTTCGACAACGACGCGACGCTCTTCACCCTCGCCGAGGCGAGGTACGGCGCCGCGCGCGCGCATCATGACAGCGTCGTCTTTGGCGTCATCCTGGGCACGGGCGTCGGCGGGGGGATCGCCTACAGGGGCGCGCCGTGGTCGGGCCTTCAAGGGATCGCCGGGGAGTGGGGGCACCATGCGGTCTTCGCCGGAGCGTCCGACGCCCGGGCTTGCTACTGCGGCCAGCGGGGCTGCCTCGAGGCGTACGCGAGCGGTCCGGCCGTCGAAGCGACCTACGAGGCGCTGTCGGGATCGCACCTCGGCCTGGACGCGATCGCCGCTCGCCGGGAGACCGATCCCCATGCCGCCGCCGCGCTCGACGGTCTGATCGATGCGTTTGGCCGCGGTTTGGCGAACGTGATCGACATCCTCGATCCGGCGGCAGTCGTCCTCGGCGGCGGCGTCTCGAACGTCGAGCTGCTCTACGACGAAGGGGTACGTCGTGTGGAGAGGTATGTGTTCAACGACGAGCTGATGACGCCGATCATCAAGAACCAGCTCGGAGATTCTGCCGGCGTCGTCGGCGCCGCCCTGCTCGCGCTGGAGAAGCTGCGCTAAGCTTCGCGTCCAAAATGCGCCGTTACCCTTTGGTCATGCTCGCTCTGTCGCTTGCCGTGGTGGGCTCCTTCGCGAGCTGCTCGGAAGAGTCGGTGAACCCCAGCGACGGCGACGACACCAGCACCACGTCGACGGGCGTCTCCGAAGGGGGCGGCGGCAGCACCGGGACCGGGGGAGGGGGCGGCGGACCGCCCGTCGACCCGACAGCGATCTGCACCGAGCTCGGCCTCGAGAGCGTGCCCTTCGTCGACGGACCGTTCGGGACGTACCGCGGCGAGCTGGCCGACGACTTCACCGTCCCGATCGTCGGCGGGTCGACGTGGAACCTGCGCGAGCACTGGAGCGGGTGCGAGACGTACGTGTTCTCGAGCGATCGCATCCCGGTCTCGGACGCGGACACGACATCGGTCTGGGAGAAGGATCTCGACGCGCTGCTCGAGGGCTCGCCCCAGAACGTGCACTACTTCTTCTTCTCGCGTCAGCTGACGGCCGAAGCGGCGACCACGAGCACGACGGCGATGCAGGGCCGCATCGACGCGCACCTCGCGACGTTGCCCGCCGACCAGGCGGCCCACTGGCGTGATCGGCTGCACGTGATCGCGACGCGCGCCCAGGATCTCGATCCCGGATGGCTCGCCGACGTCCTCAACACGCACGGTCGGATCGGGTTCGGCATCGATCGAAGCCAGCGGATCCGCGGCGGCGGCTACCTATCCGACGTCAATCGCTACAGCTCGTCGCTCAACAGCATGGGTTACTGGCCGTTCCGCAACAACCTGGCGTACGTCGCGCACGAGCCTCGCTACTTCAACGCCCAGCACGAGCGGCTCGCGCACCTTCAGACGCAGGACGCGACCACGGTCACCCTCTGGGACGGTGAGGTCCTGTCCGAGTTCGCCGAGACGACCGTGACGCTTCCGTCAGCTGCAGAGATGGAGAGCTTCGACACCTTCGAGATCGAGATCGAGATGCAATGTCCCGATCCCGAAGAGATCGAGATCGGCAACTGCGGCGCTTGGGATTACCTCGCGTACCTCTTCGTGAAGGACGAGCTCGGCAACGACGTCCAGCTGGGCCGCTTCATCACGAGCTACCACCGCGAGACCCACTGGGTCGCCGACGTGACGCCGATGATGGTGCACCTCTTGGCGGGCGGCGAGCGCACCTTCAAATGGTCGTTCGCGCCGCCCTGGAACGTGCAGCCGACGGCGACCAAGCTCAAGCTCCACTTCTCCAACCGTAACAAGGGCTACGCGCCCCGCACGGCGACGTACCTCTACAGCGGCGGCGCCTTCAACGACCTCTACAACGACGGCCGTCTCCCGGTCGACGTGCCGATCTCCGCCACGGCCGCCAAGGTGGAGCTCTGGGCGATCACCACCGGTCACGGCGCCGAGGCCGGGCAGTGCGCGGAGTTCTGCAACCACCAGCACGAGTTCACGGTGGACGGGAACGTGCACATGCAAGAGTTCCCGGACGCACAGGTCCAAGAGGGCTGCGTGGCTGCGCTCGAGCAGGGGATGGTTCCGAACCAGGCCGGCACGTGGTGGTACGGCCGCGGCGGTTGGTGCCCCGGCCAGCAGGTCGCGCCCTACGTCGTCGACGTCACCAACGAGGTGACGCTCGGAGGCACCACGCAGGTCTCCTACCGCGGCCTCTACAACGACGCGACGCCGACCGCCCCGTCCGGCAACATCGATCTCATCTCGTACATCGTCGTCTACGAGTAACTGGCGCTAGCCGTCGATCGCGGCGAGCAGGCCGCTCACCGTGGCCCTCCCCAGAGCGCGCGCGCGCTCGGGAGAGAAGCCGCGCGCGTCCGGACGGCCCAGGTGATCCGAGAACGGCATCTCGAGGACCATGGCCAAGCAGCCGAGCTCTTTCTGCGCCCAGTTGGAGGCGAACGCGAGGTTCGGTCTGCCCGAAGGATCGTAGGGGTACTTGTGCTTCGTCTGAAAATCCGGCGTCGCGTGGCTCATCGCCCGCTCGAATCGCTTCTCCTGCTTTCCGATCCGTGGCGGCCGTCCTCCGTAGGCGTCGGCGCACTGCGCGAACACCCACGGGAGGCGCTCGTCGCCGTGCACGTCGATCATCACGTCCGCTCCTGTCTGGAGCATCGAGCCGCGAACCGCACGCACCTCGACAGGTGCGCCCTCGTCCGACCACGAACGGTTCAAGTCGACCCCCGAAGGCGTCGTGCGGTGGTTGCCGACGGCCGCGCCATCGGGGTTCATCCTGGGCACCACGTAGATCACGGCACGCTGGCGAAGCTCGCGCGAGAGCGCCCGGTCGCTCGTGAGCGAGAGCACCAGGCCCTCGACGAACCAACCGGCCATCGCCTCACCGGGGTGCTGCTGTGCGATGACCCAGATGCGCGACTTCGCCGCTCGCTCGTCGCCGAACACGTAGCGCTCGATGGGGCGGCTGCCGGCCGTCTCGGCCAGGCGATCCACACGCGCCCCGGCAGTGCGCGCGAGCTTGCGCAGCCGCGTGAGACGGCTCGAGGGAAACGGAGGATAGTACGCGAACCGCGCGCGCGGGCCGGTCAGCTCGTGCCGCACCGAGAGGCGCCCTCCCTCGAGGGAGGTGTCGGCCCGCTCCCAGCGCGACCCGTTCGATACGAACACCCGGTAGGGGCCGCCGAATGCGTCGGCCCAGGTGCACTCGCCCGCGTTCTCGAGCTCGAGCGTTACGCCCTCTCCCGCGCGCCCCAGGACGTCGAAGGCGAAGTGCTGGCGAAAGCGCGGGGCGCCGCGGTCTGCGGCGATCGTCAGGTGGGCGAGGCGATCCTCTACACCTCGGACCTCGATCCGGGCGCCTTCGAAATCGGTGGCGATCCTCATGTGACGAAGCGCGCGCTTTCCCTATGATGCGAAAAATGGCGAGCCGCGAGAAGACGATCTTGATCGTCGCGAGCTACGAAAAGGGTCACGAGTTCGTCCGTACCTGCAAGCGAGAGGGGTGGCGCGTCGTCCTCATGACGTCGGCGAGTCTCGAAGGCCAGCACAAATGGCCGATGGACTCGATCGACGAGCTTTTCTACATGCGCGACGAGGGGAAGGTGTGGAACCCCGCCGAGACCCTCCGGGCCGTGAGCTACCTGGCGCGCACGCGCGAGTTCGACAGGATCGTGCCGCTCGACGACTTCGACCTCGAGATCGCGGCGATGCTCCGCGAGCACCTGCGCGTCCCGGGCATGGGCGACACGACGACGCGCTACTTCCGCGACAAGCTCGCGATGCGCACCCGCGCGCAGAGCGCCGGCCTGCGCGTACCGGACTTCGTCCACCTCTTGAACGACTCCAGGATCAACGCCTTCATCGAGCGCGTCCCCGCCCCGTGGGTCGTCAAGCCGCGGTCGAGCGCAGGCGCCATCGGCATCAAGAAGGCAGCTTCGAAAGAGGAGCTCTGGGAGATCATCGACAAGCTCGGCGACGAGCGCCCCGGCTACGTGCTCGAGCGCTACGTCAAGGGGGACGTCTTTCATGTCGACTCCCTCGTGCATGACAGCCGCGTCGTCTTCCAGCGCGCCAGCAGGTACGGGCGGCCGCCGCTCGACGTCTCGCACGGCGGCGACGTGTTCACGTCGCGCATCCTGCCTCCGTCGACGGATGATTCGCGATCGCTGCTCGACATGAACACCCTCGTGCTCGGAGCGATGCGCCTCGTTCGCGGCTCGTCGCACACGGAGTTCATCCGCGGCGCGGACGACGGACAGCTCTACTTTCTGGAGACGAGCGCCCGCGTCGGCGGCGCGCACCTCGCCGAGATGGTCGAGGCCGCGACGGGCATCAACCCATGGCGCGAGTGGGCCCGGGTCGAGCTCGCCGGCGAGGACGGTCACTACGTCCTTCCGCCGACGCGCGACGAGTACGCCGGCATCCTCGTCTCGCTCGCGAGGCAAGAGGACCCGGATACGAGCCAGTTCGCGGATCCAGAGGTCGTGTGGCGGCTCGACAAGAAGAACCACATCGGGCTCATCATTCGCTCCCCGTCGCCGTCCCGTGTCGAGGAGCTGCTCGGGCGATACGTCGACATGGTGCGCGCCGATTTCCATGCGGCAGCGCCGCCGCAAGACCGACCGACGGACTGAGACCGTGGGCGAGGACGTGTTGGACGAGGACGAGGCGCTCGCACAGAGACGTATCGGCACGCACGTCGGCGCGTGGAAGCTCGAGCGGCTGCTCGGCATAGGCGGCATGGCGAGCGTGTTCGTCGGTCGTCGCACCGACGGCGTCGCCGCAGCGGTGAAGCTGCTCCACCCCTATTGGGCCGAGTACCGCGACGTGCGCCAGCGCTTCTTGCGCGAGGGGCCGATCGGGAGCGCGCTCGCGGCGGTCGGCCCTTTATGTCAGGGGCTGCCGACCGTCTTCGAGTCGGGGGAGGCATCGGATGGTTCGGTCTATCTGGCGATGGAGCTGCTCGAAGGACAGACGCTCCTCGATCGCCTCGTCATGGCCGGCGCGATGCCGGTCGGGCAGGCGCTGTGGATCGCGCAGCAGGTCCTCGACGTGCTCGTGATCGCGCACGAGCACCAGATCATCCACCGCGACCTCAAGCCGGAGAACGTGTTCTTGGTCAACGGCGGCGGGGTCAAGGTGCTCGACTTCGGCGTCGCCCGCGTCGCCTCGGCGCTTCCCGACGGCGGCTTTCTCCCCGAGAGCACGCGGACGAAGACCGGGGCCGTCATGGGGAGCGCGCGCTACATGGCGCCCGAGCAAGCGCTCGGGCACGTCTCCGAGATCGACGCGCGCACCGACATCTTCGGCCTCGGCGCGACGCTCTTTCACGCGCTCTCGGGGCGCACGCTCCACATGGAGATCAGCGACGGCAGCGCGCTCATCGCGGCGGCGACCAAGGACGCACCGCCGCTCCAGTCGGTCGCCGCGCACGTGCCGCCTGCGCTCTGCGCGGTGGTGGATCGCGCCGTGCGCCGCGACAAGGCCGAGCGCTACCAGGATGCGCGTTCGATGCGGCGCGATGTCGCTGCGATTCGGGGTGGGGCAGGGGCTTAGCGTCGCTACGGGCAGGGCGGAACATCCGGGGCACGACAGAGCTTGAACGAGCCCGAAACGGGTTGAGAGACGCCGTCCTCGTCCACCGCAGAGCCCTCGTAGTGCCCGATGATCGAGCCGCCGACCTCACCGAAGTGCGTAATCGTCACCTCGACCGTCGTGAGCATGACGAAGTTGTTGCTCCCGCTCATCGGTCCTTCGCCCAACGAGATAAGGGGCGTCGACGCGTCGAAGAAGTAGTCCAGATCAGGCGGGCCGCCGGGCTTGCATGCCGAGATGTGCGTGCCCGGGCTGCACTTGCCGCCGAGCTGCACGCGAGCCGTCGGCTGGGGGTCTCCACAACCGTTCTCGTAGATCTGTTCGTTCGGCCCGAAGTGCGTCACGTGGTACGGCTCTTCGTCGAGGACCACCGCGCAGCCGCCGAACTCGCCGCCCTGGCCGCCAGACGAGATCGACGACGAGCTTGTCACCGCGAAGCCCGCGCTGGTGCTGCCCGCGACCACCGAAGCGGACGCGCCGCTGCTCGATGTCGAGACCGATGCGTTTCCACCGGTCGCCTCATCGGGGTCGATGACGACCTCCGCGCAGCCCAGCAAGGTGAACGCGATCCAGAGTGAGCCGCCGCGCTGCATTCGAGCATCGTAGCCCGACGACCACCCAGGTGTATCGTTGGGGACCATGAAAGCGCGGTCGCCTCGTAGCGAGCCCGGCCAGTCGTGCGAATACGGGCGCGCGTCAGTGTCCGTCGCCCGAGCTCCTGCGCGGAGAGGCCGCCGAGGGCCGCGCGCTTGCCGCTGCGCGGGTCCTGCCCGCGAGCAGCGCCTCGGCGTCGGTGCGTGCCAGCCAGTACTCCCGGAGCGCGTCGACGTAGCTCGTTGCGGTGTCGATCTGGTCCCGCTTGGCCGACAGGAGCTGGAGCGGCCCCGTGTTCATTGCGTTGTACTGGAGCAACGTCTCGTCGACGATCTTGTCGCGGAGCGGAAGCAGCGTGCTCTTGTAGAACGCGGCGCTCTCCTTCGCCGCACGCAGACGTGAGGCGGTGCTGCGCGCGGTCGCACGAATCCGGGTGGCCGTTGCCTGATGACGGTGCTTGGCCGCCCGCTGGTCCGCCTCGGCGGCGTCGACCGAGCCCTGCCCCTGGTAGAAGAGCGGGATCGAGACGCCGACCACCGGACCGAAGCCCCATTGTCCCTCGTCACGCTCGGCGGCGACACCGGCCTCGACATCTGGGACCAGCCCTTCGGCCCAGGCGAGGTCGGCGCGGCTCACCGCAGCCGAGTAGCGCTTCTCGAGCGAGCGCAGATCGAGGCTCGCCGCCACCGCACGAGCCTCGAGCTTCGAGTCATCGAAGGCCGACGGGTCTGCCATCCGCTCCTCCGATCGCCAGGTCGAGCCACGCTGGCCGAACAGGCCCATCGCGGCGTTGAGGCGCTCACGCGCCGAAACGGCTTCGACCTCGGCCTGGTTGACGGCCACCCGGGCTTCCTCATAGAGCGCGCGCTCCGTCAGTGACTCGAGCTCGGGCACGTTGCCCGCCTCGCGAAGCCGCTCGGCGATCTCGGCCGACTGCGCTGCAGCATAGAGGACCGTCTTGCGGAGCTCGAGCTTCTGGGCCGCGGCCTGGTACTCGAAGAAGGCGGACTTGGCCTCGAAGGCGACGTCGAGCGCCGCACCCGCCGCGTCGAGCGCCGACGCCTCGAGCGCGGTCGACGCCCCGCTCTCGCGGGCTGGGATCAAGAAGAGGTCGACGATGTCGATCGTGAGCTCGAGATCCAGGTCTGGTCCGGAATCCTCTCCGAAGAACGCACCGACGCTCGCCTTGGGGTTGGGAAGGGCCAGCGCCGAAACGACAGCCGCTCGCGCGACACCCACCTCGTCGAGCGAGGCTTGGACATCAGCGTTGTTCCAGAGCGCGATCCGCGCCGCGGCGTCAGCCGTCAGCGGCTTCGCGAGGAGATCGCGCACCAGCTTGTCGTCCTGGTCGCCGTCACCCTGCCAAGGCATCTCCATTCCGGTGCGTGCTTCGACCTCACGCTGCGCGGTATCGATCCCCGCGCTTTGAGAGACACACGACGCTCCGAACAAGAGAGCGCCCGCTGCGAGTGCGAGCAAGCGGGGCCTCACGGGTGAGCTCCGTGGTCGTGCGCCGGCTTGGCGTCCGTCTTCTTCGGCTCAGGCTTCTTCGGGACGAGGTCCATCTTGCACTTCGGACAGACGCCCGGCTTGTCCGACACGACCTCGGGGTGATGGGGGCAGGTATATTGGGTCGCTGCGGGCTCTGCCTTCTTCGGCTCTGCCTTCTTCGGCTCTGCCTTCTTCGGCTCTGCCTTCTTCGGCTCTGCCTGCTTCGGCTCTGCCTGCTTCGGCTCTGCCTGCTTCGGAACGAGGTCCATCTTGCACTTCGGGCAGGTGCCCGGCTTGTCGGAGACAACCTCGGGGTGATGGGGGCAGGTGTATTGGCCTGACTCCGCCTCCGCCGTCGGTGCCGTACCGTGGGCGTGGTGGCTGTGGTCGTGTCCGGCGTCCGCCGAAGGGCTGGTGTTCGGAGCTGCCTTCTCGGGATCGAAGTTGCTCGAAAGCGCTGCAATGCTGGTCGTCGCCGGCGGCGCCTCACTCGCCTTTGCGTCCGCGGCGCTGCCGGACGGAACTTCGAGGTCCTTGGCGCAGGCGACCGATCCAATGACGAGAGTGGCAAGAAGAATGATTCGCATGGTCACACCTTGATTCCGTCTCGGGTCAGATCTGCTTGCTCGGCGCGCTCGGCGACGGTCCCCTTCGGGTGCTGATACCAACCCGGGTCCGCGTCGTAGCTCTTGAGGTCCTCGCGCACCTTCATGATGTTGAACATGCCCCCCATCGTGATGGTTCCGAACGGCGTTGGGCCGCCCATCATGGGAATGCTGTTCTTCGGCACCGGCATCTTCATGTCGGCCATGTCGCCCATGCCGTTCTGACCCATGGTCATGTAGCCGGGGACGAGCTTTCGAACCTTCTTGTCCAGCTCGTCCGTCTTCATGCCGGTCGTGTTGGGGAAGTTGTGCCCCATTTGATTCATGACGTGATGGGTCATGTGGCAATGCATTGCCCAGTCGCCCGGCGCGTCGGCAACGAGCTCCACGTCGCGGGTGCTTCCGACCGGGACGAGGACGGTGGTCTCGGGCCATTGCGCCGACGCCGGGATCTGCCCGCCGTCGGTGGCGACGTGCTTGAAGTAATGGCCGTGCAGATGAATCGGGTGGTGATCCATTGCAGACAAGTTTCCGAAGCGGAGGCGGACGCGGTCCCCCTTCTTCACGACGAGCGAGTCGGTGCCCGGGAACGACTTGGCGTTGATCGTCAGGACGTTGAAGTCGTTCATGACGTTCGGATTCGGCCGCGAGGCGCCCGCCGGAATGGCCCACTCGCTGAGCAACATCGCGAAGTCGCGCTGTACCTTGTAGTCCGCGCTGGGACGCCGCGGATGGATGATGAACATCCCCATGAGGCCGAGCGCCATCTGGGTCATCTCGTCGTGGTGCGAGTGGTACATGAACGTTCCGTGCTGCCGGAGCGTGAACTCGTACTTGAACGTCTCCTTCGGCTCGATCACGCGCTGCGTGAGCCCGGCGACGCCGTCCATCCCGTTGGGTAGGAAGATGCCGTGCCAGTGCACGCTCGTCGGAGCCGCCAGCTTGTTGGTGACGTAGATGCGGACGTGGTCGCCCTCGACCGCTTCGATCGTCGGACCGTGGACGCGGCCGTTGTAGCCCCAGCACTTCGCCTTGAGACCAGGCGCAAACTCGTGATCGACCTCCTCGGCCCAGAGGTGGAAGACCTTGGTTCCGTCGACGATCTTGAAGGGCAGCGAGACGCCGTTCGGTGTGACGACAGGCGTGTAGTCCTTGCCGGGCAGACCCGGTGACTCCGGCTTCGTGGTCTGGGGACCGCCGCTGTACGACGCCTCCCAGCCTCGGCCCGAAGGCGCGCCTTGGGCCGCGAACGCTCGTTGCGCTGCGAGGGCCACGCCGCCGACGCCGAGAGCTCCGCCGAGGAGGGCTTGTCTACGAGAGAGAGGGTTCATGGTTCGCCTTGGGACAGGTGATTTGCATCGCTCGTGGGGCTGACGCGAAGGTGGGCCGGGCATTACACCCGACCCCGGGGGGGAGGGGTCGATATCATGCGTACCCGACCCCGGCCACTTGCCCAGCCGTGACCGCTGCGGTCACAGGAAGGGCCAGGTGCCACACACTCGTGCGCGTCGCTCCACGGCGCTGCGGAAGCGGGGGTGGAAACCCCCCGGGGGGGAGGGTAGGGTCCTCCGGGTCCCGTAATCCCGCGGCGGGCCGTGCGTCAGCGGTGCATGAACGCACCCTCTCCCATGTCTTGCTGCAGCCACAAGCACCACGAGCCCGCCGTGAAGCCGCCTTTGTCCCCCGACGAGCCCGCGACGCAGATCGATCCGGTCTGCGGGATGACCGTCAAGTCGACGACTCGACACAAGCTCGTTCACGACGGCGTCGAGCAGTGGTTCTGCAATCCGAAGTGCCTGGCGAAGTTTCAAGCCGCGCCTGAAAAGTACCTCGAGAAGGAAGATCACGCTGCGCACGGCCACGGCCACGCTGCGGAGCCTGTTCCCGCCGGCACGATATACACCTGCCCCATGCATCCCGAGGTGCGGCAAGTAGGCCCCGGGAGCTGCCCCAAGTGCGGGATGGCGCTCGAGCCCGAGGTGCCGACCAGCGAACCGGCCGACGACACCGAGCTGCGTGACATGACACGGCGCTTTTGGGTGGCGGTGCTGCTGACGGTTCCGCTCGTTGCGCTCTCCATGGGCGACATGCTCCTCGATCACGCGCTGTCGCACGCGCTCGGACACCGAACGCGCGTGCTCCTCGAGCTGGGGCTCGCGACGCCAGTGTGTACGTGGGCAGCGCTTCCGTTCTTCGAGCGGGCAGTTGCCTCGATTCGGCACCGGAGCCCGAACATGTTCACGCTCATCGGCATGGGCGTCAGCGCTGCGTACGGCTACAGCGTCGTCGCCGCGCTGTTTCCTGGTGTGTTCCCACAAGGATTTCGCGAGTCGACGGGCGAGGTGGCGGTCTACTTCGAAGCCGGTGCGGTGATCGTGACGCTCATCCTCCTCGGCCAGGTGCTCGAGCTGCGCGCCAGGACCAAGACGGGCGCCGCGATCCAGTCGTTGCTCGGCATGGCGGCGAAATCCGCTCGCCGCGTCCGGGAAGACGGCAGCGAAGAGGACGTTCCTCTCGAGCACGTGAAGGTTGGCGACGTGCTGCGCGTACGGCCCGGCGAGAAGATCCCGGTCGACGGCGTCGTCGTAGAGGGCAAAAGCGCCGTCGACGAGTCGATGGTGACCGGCGAGCCCATCCCTGTCGAGAAGAGCGAAGGCGCGTCGCTCGTCGGCGCAACGGTCAACGGAACGGGGTCGCTGTTGATGCGTGCCGAGCGGATCGGGAGCGAAACGCTGCTGTCGCGCATCGTGGCGATGGTCGCCGCCGCGCAGCGCAGCCGCGCGCCGATCCAGCGAGTCGCCGACCAGGTGTCGGCGTACTTCGTACCGGCCGTGATCGGCGTGGCCGTTCTCACCTTCGCCATCTGGGCAGCCGTCGGGCCGGAGCCGAAGCTCGCGCACGCGCTGGTCAACGCCGTTGCAGTCCTCATCATCGCTTGTCCCTGCGCCCTGGGTCTGGCCACTCCGATGTCGATCATGGTCGCCATGGGTAAGGGTGCGTCGATGGGCGTCCTCTTCAAGGACGCCGAGGCAGCCGAGACGCTGCGAAAGGTCGACACCGTCGTCGTGGACAAGACCGGCACGCTGACC
>JBGTSH010000178.1:0-21091 GCA_041940405.1 Polyangiaceae bacterium
GACAAGATCAAGGGCGTGAAGACGGGCGCGCAGGGCCCGTTCGACAAGGACGCGCCGCTGCAGCCGATCGTGATCCGCTCGATCCGTCGCGGCTGAAGCTGATTTCTTGATTCACGGGGCGCGGCGCTTGCATCGCAGGCGCCTATGCCCTCATCGATCAGGATTTTCCGCATCCGGGGGATCGACATACGGATCGATCCGAGCTGGATCGTCATTTTCGCCCTCCTGACGTGGAGCCTCGGCGCGACGTTCCTGTCGCTTCACCCCAGCTGGGGCCTGTTCGTCGCGTTCCTGGTGGGCGCGGTTGCCGCGCTGTCGTTCTTCGCCTCGGTGCTGGTCCACGAGCTGGCCCACACCCTGGTCGCGACCGCATGGGGCATCCCTGTACGCGACATCACGCTCCATCTGTTCGGCGGAATGTCGAGCCTGGAGCGCGAGCCGCCGACGCCGAAGTCGGAGTTCTGGATGGCCATCGTCGGGCCGATCGCGAGCCTGGGTATCGGCGTGATGTTCTTCCTGGGAGCGTCGCTGTTCGTGACGATCGGCGGCGTCCCGACGGAGCTCGCGCCCGGCGTGATCGTGCGCGAGCTCGGCCCGGTCTCGACGGTGCTGTTTTGGCTCGCCAGCGCGAACATCCTGGTCGCGCTCTTCAACCTGCTGCCGGGCTTTCCGCTCGATGGCGGGCGCGTGCTGCGGTCGATCGTCTGGGGCATCAGCGGCGATCTGCAGAAGGCGACGCGCGTCGCGACGGTCGCCGGTCAAATGCTCGGTTGGGCGCTCGTCATCACCGGTCTCTTCATGGCCTTCGGCGGCACCGTTCCGTTCTTCGGAACCGGTCTGGTGCCGGGGCTCTGGATGGCGCTCATCGGCTGGGTGCTCCGAACCGCAGCGGTCCAGAGCTACCGCGGTACGGTCCTCGAGACGATGCTCGAAGGCGTGCGCTCGGGCGACCTCATGCGAACCGCCGGCTCGTGGGTGACCGCGGCGACGTCGGTCGAGACGCTGGTCAACGAGGTCCTCATGCACAGCGAGGAGCGCGCGTTTCCGGTGTTCGAAGGTCCGACGTTCGTCGGCATCGTCTCGCTCACCGACGTTCGCGGCGTGACGCCCGACGAGCGGCCCTACACGCCGGTGAGGAACATCATGAAGGGCCTCCCCAAGCTGGCGACGACGCGCGTCGACGAGCCCGTCTTCGAAGCGCTGCGCCGGATGCGCAGAACGGACGTCGGCCAGCTTCCGGTCTTCTCCGGCGAGCGATTCGTCGGCATGCTTTTCGAGCGCGACGTCGCTCGATGGATCGAGCTCCACGCGGGGGCGGAGCCCCCCCTTGCAGGCCGGCGCCCCGCGCCGGTTCCGGGGTGAACCA
The DNA here is from genome assembly GCA_041940405.1 of Polyangiaceae bacterium. Lineage (GTDB taxonomy): Bacteria > Myxococcota_A > Polyangia > Polyangiales > Polyangiaceae > Xiheicaenibacterium. Next base: position 1,367 of record JBGTSH010000178.1, read on the forward strand.
TGAGCACGCACGTCATCAAGCCGCTGCTGTTTCCGCATCCGCCTCTGCAGGCGCGACGCTATGCGAGCCTGCCTGCGCCCGGCGGTATGTCGGGTCGCGGGACCGGCGCCCTCATTCTGGGGCTCTCGCTGGTGCTGATTCTCGTCCTCGGAGTCGCAGCGCCGTTCCTGTTCCAGGCGGTGGCGACCAACATTCTGTCGGCGTCGCCGGTCGCGCCCTGATCAGGGCGCGCGGCAAACGCGATCGCGATCTTCCCAAAAGGTCGCGATCGCGGGCCACAGACCCTTCGCTGCCTTCTTGGAGACGACCGCGCCTACGTGACCGCCGGCGAGGTGGAGGCGATGCTTGTCGGTCGAGCCGGCGAGGTCCATGACAAGAGCGGCGCTCTGCCAGGGGACGATGGCGTCGTGCTCGAAGGTGACGGCGAAGAGCGGGCAGCGGATGTTCTGGATCCGCGCCGGCTCGCCGGACAGGGTGAACGTACCTTTGGCGAGCGCGTCGCCGCGGTAGAGCTCTTCGATGTAGCGACGGTAACAATCGCCGGGGAACGAGACGTTGTCGCTGCCCCAGGTCTCGAGCGCCAAGAACCCGTCGAGGAACTCGTCGTCCCACGCCTTGTCGAGCATCGTCGTGGCTTTGGACAGGTTCATCGTCGGGCGCAGCATGTGAAACGCCGACTGCATGAGCTGCCACGGGACGTTGCCGAGGCCGTCGACGACGGCGTTGACGTCGAAGCCGCGGGACCGGGTCCACAGCGACAAGAGGCCGTCGTCGTGAAACCCGATGGGGGTCGCGAGCAAGGTGAGCGTTCCGACGTGCTGGGGCCGCACCGCCGCGTGGATGGCGGCGAGGGTGCCGCCGAGGCAATAGCCGAGGACGTGTGCGCGCGGCGAGCCGGATTCACGGCAGGCGACGCGCAATGCACGACCGATGTACTTGTCGGCGATGTCGTCGAAGGTCAAATAGCGATCTTCGTCGGCCGGCGTTCCCCAATCGATGCAGTAGACGTCGTGGCCTCGCGCGACGAGCCATTCGACGAAGCTCTTCTGGGGCATCAAATCGAGGACGTAGTGCCGATTGATGAGCGAGGGGACGAGCACGACGGGCGCGCTGCCGCGGGTCCCCTCGGCCCGCGGCACGTAATGGAGGAGCCGCCACTTGTTCTCGCTGTGCGCGACCCGCGCGGGCGTCTGTCCGACCGCAGGCATCGGCCGGGTGAAGCGCTTGGCGAGGGCGAAGAGGCGGTCCAGCACGGTCAGCCCTCGTCGTAGAGCGCCTCGAGCTCGCGCGCGAAGACCTCGTACACCTTCTTGCGCCGAACCTTGAGCGTCGAGGTGAGGAGGCCGCCGGCGATGGTGAGAGGGGTATCCATCACGCGGAACTTCTTCACCTGCTCGAACTTGGCGAGCCCCTCGTTTGCGCGCTCGACCGCCGCGCCGAGGAGCGCGTCGATGGCGGCGGCGCGGCCCTCGTTGGTCACGCCGTCGGCGGCGAGGCGAGCGGCGACCGCTTCCGGGTCGAGCCAGAGCCCGGCGACGAGGTACTTCTTGCCGTCGCCGTACACGACGGCGTGCGATACGAGCGGCTCGTCGGCGAAGCGCATCTCGATGTTCGCCGGAGGGACGTTCTTGCCGCCGGCGGTGACGAGGATCTCCTTCTTGCGATCGACGATCTGAAGGAAGCCGTCGTCCGTGAAGCGACCGACGTCGCCTGTCTTGAACCAGCCGTCGTCGGTGAAGGCTTCGCGCGTCGCGGCCTCGTCCTTGTGGTAGCCCGAGAAGACGTTCGGGCCCTTGGCGAGGATCTCGCCGTCCTCTGCCAGCTTGAGCTCGAGCGACTGGAGCGGCTTGCCGACCGAATCGAAGCGGAACTCCTTTGGGCGATTGAGGGTCAGCGTCGGTGAGCACTCCGTGAGGCCATAGCCCTCGAGCACGAGGAGGCCGTGGCGATAGAAGAGCTCTTTCACCTCGCGCTTGAGACCGGCTCCGCCCGACAGACAAAAGCGCAGCCGGCCCCCGGTCTTGGCGGCGAGCCGAGCGCGCTGCTTCTCGAGGTCCTGCTCGGCGAGCGCCTCGGTCGCGAGCTTCTCCCAATACGCGGGGACGCTGAAGAAGACGTCCGGCCGCACCTCGGGCAGGCGCGCGAGCGCGGTCACCGGATCGGCGAGGTACGTCGTCCAACCGAGCGAATCGCCGATGCAGGCTTCGCCGAAGCCGAAGATGTGGCTCATCGGGAGCCAGAGGACGTCGACGTACCCTTCGTCGAGGAGCGGGGCGAAGCAGCGCATCCAGTCGAGGCCGTTGGCGCCGACGTTCGCGTGCGTGAGCGGCACGCCCTTCGGGTTGCCGGTGGTGCCGCTCGTGTAGAGCATGACGCCCGGCGTATCGAGGCGAATGGATAGGAGGCGTTCGTCGAAGGCGCGGGGCGACTGCTCATCGCGCTCTTTGCCGCGCTCGAGGGCGGCTTGGTAGCGGACGGTGCGCGCCTCTACCTCATCGAGGGATGGGACGTTCTTGCCGCGCTCGCGCAGGACGCGGAGCACGGCCCCGACGTCGCCGACGCGCGGCAAGAGGACCACGCGCTTGACGCCGTCGAGCTCGTTCCACGCCTCGAGGACGCGACCGAGAAGGTCGTCGCCGTCGACGAAGATGACGGTCGCGTCGCTGTGGCTGGCCACATAGGCGGCCTGGGGGGCAGTGCACGCCGGATAGATGGGGACCAGGACGCCGCCCGCCGATTGAATGGCCATCGCGGACGCGATCCATTCGACCGAGTTCGACGCGAAGATCGCCGCGCGCTCGCCCGCCTCGAACCCGCCGCCCGCAAGGAACGAGGCGAGCCTGCGGATCTGCTCGGCGTAGCCCCGGTAGGTGACCGATCGGTAGTCGCCGCCGTCGGGCACCATGAAGCGGACGCGCGTGCTCCGCTCGGCGAGGCGGTCGAAAATCGCGCGGGGCGCGGGCTTGATCTCTTCGAAGCGGGCTAGGTCGAGCACGGCACTCCCTCGTCAGTTCTCGTGGCTCATCAGTTCTTCTGGGCTTTGAGCGCGGCGAGCTGCTCCTCGAGATCCAAGAGGCGGCTCTGGATCTGGTTGAGCGCGTGCAGCGAGCGCTCTTGATCGCGCTTCGTGGGAAGGCCGACAGCGCCCCACGCCTGCGCGACGGTTTTGTCTGCCTGCGCCTTGGCCTTCATCATCGTCGAGAGCCACATGCCGGCGGGCTCGAGGACGAGCGGGCTCTTGAGCCACGCCTCCATCAGCTTGGCCGTCTGGTTCTCCCACGCATTGAAGTACTGCTTGAAAAGGTCCCAGCCCATCATTGTCTCTCGCTCCTTCATTGCCCGAGGCGCCGGAGCTCGGCTGCCTGGGTGAAATTCTCTTCTGTCTCGTCGTCGGCGCTGGTGGCGCGCGCGACCTCGGCGAAGCACTCGGCATAGAACGACACCTGGCGCCGAACGACGGCGGTGCCGACCGCCGGCTCGACGGTCACCTTCGTCCGGACGCGATGCACTTCTTCGAACGTGAGCTGCGGCAGGTCGATCTCGCCTACCGCGTCGACCGAGACCTCGTAGGTGTCGCGACCGGCGTACGGCAGACCCTGCACCATGCCGTTCACGATCTCGCCTGTCGATGTGTACGTCTGGCCCGCCTCGACGGGCAGCGAGAGAACGACGATCGGGGAGCTGTAGACGAGGAGGGTGCGGCCCTCGGGCGGATCGGCTTCGCTCGAGGCCAGGCCGAGGAGCACGATCGCATCGGCGCGCGCCATACCGATCGATTCGAGCGTTCCTTCGCGATTGAACGGCGTGACGAACGCGTCTTCGGGGAACGACGCCTGGTACCACTTGCCCGACAGGGTCGCCGGCGTGACGACGAGCGATTGGTCGTCGGCATAGTCGGTCGCGAAGTCCCAAGCCGGCACGCCGTCGGTCGTCGTGCCGGCCACGTCGATCGAGCGCGACACGCCGGGTGGCGAGACGACGTAGCTGATCTGGGTGCCGATCGCGGGCTGGAGCTCGGAGGCGTCGATGCGGCCGTCGAGGTTGGGCACGCAGCCGAGCGGGAGCGGATCCGGATCGGTCGCGGGATCGCGCTCCGGCGGGATGGTCAGGTTGTCACCGCAAGCGGCGAGCGCGACCGACAGGATGAGGATTCGCTTCATAGACCGACCCCGAATGCGTACGTGAGCCTGAGCCGCCAAACCTGCGCCGGTTGTGCAGGAAGCCCCGGGCCGTCGAGCCCCGAGAGAGGAATGAACGTCCCTTGCTCGATCGCTGCGGAAAACCCCACGTCGCTCGCGTAGGCGATCGTCGGATCGATCTCGACGCCGAGCGGACGCTCGCCGCTTGGAGTGGAGGAGGGGACCGCTGCGAGCGAGGTCACGACGGCGAGCCCGAGCGTGAGCTTGCCCCGCAGGTTCGTGAAAACGTCATAACGAATGTGCGGCTTGAAATAGATCGCGTCGGTGACCGTCCCGAGGATCTCGCGAAAGAGGACGCGGTCGATCCGGTAGTCCGGATTGAAGCGGAAGTTGTTCACGCCCCGATCGAAGGGCGGGTTCGCCTGCGGCCCCTCGACGTCGCCGGGGAGCGGCGCTTTGCCGATCGACGGAGGGAACGCTCCGAAGCCGGGCGCTTCGTCACCGGAAGCAAAGCCCGCGTCGAGACCCGCGCGGAAGCGGTCCTCGTCGTCACCGAACTCCGACTCGAGCGCCGCGCCGAACGCATTGGAGGTGACCGGCTCGCGATAGAGCGCTCCCGGGACGAGGCTCGCCTGCTCGACGGACGCGTATTGGTAGGCGCCCTCGGCCTCGATGCGGAAGCTGTTGCCCTCGAAGCGCAGCCACAGGTCGGCCACTGCGGCGTCGTAGCCGCGCGCCATCACCTGACCAGGACCGAGCGGCACCGGCTCGGCGGTCGGCAAATAGGTCGCCGGCACGTCGCCGTCCTGGAACCTGTAGGAGAGGAGCACGCCGTACTCGGGCGTGACCTTGTTCGCCGCCGAGCGGCGCGCGCGAGCGTCCGGGCCGCGGTAGTTCGCGAACATGAAGCTGAAAGTATGGACCATGGCGGACGGCTCGACATCGATGACGCGTGAGCCGGTGCGATCCTTCTCGAACGGCCCGGTCGCCGAAAAGTCGTAGGCGATCGCCCAGAGGTGCCCGACGAGCGGGGTGACGAACGCGATGCGATCGGCGGAGTCGCCCTCGTCGCAATCCAGGCAGTCGCCGCCGTTCGCGAGCATGCCGAGACCCCAATCTGCGCCCATGCGTCCGACGCTGAGCAGGCCCAATGGAGTGAGCACTTCGCCATACAGGCGCCGCAGGCTGATCCACGGATCGGTGCTCTGCGTGGTCGACGCTGCGGGGATGCCCTCGGGCGCGCTCCCGAGCGCGACGTTGTCGAGCACGTCGATGCGCGATTTGATCGCCATGTCGCCCCACGGCGCGAAGATGCCGATGTCGGCGCGACCGCGCATGTCGGCCATGGTCAGCCACTGGCCGGTGCGCTCGAGTGGAACGGGAAAGAGGACCTGACCCGAAGGCGTCGGTCCGCGATCGAGATCGAGGTTGTAAAGGAGCGCGCCGCGCGTGCGAAAGTAGCCGTCGAAGCGCAGGACCGAGTCGGGAGCGCGGAGATCAGCGCCGTAGTCGGTCAGGCCGCTGGCGGCGGCGTCGGCTGCGGCGAATGTGATCGCTGACGCGAGGAGGCATGCAGCGGCTTGCCTCACGGGATCACCTTTTCTGCGGGCGACGCTGGTGCCGCCGGCTCCGTTTCTTTTTCGGGCACGGGCACGGGCACGGGCACGGGCACGGGAGGAGACGGGGACGGGGGAGGGGAAACGGGCGACGGGGCGAGAAAGGCGACGAGGTCGCGGGTCGAGGGGCGGTGGGCCTCGAGCATGGGGAAGTGGCCGCAGGCGGGGTAGACCTCGAGCTTGGCGTTCGGGAGGTCCTTGAGCAGGCGCTCGCCGACCGAGAGAGGCGTGACGCGATCTTCGCGGCCCCATAGGAGGAGCACGGGCTTGTCGACCTTCGGATAGAGGCGCTGGAGATCCTCGTACCGCTGGCCCCGGATCGCTGCGAGCGCGGCCGCCTTGGTGCCAGGGCGGGCGAGCTGCTCTTCGACGGTCTCGATCAGCTCTTCGGTGACGAACTTCTTGTCGTGAAACGCGATGGCGATCTTGTCGTCGGATCGCTCGTCGTAGAACGCGCCGATGAGAAATTCGCCCATGCCGCCTGCGCGTGACCAGAGGAAGGTCATCGGCACCTGCTCCTCGTAGACCCAGGCGTCGTAGAGAGCGATCCGCGAGACCTTCTTCGGCTCTTTGAGGGCGATCGAGAGCGCGACGCCCGAGCCCCACGAGTGTGCGACGAGCGCCACCGGCTCATCGACGCCGAGCGCGCCGAGCAGGCCGAGCACGAGATCGGCTTGCGCCTGCGGCGAGTAGTCGCCCTCGGGCCGATCGGTGAGGCCGAACCCTTTGAGGTCGAGCGCAATGACGCGGTGATCTCTGGCGAGCGCCTTGCGCACGCCGGTCCACGTCCCGAGCGACGACGCGAAGCCGTGAATCAATACGACCGGCGGGCCGCTGCCCTCGTCGGTGTAATGGACGCGGACGCCTTTGACGTTCTCGAACGTCGCGCCCTTCGGCTCGTTCGGGAGCGGGCCCGAATGGTAGGAAAGGCAAGCCGGCGTGGTCGCCAAGAGCGCCGCCACCAGCGACAGCGCCGGGACGAGGGTGCGTACAGCGCGAAGCATCATGGCGACAGCCGTCGTACCTCGGCCGCGTCCTCGAACTCGACCGCCGTCTCGTTCGGCTGCGACACGACGGTCGCGACGCTGCCGAAGCACTCGGTGACGAAGACGTACTGCCGCGTCGTGGTCGGCACTGCACCGATCCATCGCGTCAGTTCGACCTTGATCCGGAGGACGTCGAACGTCGCGAACGGGGTGATGAGATCGCCACGCGCGTCGACAGTGCTCTCGTACTCCTCGATGTACGTCGCGAAGACGCCCTGCGCGAGGCCGGTCACGGTGGCGTCTGTCGACCAGGCGCTCCCTACCTCGAGCGGGAACTGGAGCACCGGAACCGGCACGTCGTAGGTGAGCTCGGTCCGCGTCAGCCCATCCTCGGGAGACACGACGCCGATGATCGAGAGTGCGGCGTCTGCGACGTGGAACACGCCGAGGAGGGTCTCGGTCTCGGAGAGGCGCGCGGCGTACGTCGCGTTCGGAAACGTGGGCGCGAACCAGGTGCCCGCCGGCGATTGGGTCTCCAGCAACGAGAGGTGGTCGCCGGGCAGATCGACGCCGAGATCCCAGACGCGCTTTCCGTCCTGCATCGTCCCCGCGGTCGACACCGTGACGTCGGTCGCGGCGAGGAACTTCGCGGAGAGGCCGACCTCGATCGGCACCTCATCGCGCTCGATCAGGCCGTCGTTGTTGGGCTGGCAGATCCCGCCTCCGCCCGTTCCGCTTCCGGTGCTCGTCCCGGTCGAGCTCGTGGAGCTCTGCGTGGTGCTCGCGTCGGCGGAGCCGCCGCCGCCGGTCTCGTCGGCCTTCACGCACTTGCCGTCGTTGCAGGCGCCGCTCTCGCAGTCGGCGCCCGTTTCGCACGCCTCACCCAGCGGGCTGCCGGCCGCGCAGCCGAGAAATCCGATGGCGATCGCCCAGAAGACCGTCGAGAAAAGGCGCATGGTGCCCTCAGCAGCTCGTTGTGCAACGCAACAACGAGTGAGGACCCTGTATGCATTCGAGCCTCTTTCGTGTCAAGATGGATGTTGCAGCGCAGAAATCTTTCGTGCGTTCGGGCTTGCTCGCAGGCGGCGCCGAAGGTACGCGGGAGCACCGGCACATGGCGACGACCATCAAAAAGTACTCGAACCGCCGCCTCTACGACACCGACGAGAGCCGGTACATCACGCTCGAGGAGCTCACCGACCGCATCAAGCGCGGAACGGACGTGCGGGTCGTCGACGCCAAGACCGGAGAAGACCTGACGCAGGCGACGCTCGTGCAGATCGTACTCGAGACGCCTGCCGCGAAGCTGATGCCGGTCGCGCTGCTATCCCGCATGATCCGTATGCAGGACGACGCTCTCGGCGAGTTCTTCTCGCGCTACGTCACCGCCGCGCTCGAGCTGTACCTCGCCGCGAAGCAGAGCGCGCAAGCAGCGTCCCCGTACTTTCCGCTCGCCACCTTGCCGTTCAGCGCGGGCAACGCGCTCGCGCGCGCCATGGGGGGGCTGCCCTTCTGGGGCGGCGATCAAGGCTACGCGCCGCCCTATGCGCAGGCGCCGTACGTGCCGCCGCAGGCTGCGGCCGCGCCTCCTCCTCCTCCGCCGCCGACGCCTGTGCCGGCCGCCCCCGACCCGCAGCTTGCTGCGCTGCGAGACGAGCTGGAAGAGCTGAAAAAGGAGCTTCGGTCGAAGCGCGGGAAGCGCGCGTGATGTTGCGTTGCAACATTTTCTCTTGACCGGTTCGGGGACGGGATTTAGGTTCCGCGCGCTCTAGAGAGCGGAAAGGAACTTCCCATGTTCACGAACCCCTTTTTGCAGTCGCAGCAATTTCTCGACCTCTGGGTGAAGAGCACCCAGGAGCAGATCGCTCGCATGGACCAGATGGCCGAGCAGCTCCACAAGGTCCAGGGCCAGGCAGTCGAGCGCACGCGTGAGGCGATCGACGAGAGCGCGCGCCTCATGAAGGAGACGCTCAACTACTCGGTCCAGCTCCAAGCGGAGTGGCGCAAGATCACGCTCGACGCCACCAAGAAGGCCGCCGACATCGTCACGCCCAAGGCCTGAGATGCAGCTCGCACCGTCATCGCGAGCGACGCTCATGACCGACGGGACCGCTCGGCTCTACCGCTTCTCCGCGGGAGCCGAGGCGGGGCCGCCGGTGCTCTTGGTCCCGTCGCTGATCAACCGCTGGTACGTCCTCGATCTTCGCGCCGGCTCGAGCATGGTGGAGGGGCTGACCGCCGCCGGGCTCGACGTCTACTGCCTCGATTGGGGAGAGCCGAACGACGAGGATCGGTACCTCGAGTGGGACGACGTGCTCGCCCGCCTGTCGCGCGCCGTGCGCGCCGTGCGACGTCGCACCGGCGACGCCCCCATCGGTGTGCTGGGCTACTGCATCGGGGGCACGCTCTCGACGATCCACACCGCGCTCGAGCCCGAGTCGGTGTCCGGATTGGTCAACCTCGCCGGGCCGATCGACTTTTCTCACGCCGGCTTCCTCGGCCACATGACGAACCCTCGCTGGTTCGATCCCGAGGCGATTGCGAGCGCGGGCAACATGAGCGCGCCGCAGATGCAGGCCGGGTTCATCTCGCTTCGGCCGACATCGACAATCTCGAAATGGGTCGGGCTGCTCGATCGATTGGGCGACGAGGAGCGAATGGAGGCTTTGACGAGCCTCGAGACGTGGGCGAGCGACAACATCGCCTTCCCCGCTGCCGCGTACGTCCGCTACATCAAGGAGCTCTACCAGGAGAACCGCCTGGTTCAGGGCACGCACGCCGCTCGCGGGCAGCGCGTCGATCTCTCGCGGATCACGTGCCCGCTGATGACCGTTACCACGAGCCGTGACGCGATCTGCCCGCCGCCGGCGGCGCTCGCGCTCGCCGATCACGTGGGCTCGACCGAGAAGCGTCACGTCACGATCCCGGGCGGCCACGTCGGCGCCGTCGTCGGAGAGAAGGCGCGCACGCAGTTGTTTCCTGCGCTCGCGGAGTTCTTCCGCGAGACCACCTCCAAGAAAGAGGTCCTTTCATGAAGCTCGAGAGCTTGAAGATCATCGTCACCGGCGCAGGCCGCGGCATGGGCGCGCACTTCGCGACGCGCCTGTTCGAGGCCGGCGCGCGCGTCGCAGCCGGCGACGTCGACGAAGAGGGGCTCGCCAAGCTCCCCGCGGGGATCGATCGTCGCCGCCTCGACGTCTCCAAGGAGGCAGAGGTCGTCGATTTCGTGAAATGGGCTGCGGGCGCGCTCGGCGGTCTCAATGGCCTGGTGAACAACGCGGGTATTCTGCGCGACGGCCTCTTGGTCAAGCGCGACAAGAAGACGGGTGAGGTGAAGAAGCTCTCGACCGCCGACTGGGACGCGGTCGTCGGCGTCAACCTCACCGGCGCGACGCTCATGGTGCGCGAGGTCGTCGCCAACATGCTCGAGCGCGAAGATCGCCCCGGCGTCATCGTGAACATCTCGAGCATCTCGCGGCACGGCAACCGCGGGCAGTCCAACTACGTCGCCGCCAAGGCGGCGCTCGCGGCGAACACGGTGACCTGGGCTCGCGAGTTCGCGCCGTACGGCATCCGCGCGGCGGCGATCGCGCCCGGCATGATCGAGACGCCGATGACCCAGGGGATGAACCAGACGGCGCGCGACGCCCTCGTCGCGAACATTCCGTCGGGCCGCATCGGCACGCCCGAGGACATCTGGCAGGCGGTTCGCTTCGTGCTCGAGTGCGACTACGCGAACGCGCGCACCTACGACGTCGACGGCGGCCTCTCGATGTAACGATGTGGTGAGCTGGCGCCGTCGTCGCGCTGGGTGAGGTGCTTCCTGTGGATTCACCCCCCCAACCCCCCTCACCTCGTGAGGGGGGAGTCAGCTAGAAGGTGCGAAAGGGCTCGCCGCGATGGTTCGTGCTCGCGGCGGGCGGGGGAGGCTTCGCGCTATCGACAGGCTTCGCCGTGGCCGTCCGATGCGCTTTCGCCGACCCGGACGCAGCAGAAGCGCTCGCTGAAGCGCTCGCCGAGGCGGCGTCGTCGGGCGTCGCGGTCGCGGTGGCGCTCTCCATCGCAACGGCCGGCGCCGATGTTCGAGGGGGGGCCGGCGGCGGTGCGACGGTCGTGGTCGCCTTGGCCGACCCGCCGCTGCCGAGCGCCGGGGCCGGGCCCTGCGTGCGAAACGCACCCAGCGCGATGGCCGCAGCGCCGGCGATGGCAGCGGCTCCGACGACGAACGGCCAGGCGCCGCGCTCCTTTCGCGGCTCCGTCTCGTCGCCGGTGATCATCGTCACCTTGCTCGCCTGCGAAGGCAGCGGTGAGGCACGGTCCACATCGCCGGCCTGCTCGGTCGCCGCTTCCTCGAGCGGCGTGCGCTCGGCGAGGGCACCGCGAATGCGCTCTTCGAGCGCGTCGCGCTCGCCTGCGAAGCGCCGGCCGAGGAGCGCCGCGAGATCCGTCTCGTCGATGGCGTTGGCCCGCGCACGCAGTACGGCGCGAAGCGCGTCCTTCAGCTCGAGCGCCGTCTCGAAGCGCTCGTTCGGATCCTTGGCGAGGCAGCTCGCGACGATGTCGTCGAGCTCGTCGGGGATGCTGGGCACGACGTCTCGCGCCCGCGGGACCGCGTCACCGGCGATCCGGAAGGTCGCTTGGGCCGGCGGTAGCGACGCGTAGAGCAGGCGGCCGGTCAGCATCTCGTACAGAACGATCCCCAGCGCGAACAGATCCGTCCTTCGATCGAGCGGCTCGCCGCGGAGCTGCTCCGGCGCCATGTAGCCGAACTTGCCCTTGATGACGCCGCTCGCCGTGGCGCGTCCGCTCTCGAAGAGCTTGGCGACGCCGAAGTCGGCCAAGAGGACACGTCCCTCGAACGAGAGCAGCACGTTCTGCGGCGACACGTCGCGATGGATGACGCCGAGCGGGGTCCCGTCCTCGTCGCGGAGCTCGTGAGCGGCCTGGAGGCCTGCCGCGATCTTCATGGCGATCCACGCCGCGAGATCCGGATCGAGCGGCTCGCCGCCTTTCATCAAGGTGGAGAGCGAGACGCCGCGCACCAGCGGCATCACCAAGAAGGGCTCGCCGCCGTCGACGCCGAGCTCGAAGTTCTCGAGCACGTTCGGATGCGATATCCGTGCTGTCAGCTTTGCTTCTTGGACGAACGCTTCGATGTCCTCGGGCCTCTGATCCTGCGAGTTGAGGAGCTTGATCGCGACGGATCGCTCGACGCCATGGGCGCCCTCCAGGATGGCCGCGTAGACCGACCCCATGCCGCCCCGCGCGAGACGGAAGAGAAGCCGGTACCGTCCGAGCGCTCGCTTTCGCGCGCCCGAGCCGAGGTCGCTCGGCCCGCTCGCCGGATCGCTCGAGGGGGCCTTTCCGCCCTGATCGGGCGCCCGCTCGGGAAGTGTCGGAAGGTCCTCCGGAGCGCGGCCCACGGGCCCGAGCGTACCATCGTGGCTATGGGTCCGGCCCCATCTAGGCTAGGATCTCGCACCTATGTCGCGCCGCACGCTTGCTTGGTTGGTCCTCGGCTTCGGTGGTTTGACCGCGTTCGCCTGTGCCGAGGGCTCGGACATCGGTGCGGCGGGCGGCGCCGGCGGCGAAGGCGGGCAGATCACCGGCGTGGGCGGCTCGGGCGTCACCAACGGCCCTGCGACGTCGAGCACCAAGTCGGCGACCAGCAGCAGCAGCACGGGAACGACCGGATCGACGACCAACTCGTCGACCAGCACCGGGATGATGTGCGACTACGAGTCCCCCGACGACTGTGCGACCGCCGAGATCCTGCCGGCGATGGCCGGGGATGAGGGCGGCCCGACGGTCACGCGCATGGGCTCGACCTCGAAGTGGTTCAAGGTCCACATCCAAGAGCAGGACTCGAGCATCAGCGAGACCGATCTCTCGTACACGGTCACGCTGATCTCGCCGCCCGGCATGAACTACGATCTTCGCGTCTACCAGGGTGAGCAGGACGGCGGCCCGAACTGCGGTGCTGCACCGAAGAACGGCGCCGGCACGCCCGAGGTCGTGTCCGACTCGTGGGACGACGATCAAGGCATCGGTGGCGAGGACGACAGCGTGTGGCTCAACATCGAGGTCCTCTACGTGTCGGGATCGGCGTGTGGTCCGAACGCGGCGTGGACGCTCACGGTCGCCGGCAACACCTGAGCCGCTAGCCTGAGCCGCTAGATCGCGGGCCCATTCTCGATCCGGCTCTTCAGCTCGATCAGGTTGATCGAGCCGCAGACGTTCGCCTTCTTCTTGTCGTCCACCGTCTTGAAGACCTCGTCGAAGGCCTTCTTGAACGAGCTGTTTGCCTCGGACGCCTTGATGGCGAGGTCGACTGCCTTCTCTTTGTCCTTCGCCTCGCAGGCCTCTTCGACCTTCTTGAGCTCTTCGAGCGCGGGGCCCTTTTTGCAACCGGTGAGCGCGAGCGCGAAGGACAAAGCGAGCGGGGCCAAAGCGAGGTTCGAGAGCTTCATGATGGGTCTCCTGTGGGGGTCACAGGGAGAGACGCCCGCCGAGAAAGGCAGTCGCCCGAAATCGACAGACCCTCGGAAGCCCAGGATCAGAAAGCTTGTGTCTCGGCCAAGAGGCCGTCGGCCCCGCCGTTGAGAGCCGTGTTGCCGTTTCCGCCAGGACCGCCCTTGCTCGCTGCAGTCGGGAGCGAGAACGTCGCGTCCCCTTCGCCTATCTGCGGAGCCGTGCCGGTGTACGCGATTCCGATCGACGGACCGCCGGAGCCTCCGCCACCTGGTCCGCCGCGACCGCCGTCGCCGCCGCGACCGCCGTCGCACGCGAGAGTGCTCCCCGCACCGCCGTCCCCGCCGTCGCCACCCAAGCCGCCCTCTTGAAGGTCGCCTCCACGGCCTCCGTCGCCGCCGATGGCCGTCGTGAGCGTCACCCGCACGAGGACGAGCGCGGACTCGATCGAGATGAGCGCGATGCTCGCGCCACCGGCGCCGCCCCCGCCGCCACCGAACCCGCCGCAGCCGCCCGCGCCTCCGCTTCCTCCGCCGTAGCCCGGCTCGCCCACGCATGCTCCAGGGCCTCCCGGGCGTGCGGCACCGCCGCCGCCGCCTTGTCCCACCGTGCCGTCTTCGCCGGGTTTGCCGGGATCGCCCGTGTAGCCGGATGACGCGAGCGTCGGCACGGTGGTGCCACCGGCGCCCGGGTTTCCGTTCGGACCGTCGTGGCCTGCTTCACCGCTCTCCGCGCCGGTCGGGCAGGACATGGAGCCCTCGCCGTTCGGCTCCCCGAGGCTAGGATTGGGGGTTCCTGAAGAGCCGAGCAGGACCGCCCCCGTCGAGCCGCCGCTTCCGCCGACGCTCGTCCCTCCGCTCGAGGGGCAACCCCCAGAAGGAGCCATCTTGCTCGGCCCACCCATGCCGCTCGCGCAAGGCATCCCTTGGTTGCCGTCGAATGCGCTGTTGCTGTTTTGGCTGCCGGGCGCTTGTGCATCGACCGGCGTCGCGCCTTGGCCGCCGGCGTATCCGGCGCCCGCGGTCATGCCCACCTCGATGAACGTAGCCGTCGCACGGTCCGCGATCACGGCGATGCTCGAGCCGCCTTGCTTCGTAGCAGGTTGGGCGGAAGTGCCGGGCTTCGCGACGATCTCGAAGCTCTGAACGAGCGCGGATGTCGTCGACGAGAGGGTCAGCGGGATCCTCTCGCTCTCCGCTGTCCACGAGGTTCGCGTGCCGGCGGCCTTCCAGTCGTCGCAACGAACGCCGCCGATGAGCTGCACCGTGCCGGTGGCGATGACCTCTTCGTTCAGCTCGCCGCCGGTAGCGCAAACGTAGACCGTCTTGTTCGGCGAGCCGGCGATCGCTGCAGAGATCGTGGCGTACGGTGAGCCTTGCGAACCGTCTCCTCCTGCGGGAGCGGACGGATTGACGAACACGCCGCAGTCCGCCGTCAACGCGGCGCCCTCGTTCTTGAGCGGGTCGCAGCGCTCGGCGACGCTCGACCCTCCGCCGGCCGCTTCGGCGTAGCAGGGGAGGTTGGCGTTGCGCTCGCAGTCGTTCACCGCGTCGAAGCAGCCGACGGCGATGAATGACGAAGTTGTCATCAAGATGGCGAGGGCGAAGCAGTGTGCCGGACGCATCGATCAGAAGCTCCCCGCGAAGGTGGCGCCGGCGACGCCGGGCCCGATCCACGGCAGGAAGCCGACCGTCTCGCTGCTCCCGACGCCGGCTGCCGAGAGCCCGATGAGCGTGGCGCCGCCGGCCAGGAGGACGCCACCGGCGATGAAGGCGCCCATCGACGCGTTGGACAGCACATCCCGCGTCTCGAGGTCGTCGGCGATAGAAGCGCAGCTCTCGTGCGGGCTGTCGCCCTGGCACGCCGTGCGCGAGGGGAGCGCCGCGGCTGCTTCGTCGGCTGACGAGCCGCTCGAGCCTGCGGCTACGGCGAGGCCGATCCCGGCGCCGATGCCGGCGAGCCCCAAGCCCCCGACGACGATGCCCGGCCAGAGCGGGATGCCTTCGGACGAGCCGCCAGGTTTGGGTGTGACGATACTGTCATCTTTGCCGCCTTTGCCGTCGTCGCCGCCCTCGTACTTCTCGAGCGGGATCGTGACGGTCGTCGCTTGGCCCGCCTCGACCTGGATCGTGGTCGAGCCTTTCTCACCGGGGCGCTTCGCCTCGAAGGTGTGCTTGCCCGGATCCAGGTAGATCCGCGCCGGCTTGAGCGGCGTCTTGCCGCGCTCCTCGCCGTCGACCCAGATGAAGGTCCCGGTGGGGACGTCGACCTCGACACGCGCGAGACCCGTCCGCAGCGCGTCGAGATCCTGTTTCATCCGGTCGCGGACGACAGGCTCGCCGGTGACCGGAAACTGTTCGAGCGCGAGCTCGAGGTGCTGCGCCGCTTCTCGCATCTTGCCGAGCTTGCGCTCGTAAAAAGCGAGGTTCGCGGCGACGTCGTAGCTCGGACGAAGACGCCAGACCTCTTTCATCTTCTCGTAAGCGAGCTCGAAGTTGCCGTCGCGCGCGGCGGCGGTGCTCTCGGCGAACAGCTTGTCGACGTCGACGGCGAACGCCGGGACCGAGCACGTCGCGGCGATCGCGACGCACAACGTGGCGACGAGGGCTCTCATTGGGCTTTGGGCTTGGGCAAAAAGTAAGGCAGGCTCTGGTCGGACGTCGCCGTGGGGGCGGCAGGTGTCGAGGTCGCGGGCGGTGCGCTCGTGGCTTTGATGGGCTGCCCGCCGCCGTGCGGGTTGGATGCCGGCGCGGCGCTCGGCGCGTGTGTCGCTGTCGGAGACGCGGTGCTCTCGACCGCGCCCGTACCGACGGCGTTGGTTTGGATCGGCAGAGGGCTGGGCGCAGCGGTCGTCACGACCGGCGGAGCCGTCGGGGCTGCGGTGGGTGCGGGCCCCTTCGCAGCACCGCCGTCGCTGAGGATCTCTGGCAAGAGGAAGACGGCCGCGGCGACGATGAGCCCGACGAAGCCGAGGCCGAGCAAGAGCCACCGCTTGTCGAAGTTCGGCTTCTTCTTTTTCCTATCGGCCTCTTTCAGTCGCGCCTGGAGCTCTCGTCGGACCTGCTCCGCGTGGTACTTGCTGATGTCGTCGTATTTGATGCCCGCGGGCGGCGGGAAGGCGAGACGGTGCCGCGCCTCCATCAAGCGCGCGAACTCGGGCGAGCCGGGGGCGACCTCGGCGATCTCGCGATCGTTGTGCGCGAGGGCGCGCCGCCACTCGCCCTCGGCGAGCTTGGCGATCTCCCAGCGCGGCCGGCCGTCGCGGTACTCCTTGTTCGTGACCGGCCGTCCCTCGGCCTCTTCGATCGACGCTTGCTTGGCTGTCGGGCGCTCCGTGGCCGAATGCTCGCCGGTAGGATGCTCTCCCGACGGCGGATCGTCGCCCCCCGACTCGGGAGCGGGCGTCTCCTCGTTGTTGATCGCGAAGAGCTGGGGTTTCGTGCTTCCCATGACAGGCTGGCCCGTGCCGGCCCGCATTGTCGCAAGCGGGGGCCTTCCGGTCCAGGAACCGTAGGCGCACGACCGCTACTCGTCGGTTACGAAGGGGATGACACAGTCGATCTCGACGATGCCCGAGGTCGGCATGCCCGTCCCGCTAGCGGTCGTCATGATGAAAAGCAGGTGGGTGGGGGCATCTGCCTCACTCGACCACGCGTAGGGGCGCGGGTACGGGTCCACAGGACAGCCTTCACAGGGGACCTCAGCGCCCTCGTCGTTCACCGAGTACGCGATCGGTTGGCTGAAGTCGTTCAAGAGCGGCAAGAAATACGCGCCCTGGATCGTGCTCAACGTCAGGTCGTTCGTCACGAGCGCAGCGATCGAAGCCCAGCCGCGACCGCGCACGTAGAAGCCCAGCTTGCCGCTCGACGGCAGCATGCCTCGCAGGTCTATGGCAGGGCCTTGGAGCACGCGCGTGAAGGGTGCCTCGTCGTCGTCGTACACGCCGAAGATCGTGCCCTTGCCGTCGCACTGCGCCGCGCACCTCATGCAGCCGCAGACGCACTCGGTGCTGTCGTGGTTGGCCTCCGGGTAGGGGTAAGCAAACCAGGACCACTGATCTTCGCCGAGCGTGAGGCACTGCGCGTTGGGCTCTGCTTCGATCACCTCGCGAGGGCAGCCGCCGTCGCCGTAGCAGGTCAGCTCGTCGGAGCAGTCTTCGGGATCGCACGCGCAGTCGGGCGGATCGCCGGCGAGACAGGAGAACCCATCGGGGATCTCGCCGATGCAGCCGTCGCCGGTCATCGGCAGCTGGTTCAGCGTGTCGAGGCACGACTTGTTCGGCACCTGGGCTGCCGGTGGACATGCGACGCATTCGTCGCCGACGAAGACGAGCGGCTCCTCGCACGAGACGCACTCGCCATCGATGATCTTCGACGGCGCTTCGCACTCGATCGGCTCGGGCAGCGCCTCGAGGCACGCGGCGACGAGCACGACGAGCAGGAGCGCCGGTACGCCGCGGCCGAGCACGGCCTCATCCTACTCCAGCGTCGCCTACTCGAGATCGATGGCGAACTTCGCGCCGCCCGGCCCGAAGCTCACCGTGGCCTTCGGCTCCTCTTGCGAATCGATGACCGTGGCGACGAGGAGGCTCAAGGTCGCCGCGCCGAGCACGCTCGGTAGCGCCCACGAGACCATGTAGCCCGTCCGAAAGTCTTCGTACGTCTCGAGCGCGTCTTCGTACTCCGGAAGGACGCGCGGGATCGCTTCGGCGTCGGCGCGGAGGCTCTTCGCGTGAAAGAAGAGGCCCACCGGCAGCGCGACCGAAGCTGCGGTGAGCGCGGCCCCTCCGATCAGGATGCCCGGATGCACGAGCGGCTCGCGCGGCGGCGGAGGCCGCGGAGGGATCGGCGGCGGCAGCTCCGGCGCCGGAAGGAGGCGCGCCACGAGCTCGACCGTTTGCCCGGCGCGAAGGTCGACGCGCGTCCGCACCGCCCGCGCGCCTTCGCCCATTTCCAGATCGTAGCTTCCCGGCTCGACGTACTGGTCGAAGGGCGCGTCGCGAGGCTTGTCGGTGGCGATCCGAACGGCGATCCGCTCGCCCGTGGAGCCGCGCAAGATGCGGAGCCGACCGAGCTCGGGCCGCATCGCGTTCGCGCGCTCGACGGCGTCCTGGCGACGGGCCTCGATCTCGGGCGGCTGCTGGCCCGGCTGCTCGCCGACCTTCCGCACGAAGGACTCGAAGCGTTCGAGCGAGCGCGGCCGCTCGCCGGCGGCCTGGTAGGCGAGCCCGAGGTTGTAGAGGATCCGCCAGCTTCGCGAAGGTGCACCCTCGGCGAGCACGCGCTCCCAGATCTCCGCCGCTCCGCTCGGGTCTCCGCCGTCGAACTTGCCGAGCCCTTCCTCGAAGAGCTTCGCCGCTTCGTCGTCGGTCAGCTCGGCGAACGCCGAATGCTGCGACAGCAGCAGCGCCAGGAGCGGAGCCGCGATCGACAGCGCACGAAAGAGATCACTCCTCGCCATCCCGGAGCTGGCCGAGCATACGGTAGAGGCTCTGCCGCGGAAGCCCCAACAGCTCCGCCGCGCGCGGGACGGAGCCTTCCATGCGCTCGACGACCTTCGGCAGGACCTCGCGGTGGAACCGATCGAGCAGGCGCCGCTTCGCCTCGTGGTACGGCAAGGTCTCCAGGCCTTCGAACACGTTCGACCCGGAAGCCGCGGCCACGCTCCCGCCCGTATCGAAGAGGAGCTTGGGATCGGCTCGATCGAACGTCGCGAAGCGCTCGACGACGTTGCGAAGCTCGCGCGCGTTGCCGGGCCAGGCGTAGGACTTGAGCAGTCTCGCGAGGTCCTCGGGGATCTTGGCGTCCGCATCGCCCGTCGCGCGTTTGAGGAACGACTCGGCGAGCGGCAGGACGTCCTCGGGGCGGTCGGCGAGGCGCGGCACCGCGACATGGACGACGGCGAGCCGATAGAAGAGGTCTTCGCGGAACTCTTTTCGACGCACGGCCTCGCGCAGCTTTCGGTTGGTGGCGGCGACGACACGGACGTTGACCTTCACGAGCTGGGCGCCGCCGACGCGCCGAAACGAGCGGTTCTCGAGCGCTCGCAGGAGCTTCGGCTGCGCGTCGATGGGCAGCTCGCCTACCTCGTCGAGGAAGAGGGTGCGGCCTTCGGCCTGCTTGAAGATGTTCAGGTCGATGGCATCGATGCAAAAAGGCGCCGACGTCCCGGCGAGGCCCGGAGACGCAGCAACGGAAAGGGCAATGATCAGAGCGCCGACGATATGTTCGCGACGGATGGCGTGGGTGGGTTTACTGTTGATCGGCATGTCAGTCTCCTGTGGTTTATGAATTGTTTTTTTGAACGCGGCTCAGCCGACTCCGTCTCGTCTATCGGCGGCTGCCTGTCGACTCATACCAGGTGCGTTCTTTACTTAGACCTAACCTCAGGAGGTTCTGGATCTCACTTTATTTTTAGTCTTCTGATGGGCGATGCCGGCGGGCGTTCCTTTGCGCCGGCCAAAACGCAGAAACCCGCCTCGAGAGGCGGGTTTCGTGTCTGTGGCGTAGGCGG
>JBGTSH010000179.1:0-21074 GCA_041940405.1 Polyangiaceae bacterium
TTTGCTTTTGTCTTCTGATCACCTACTCCCCCCTCACGGAGTGAGGGGGGCCGGGGGGGTGAAATGGCAGGAAGAACGGAGGGGTCAGCGGAGCGCTGCAGTTCTTTAGCTGGACGCGTAAGGTAGTGGCCGAGGGGCACGTTTCCCACGTCACTACGGAGGACGTCATGAAGGTTCGGTCGCGTCGTTGGCTCGCTGGTTTGTGTGTGGCTGTGATGGCGCTCGCTGGCTGTGGCGGCAGTGCGCCGTCCCCTGCCAAGAGCGGCGCCGCAGGCGAGCCCATGGCCGAGAGCGCGTCCTTCGACCAAGCCCCGAACGCGGCGCCGCCGGCTCCCGGCCAAGCCCCCGCGGACGGAGCAGGCGCGGCAATCCGCGGCGACATGAAGGCCGAGCAGGAAGCACCGAGGGAGCCTTCGAACCGTCCCGGCCTCGGCACCACCTGGGGTGAGACGCGCGACTCCAAGATCACCACGTCGCCGTTCGTGCGCGCCGACAGCAAGAACGCCTTCGCGACCGCCGCGCTCTTCTACAACGACGAAGAGGGCGCTCGCTCGATGGCGAATGCGTCCGGCTTCAAGCGCTTCTCCGAAGGGAGCATCGACGTCGGCGGCGGTGTCATCACCGCCAAGCTCAAGGGCGGCAACGGCATGTTCCTGAGCGGCTTCGAGGCGAGCGGCAAGAAGTTCATCGTCGGTCAGGCCGGCGACCGCTATTCGATCGTCCTGCAGAGCCACGTGCCCGCTCGGCTCGAGGTCGTCGTCTCCGTCGACGGCCTCGACGTCATCGATGGCAAGGCTGCGAGCTTCGGCAAGCGCGGGTACCTGCTCGATCCCCACGGCTCGATCGAAATCGACGGATTCCGCCAGAGCATGGAGACCGTCGCTGCCTTCCGCTTCGGCTCGGTCCGCAACTCGTATGCCGAGAAGAAGACCGGCGACTCGCGCAACGTCGGCGTCATCGGCGTCGCGCTCTTCAACGAGCAGGGTACGAACCCCTCGAGCTGGCCGCGCGGCGACACCCAAAAGCGCCTCGACGCGAACCCCTTCCCCGGCCAGTTCGCGACGCCGCCCTCGAACTGAAGATCGTCACGCAGCGTCCCATCGACCCATGAACCAGAGCGAGGGGTCCACGAAGGTGGGCCCCTCGTCGTTTCCATGTGCGCTCTCCGATGCTTCGACGAGCGCGCGTGCCATCGACGCGGCCGAGCGATAGCGATCCTCGCGGCGCTTCGACAGAGCGCGCAGCACGACGTCCTCGATCGGCTTCGGGACGTGCTGAGGAGCGAGCGACGACGGCGCCGGCGGCGACACCGCGCAGTGCGCCGCGCGCCGCGCCGACTGCGACGCGCCCAGATGATCGAAGGGCCCGCGGCCGGTCATCAGCTCGAACAAAACGAGACCGGCGGCATAGATGTCGGTCCGCTCGTCCACGTCCGCGCCGAGGTGCTGCTCGGGCGCCATGTTCCGCAGCGTCCCCATCGTCATGCCCGTCTGCGTCAGATCCAGCGGCTCGTCGGTGCGCCGCGCGACGCCGAAGTCGAGCAGCGATACGCGCCCGGACTCGCACAGGAACAGGTTGTCGAGCTTTACGTCACGATGCACGACCGAGCGCTGGTGGACCGCTGCGAGCGTAGCGAGCAGGTCGAGCACCAGCCGCACCGACGTCGGGATGCTCATGACGCCGAGGCGCGAGAGCTCCGCCTGAAGATCGCGACCGTAGAGCCGCTCCATGACGAGGTACGGCCGCTGCTCGTCGAGGTCGCCTACCGCGTAGACGGCGGGAACGCCGATTCCGTCGAGGTGCGCGAGGATGCGGCCCTCTTCACGGAGGCGCGCCGCGAGATCGGAGCGCATCGCGTGCTTGTCGTGCAGCACCTTGAGCACCGCGTCTCGACCGAGCGCGATGTCGGTCACCTGGTAGAGCTGGCCCATACCCCCGGCGACGAGCGGAGCGATCACCTCGTACCCGCCGACGATCGTGCCCGGCCTGAGCGGGCGCACGCTCGCGATGCCCGGTCGGCGGATCACGCCGCCTCCTCGCGGGCGAAGGCCCACGCTTGTCCCAGCGCCTCGCGAAACTCCGCAGCAGACGCATAGCGATCGCCGGGCCCGATCTTCGTCGCGCGCGCAACCACGCTGCCGAGGATGTCGAACACGCCTCCCGACCGCGCCTCCGCGAGGTGCGGCACGCCCGAATGCAAGAGCTCGCCCGGGCTCTCGCCCGCGAACGCCGGCACGCCGGCGAGCGCTTCGAACAGACACAAGCCCAGCGCGAACACGTCGGTGCGTTCGTCGACGGCGCCGCCGAGGATCTGCTCCGGCGCGAGGTAGCCGAGCGTCCCGACGATCTGATCGCCGGTCACCAGATCGTCGCGCGACCCGAGGTGCGCGCGCCCGAGATCGAGGATGAGCCCGTGCGCCGTGCGCCCCGCAGCGACGTCGCGACCGATGAAGAGGTTCTTGGGCGA
Organism: Polyangiaceae bacterium; assembly: GCA_041940405.1. Lineage (GTDB taxonomy): Bacteria > Myxococcota_A > Polyangia > Polyangiales > Polyangiaceae > Xiheicaenibacterium. Next base: position 2,468 of record JBGTSH010000179.1, read on the forward strand.
CAGATCGCGGTGGACGACCCCTCCGCGGTGGAGCGCCTCGAGCCCGTCGAGGTAGTCGCGAAAGAGGCGGCAGGCGCGGCGCGGCGAGAGCGTGCGGTTGCCGCGAAGCCGCGCGCGCAACGTCACGCCTTCGTAGAGAGGCATCAGAATCCAGGCCAGACCGCCGCGTGCGCGACCGCAGTCGAGGACGCGGACGACGTTCGGGTGCCGAACGTCGCCGAGCGCGGCGACCTCACGCTCGAAGGCAGCCCCGATCTCGGGCTCGTCGGAGCTGAACAACACCTTGAGCGCGAGACGTTCACCGCCTCGCTCCACTTCGAGCACCTCGGATCGCGCTGACTTCGCGATCGTCCTCACGAACATCAGCCGCCGCCCTTCTCGATCGACCATCGGTTCCTCCGATCGGTGTGTCGACACGAGCGGCGCGGAGTTGCGTCCGATCGAAACTATTTTTCTGGTACTGAGCGCTGCTTCAGTGGAAGAGGAACCACTTCACGCCCGGCTTGATCTCGAGGTGGAAGTGGTCGGCGTGCGCAGCGTCGAAGTTCGGCGTCAGCGCGTAGGTGAACACGCCTGCCTCGCGCGCTTCGCAAACGATCTCGCGCAGCTCTTTGGCGGGCGCGGTCTCGCCGTCGGGAGCGCCTTCACCGCAGGTGCGCGCGCCGATCTTTCCGCGGAAGTGCGCCGCGACGTGCAGCATCGTGCCGTCGCTCTTCTTCAGGATGCCGACATCGATCGCGAGCCCGGCAGGATGGCGCGTACCGGGAGGCGCCCACTTGCCGTGCGGCTGCTCGTCGGTCGTCGCCAGAATCCGCTTCTTCGCACCCCGCCCCTTGGACGGTGCGGCGCCCTTCTTGCCGGCGGCCTTGCCGGAGCCGGCCTTCGGCGCGCCCTTCGGCTTGCCCTTCGCCGCTTCGTCGTCGCCGCCGGAGGCGAGCTCGATCTGGAGATAGTCGTGCTCGTGGTCGTGGAGCTCGAAATCTTTGCGACGGGTCTCGCCGGAGCCCGCCTTGCGCGTCCCCTTGGGCCCTTTGGTGGCCTTGCCGTCGAGCGACGCCCGGCGCTTGCCCTTCCCGCGCGCCGACTTCTTCGTCGGTTTCCTCGCCTCTTGCTTCTCCTTCACCGCGTCCTTCGACGCGGTCGGCTCGGTGCCCGGCATCGGCATGTTGGGGCGGTACATCGTGTAGTGCGTCACCTCGACCACGTCGTGCCGAGCCAAGATGACGGAGAAGTCATCGAGCGCGAGGGCGAGGCGCGCGTCCAGGATCTCGAACACGCTGCCGGCTCGCTCCTCTTCGCGAAGCGAGGAGTGGATCCATACGTCGTGCAGCTTGCCGGCGAGACGGATCGGCGCGCGTACGCCCGGCGTCGCCTTCTCTTTCGTGTACGGGATCTTGCGCCGGTCGAGCTCGGCGAACGCCTCGGCGTCCGTCATGTTCGCGTAGCGGTACGCGGGCGCGACGAGGACCTCCTCCTCCGGAGGAATCTCCAAGTACGGCGACTTCGCGTGTGCCTCACGCGGGACCAGGGATCCCACTACGGCGAGGGCTGCGAAAGCCAGGGTCGTAACGGCCCGGCGTAGCACGGGGCCACCATAGTGATCACGCTCCAGTGAGGCCAGAAAAAGAACGTCGCGTCGCCGCCTTGGGCTCGTACGCGCTAGATTCGGCGCAGCGCGCCGCGCCCTGCGGCACACCCGTACAGGCCCGTGACGTCCGCCGAAACACGACCGCCCCCCGCCTCGAGCGCGGGCCTCCGCATCGCGGCGACCTACGTCGTCACGACCGCGGAGGTGACGGCCGAGTCCTACCTCACGCCGGAGAGCTATGCGGCGACTGCCGTCGGCCTCACGTTCCTCGCAGCGACCTGGCTGCTCGTCCTGCGCGGGGACAGCGAGGAGATCAGGCGCCACGGCCTGTCGCTCGGCGGCCTGTTCGAGCCCGACAAGCTCGACCCCAGACGCCTCGCGCGGTCGGCGGTCGGCGCGACGCTGTGGGCCCTCGCGGCGTTCGCGGTGATCGCGGCGCCCTTCTGGCTCGGCTACCGAATCTGGTCCGGGGCGAAGGGACCGTTCTCCTTCGCCGCCGCGATGCCGACGTTCGATCACGCGATGGGACAGCTCGTCGTCATCGCGCTCCCGGAAGAGGCTTTCTTCCGCGGCTATCTCCAGACGCGCCTCGACGAGCTCATGCCGCGCACGGTGAAGATTCTGGGCTTCCCGATTGGAGCGTCGATCGTGCTCACGTCGGTGCTCTTCGCGATCGGGCACCTTCTCACCATCCCGAATCCCGAGCGGCTCGCCGTGTTCTTCCCATCGCTGCTCTTCGGCTCGCTCCGCACGAGGACCGGTGGGATCGGTGCGTCGGTGGTCCTCCATGCGCTCTGCAACCTCCTCTCGGGCGCGCTCGGCCGCGGGTACGGCGTGCACTCATGACAGGGAGCGGAATGAAAGCGAAGGGTAGGCTCGCGCTCTTCGACATGGACCGCACGCTGCTCAGCCGCGAGACGGCGAGCATGTACGTCCGCTACCAGCGCGAGATAGGCGAAGCGACGACCGGCGATCTGTTGCGAACGCTCGGATGGGTCGCGCAGTACACCATCGGCACGCTCGAGATGGAGAAGGTCGCCGCGCGCGCGCTCCGCACCCTCGAAGGCGTTCCGGAAATGGTCGTCGCCGCGCGATGCGACGACTGGTTCCGCCGATCGGTCGAGCCTTTCGTCACCGACGGAGGGCGGATCGCCGTCTCTATGCACCGGTCGGCAGGCGACACCTGCGCGATCGTGACAGGAGCGTCAGTCTACGTTTCCCGGCCGCTCGCGCGTCTGCTCGACATCCCCCACGTCGTCTCCAGCGTGTTCGAGGTCGACGACAGGTTCATTTTCACCGGCCGTCCCGAGATGCCGCTCTGCTTCGGAGAGGGAAAGCTCGAGCGCGCCGAGCGCCTCGCGCACCAGGTCGGCCTTCCCCTCGAGAGCGCCACCTTCTACACCGACAGCCACAGCGACTTGCCGCTGCTCGAAGCAGTCGATGACCCCGTCGCCGTGAACCCCGATCCGCGCCTCTTTCGCATCGCCACCGAGAGGGGTTGGCGAATCGTTCGGTGGTACTGATTCGCGCCCGTCTGGGTGCGAAAACCAGAGAGCAAATCACCAACGATTTCGCGGGACTCTTGCCTGTTCACCGAATTGTCACAATACTGGCCCGATGGTGTTCGGCCTGCCGCATCGCCCCCCGCTCGAGCTCGAGCGCAAGCGCGATGGCAAGCGGCCGCGGATCCACGTGCACGCGACGGCGCGCGATCTGCCGTCGACCGAGTGGGGCTCGCTCCTCGGCGATCTGACGCGCGCGCGGCCGACGATGACGGCCGAGGACGTCGAGTGGCGCGTCCACGACAAGACCCACATCGAGTTCGCGATCGACTACCCCTTCGGAGCCGACACGACGAACTACAAGTGGGAGGCGTACTTCTTCGTTCCGGACAGCTTCCGCGTCGCGCAGACGACCTACGACAAGCGGCAGATCTACGACGATCTCCTCTCGTACGTCCGGCTCGCCGTGCCGGAGCTCCCCTACGAGGAGCTGGCGCGCGACTGTGAAGCCGCCGACGCCGACTCGTGGACCGAACGGCTCCGAGCAACGCTCGTCGCCGCGCGCGGTGAGGCCGATGGATCGCCGGCCGCGCGCGCCACCATCCGCCGAGCGCGCGTCTTCGCCTGCATGGTCCGAGCGTCCGGGCTCGAAGCGCAGCGTGCGATGCTCGACGCATGCAACGAGGCCGACGACCCCGCCGAGGCAGCCGTCGCGTCGAACCGCTTCTCGGCCGCTTCGAAGCGAATCGCCCTGGCGTACAGGCACCTGCTCGAAGACGCCGCGAACATGGAGCTCGCCGAAGAGGTGACGGTGGCGCTCCGCTGGGTGGACGAGGACATCTCGCTCTTCTCCGAAGCGCTCTTCGCGACGGCCAGCATCCACCTGCACGAAAAGAGCGGCCGCCAGTGGGCCGAGCTCGCATCGAAGCTCGCGGGCGACGCCGTCGAAGAAGCTCGCTACCGCCGGACCCAGGGCTACCCGTCGGTCGGAGCCGAAGACGCTTCGCCGCGCCTCGTCGAGCACATCGAGTTTCGGCGGCACATGCTCAAGCGCTTCACCTCGAGCGTGCTCTGGCTCTCTCATGAGGTGCGCGACGCCGCGACCTGGATCGTTCACGCGCTCTACGCGATCGCCGCCGCCATCGCGATGGCCTTCGCCGTTTGGGCCACCCTCCGCGCCACGCAGATGCAGGAGTTTCTCGCGATCGTGGTGCTCGTCCTGTCCTACGCCGTCAAAGATCGGCTCAAGGCGATCCTTCAGACGTACATGTCGCGCTGGGCCGAGAGGCGCTTTCCGGATCGCGCGTGGTCGATCAAGGACACCGAGCGCAACGAACGCCTCGGCCTGGTTACCGAGCGTGCCGGCTTTCGCGACTTCCGCAAGCTTCCGCAAGGCGTGCTCGCTACGCGAACGCTGACCCGCGAGCACGCCCTCGAAGAGTTCGCTCGTCCCGAGACGGTGCTCTGGCACGAGAAGCAGGTCGCGCTCGAGCCTCGCGAAGAGGGCGCGCTGCCGTCGCCGATGATGACCGAGATCTTCCGGCTCAACATCGGATCGTGGCTCGCGCACACCGACGATCCGACGCGAACGATCACGTTCGCCGATCCCGATGAAGCCGTGGTCTGCTCGGTCAACGCGCGGCGGGTCTACAACTTGAACGTCGTCTACCGATTGAACCGCGGCGAAGACGGCGCTGCGCCCTGGCGAAGGATCCGTGTCGTCGTGTCCCGCAAAGGGATCGAGCGGATCGATCCGATCGTGTAGAGCCGCTCACTCGCTCGGAGCGACGCGGTTCCGTCCCACGATCCACCGAACGCTCGCGCCGCCGAAGGCCCGCGAGAGCTCGGCGAACGAACGCGCGTCGATGTCGAGCCCGAGCGGAAAGACGAGCTCGACGACCCGCCCGCGCAAGGTGCGCTCGTCGCGAACGACGAAGCGCGTGAACCAAGAAGAGCTGTCCCCCACGAATCCGACCGTAACGAACGTCGTTCCTCCGGAAAAGACTGCCAATTGTTCCGCGAGGCAGAGGTGTGTCATCGAGGCACGGCGCCCCTGTGGACAACCGCGGCGGCCGCGATCTTCGCCCTAGCGCGAGGGTGGGATGCGAACGCTGGCTGCGATCGTTCTTGGACTTCGGAGAGCTGACGGAAGGCGCGGCCGCGCAAGCTGGATGAGCGCCGCGCATCTTCTCACGGACACATGTCCGTGAGCGTCAGTGGAACACCTTCGGCGACGATGACGCCATCGACGGCGAGGGTCGCGGTGAGCCCGGCCATTTCGCTGACCGAGAGCGTGGCTTCTCCTGCGTCGAGGAGTGATGGGAACACTGCATTCAGGGTCCAGGTCGTCTCGTCGATCGCACCTGTCGCGCTCATGTTCCAGATGCGGTCGGCAGGGCCCGTGCTCTCGACGACGAGGTCGTACGCAACGCCGTCGGAGCCTTCCGACCATCGAACGTCGAGCGTGACGCTGTCGAAGGTGAAGCCACCGGCAACGAAGGGCGGTCGCTCGAGGTAGAGGTGGTTGATCCAGTTGGTGCTCCGACCTGGGCATTCCAAGCGGCTGCAGCGGCCTTGCTCGCAGAACGGATCGAAGAGCACCGGCATCGAGCACTGCATGAAGAGCCCGGCGAAGCTCCCGAGCAGCGCGGGCGGGCTCGGCAGCCCAGGCGCCTGGAAGAACGCAACTGCCTCACCCGCGAACCCGTGACCCGCGACGACGCTGGCGGAAGCATCCATCGCAGAAATGAACTCGCCCAGCGGATCGAGCACGTCGTCGGGAACGCAGCCGGCGCCGCCGGTCGTCGTCACCGCCGAGCTCGACCCAGAAGCGGTCGTGCTATTCGCCGCCGACGCCGTTGCCGATGTCGCCGAGCTCGTCGTTCCCGATCCGGCGCCGCCCGAGCCGGTGGTTCCGTCGTCGTCGCTGCACGCGGGGATCGTGAAGAGAAGCGCGATGAGGCTGAAGTTACGGGAGATTCGATGGCCCAAAAACATGACGGGCATCATACAATGCCCACCAATCGAGGTCTCCAACGAGGCAATTGGCCCGAGACGCGGCTCGAGTCTGGGGGCTTTTCCTCGGCGTTACTCGAGGGCGAGCATGCGGACGCTCTTCGGCTTGATCCGCACCTCGAGGACGCCTGCCTTCACTCCGAAGCGCTGCTCTTTCAAGAGGTCACGCGCGGCGTCGGTCGCGGTTCCGATCGAGATGCGCGCATCGATCTCTTCCCTGCCCGGGTTGATCAGGAAGAGGACACGGGCCTTGCCGGACGCGTCCTCGTGGACTGCTGCGTAGACGGTGTCCGGGTCCACGCCGTACGTGGGTAGGCCGAGGTCGGTCACCGCGGCCGCGACGATCTCGTCGATGCTGGCCGGGTCGGCGCTGCACAGCACGCCCACGCCCTTCTTCGGGCCGAGCGCGCCGAGATCGAGCGGTGCGAGGAGGGGGCGGCGCGCGCCACCGAGCTCCGGCGCATGCGGGCCGATCGTCACGGCGGCGCCGGCTGCCGCTGCCTCTGCGAGCCTTCCGAACAGCGTCGGGCTCAGCCCCCCCGAGCTCACGCACACGATCCACGATGCGCCCTCGAGCGAGACGTCGCGATCCTCGCCGCCGACGTGGCCGAACGGGACGCCGCGCGACTCGAGCGTCGACTCGAATAGCCTGACGAATGTGTCAGCTTCGACGGCGGGGGCATAGCCGAGACCGAGGTCGTCTTCGAACGCGCTCTCGCGCGCGCCCGCACCTGCGACCGAGAAGAACGCGCCGGATACGGGTCCGAACGCGTGCATTACGCGCGCGAGACGGCGTTCGTTGCGCGGGATGACGATTCGCACCGGCACGCGGCGCCGGAGCGAAGGGAATTTCACCTCGTCGAGGGCGGCGACGAGCTTCCGCCAGAAAAGGGCGAACGGCCTCTCTCGCCCGTGAGGATCGACCGGCGCGCCGATCCAACGGTCACGCTCCACCGCCATGTACACGTTGAAGCCGCGCAGGCCGTACGCGAGCCCGACCAGGACGGTAAACATGCTGTCGCGCTCGTCGATCGGCGGAAAGAACGGCGGGAAGCCCGCTCCCATCTCGCAAGCGAACGCCGGAACATCGAGCGCGTCGCTGCGGATCGCGAGCTCGCTGGTCCTTCGTGCGACGAGCATCCGCGTCGTGGGAGATGCCTTGCTGTAGTAGTCGTACCCGACGAGATCGATCGCTCCGCGCACGCGCGCCGCATTGAGCGGCGTCGCCTCTTGGCCCGGAGGGAAATTGTGCGACCGGGGAAGGCCGTCCAGCCCGGCTTCGGCGAGCGCTCCGGCGAGGCGCATCATCGCACGCGCGAGGAGGTGCTCGTGAAACTCGGCCCAATCGAGGTGCCGCGCCAGATCCGAGGGCTTCTTCGCGTCGAACCGCACCGGCGGAAGGATGTCACCGAAACGCGGCGCCGCGTCGCTCGTCGAGTCCTCGCCATACGCCTTGGCCAGGTCGCCGAGCGTCTTGTACTTGTCGCGTAAGTACGTGCGATAGAGCGCTATCGCGTCCGGGTGGTAGTCCTGATCGTAGGGCCCGTCGCGGAAGTACATCGCGCCCTCGTTGTCGACCTGCAGCATCACGATCGGTCCGTCCGGGTACAAGAGCGGCACGAGCGGCTTCGCGATGCTGCGGAAGTAGCGAGCGGCTTCGTCGAGGAAGACTTCGCTCGCGTAGCTCGGCACCGGAAACGCGTGCGGCAGCATCGGCAAGACGACCGGGTTCTGGTTCGGCGAGCGCGCCTGGCAGGCAGGATCCCACACGATCCGCTCCGGAATTCCGAAGTACGTGAGCTCGGCGTTGATGTGCGGGCCGGGCCGCACGATGGCGTAGAGCCCGAGCTCGTGGGCAAGCTTGAGGAAGTGCGCCACGTCGCGCCGCGGATCGGTGTCGCCGAGCTCCAGGACGCCGGGCGCTACCTCGTGGACGCCCCACGGGACATAGGTGTCGACGAGCCGGAGCCCGAGGCCCTTGATCGCCGCGAGACAAGCCCGCCAGTCTCGCGGATCGAGGCGCCAATAGTGGACGCTGCCCGCGTAGAGCGGCACGCGCTCGCCGCCGACGACGAGGCCTTCGCGGTTCAGCTTCACGTCGCGTATCGGACGTTCCATCTCGAGGGCTCGTAGCCTACCCCAACCGCGCCCGTGCCCGTGCCGGCGCCCGTGCCTGGTTGTAGAATCTCGGACCGTGCCGCTGAAACTCCCCCGTCGTTCCTTCCTTGCGCTAGGGCTCGCTGGTCTCGGCTGTAGCTCCTCGATTTCGCGCGGAACGGGAAACGTTCCCGAAACCGAGCAGGCACCGCCGCCCAAGCCCAAGGACGCCGCGCAAATCGCCCAAGCGCTGGTCGGCGGAAGGGTGAGCGGCCTCGTCTGGGTCGACCGGGTACGTACGCACGCGGTCGGGCGCAAGCTGATGGCCCTCGGCCCGGCGCGCGAGCTCCTCGATGGAACGAGCGTCGACCCGCTCCAGGACCTGGAGCGAATTTTCGTGACAGGACCGTCAGCAAACGAGTCGCGCGTCGTCTTCTTCGGCGAGCACACGATCGCCGACGCTCGGATCCCGAGCGTGCTCGCCGACCTCGTGAGGAAGAGCGAGCCGCCGGGCCAGATGCTGCCGGACATCCCCTATCCGGCGGTTCGCGTTCAGAAGAAGCGCTTCTCCGGGGTCATAGCGTTCGTGCCGCCGAAGTTCGTCGTCGCCCTGCCCGAGGACCTCCTCGGCGGTCTCGGCTCGTTCGAGCGCACCGGTGGCCTGCCCGATCCGACCGGCCCCGAGGCCGCTCGTATCGTCGCGATGGAGCCGTCGAAAACGCTTCGCGCCCGCGGCGCGCCCCGCATCCCCGATTCGATCACGGCCGGCGACGCCACCATCATCCTCAACCGAGACGGCGGCGCGACCGTCAATGCTATCGGGCAGAGCGCCAGTGCCGAGCAGGCACCGAGCGACGCGAGGGAGCTCACCGAGTCGATCGACGACGCTACGAGCGTACGGCTCGGCCCCGTGAGGATCCGCGCCTTCCGTCAGGTCGTCTTCGCTCCGCAGGGCGACAAAGTGGTGAGCAAAGTCGACTTGAGCAAGGCGGAGATCGACCAGCTGCTCGGGCTCGTCACGCGGTTCTTGTAGCTGCAGCCTGCGGTTGACGGCGCGTGGGATCGTCGGCCGACCTCACGGGTCCCCGGAGGCTCCTCACCTTGCCGATGAGCTCGCGCGACTGCGCGCGCAACGCTCGGGACTGCGCGATCCGTTCACTGGCCTCGAGCAAGAGTCGCTCGACGCTCGCGATCGCGCTGACCGCCGGGCTCCTCACGATCCGTTCTGTCGTTCCCCCTTCCCCCATGAATCCACCATAGGCGAGCGCGCCCGGCGGTGTCGACATGAAAGGCCTCGCCGGCCTCGCATCGTCCCGTCGTTGCTTGCGCTCGCGGCTCTTCCGGGCGGGCTGGGCAGCCGACCGGCGCATCGTCCCAATCGATGCTGTAGCAACGATCGTCGGTCGCGATCGAACAGAGGCACGTGGTGAGCGCACCATCGTCGGTGCACCGCGACCCGCCCTCGCATTGGCGCAGAGGCGTGCAGCTCGGTCCGCATGCAGTGCCCGAGCTGCACGAATCGACGAGGACGTACTTCGACGGATCGCTTGCCCGAAGCGGAGGGCATCGCAGATCGCAGCCGACAGGTCGCTCGGTCTCGACCGCCCGCTGATCCGACACCTCACCCCAGACGTCGCTCGAGATCGTGCTGCTTCGGCTCTCGCCGATCGTGGAGCACCCGACGAGCGTGGCGAGCAGCGGCAGCAGCTCCGTGGCTCTCGAACGCATGACCCCTCCCTGGACCAGCCCCTGCGAGTCCCGAGGGGCAACTCCAGCATGGCGGGGCGGGTAGCGGAAGATGAGCGCTCCCGCTCATGCGAGTCTTTTTGCCGCACTGAGCGATTCCGTAACCTCGAGTCGCTGTCCGGCCGCCCGAGCATCGCTCCGCTGAGCTATCCGCTCACCCACCCACGCCTCGTCGCGCTCAGTGGCCACCCTCGTATTCGCAGATCGTCTTTCCGTGCTCGCACTTCTGTCCGGAGCCGCAGTCCTCGTCTCGATCGCAGCGGAAGAAGCAGAACTTGTGCTCACAGAGCATCGATTCGGGACAGTCGCGATCGTCCTCGCAGCGATAGGTGCACATACCGCCGCCGCAGTTCTTGTCCTTGCAGCACGTACCATCGAAGCAGTCGGACACGTCGCGACAATCACCCCCGATGTCGCCCTCACAGTCGCCGGGCTGCTCGCGGCAGAGGATGTCGACATCGCCGTCGCCTCCGTAGAACTCGCCGCCGCCACCGTCACAGGTGGCTAAGAGGGCGAGCCCCGCGGACAGCAGGAGAGTCGCCGATAGCCCCCTTAGCGCGGTTCTTGTCATCGCGATCACAGTCGCGCGACGGCGGCCGTTGGTTGCAACAAAATGGTGGGGGGCCGCTGTCAGTCAGGGATTGCTGCCTCGAAGCTCGCAGACGAATTCCGCGAGCTTGTCGTCGCAGGCTGCGTCCTCGGCGAAGTTACCGAGGATCGTGTCGTCCACCATGAACGCGCAGCGGGGCTTGGCCTCCGTGTTGTCGGGCTCGTTCAGCGCCCAGGGAATGGGAGAGACGGCTCCGGTAAGCCAATTGTAGTTGCCGTCCTGCGTGAAGTCTTCGACGCCCACCCACGCTTCCGTCAGCGAATAGACGAGATCGAACGCCGCTTGCTCGCCGCCGGCGTCGAAGCTCACCAGGTCGCCGCCGAGCTCCACGCACTGTTCTCGCGCCTCGAAGAAATTCTGGTCCCCCGCGCCGGCCTCGAAGACGTAGCAGCGATCGGTCGTCGGGTTCCAGAACGAGAAGGTGTCGGCGTCATCCGCGCCGCAGCTGTCGCCGGCGGTCGACAGGCAGCCGGAGCAATTCGCCGAGGGCATCGGCCCCGAGTCGCATTGCTCGTAAGGATCCGTCATTCCGTTTCCACAGGTCCAGTGCTGGACTTGCAGCTCGAACGAGCCTTCGTCCGCGTTTCCTCTGCCGTCGACGCCGACGTAGAACACGTCGTCCTTTCGGGCGAACACGCGCGTGCGCGCCTGCCCTACAGGCGCTTGGTCCGTCCGCTTGCACGCGAGGACCTCACCGGGGGACCCCGCATCGCAGCCGGTTCGGACGTGGAGCGTCGCCTTCTCTTGGTTCGAGCCCCATCCGGGATCGTCCGAAGGAGTCAGGGAAAACTCGATGGCGCCCGGCGCCGCCGCAACGATGGCCACCCAGACGTCCGGACCGTCGGATGGGCACGCAAGACCAGCGATTCCCATGATGGTCATGTCATCGGTCGTGCCGATCGTCGTGTCGTCGAGCGTGACCGTCGCGTCCGCCGGCATCGAAAAGGCGACCGCGCCGGCGCAGGTGTCGGAGCCGATGAGCTCGCAGCCGACCGTGCACCCTCCTTCGCCGCCCATTCCGGTCACCGAGCTGCCACCGCCGCCGGACGACGCTTCTCCGCCACCACCGGCCGTCGCGATGGTCGTTGTCGTCGTCGCGCCGCCGGCGCCGAGGCCGCCGCCTTGGTCGCCATTGCCGGTGCCGACGGCGTCGACGAAACACCCCGCGGAGAGAAGAATCAGCCCAGGGTGGACGAGCCTCCTCATTGCGGGATGAAGTTGATGCACTCGTAGGTCACGCCGTTGTCGTTCGTGTCGCAGAAGCTGCCCGTCTCGCAGCAATCGAGGAAGGGATCACACAGCTCGCCGATGTTGAGGATCTCGGTGCAACCCGGCCCGCTACCGCCGCCGCCACCCTCACCCGTCGGCGGCATGCCGACGTCGAGGGTCCAGAACGCTCGGTGGTTGTTCTCATCCAGACCTTGGAACGGCACGCGGAACGCCGGGAAGCTCGGATCCTGTCCCAGCGCGGCCTTGTCGACGTCGATCGCGGCGACCCAGATTTGCTGCTTACCCTCTTCGAGGACCACGCCGTACTCGCGCTTGGTGTTGAAAGCGATCCAGTTGTAGTCGCCGGGCGGCGCCCAGGTGGGCTGGCTGTTCTGGTATTGGCCGTCGGTCATCTGGTTCGACGTCACGCGGTTCGCTTGGACGCACTCGATTGGTGTCCCGCCTTGCGAGTCCATGACGAAGAGCTGCGCTTCGACGTCGCCGTGCCCGCCCTTGCCCTCCACATAGGCGATCCAATCGGCTGAAGGCGAGAACATGGGGAAGAGGTTCGTCCGATCGCCGGTCGGCGGCAGGAACACATCGGGCGTTCCCCATTGGCCGTTGTTGAACGAAATGCGCGCGAGGCTCGCGCCGCCTGGAGCGTCGCCGTCACCGGTGGCGAAGATGAGCTGATCGCCGAGGGGTGACCAGTCGGGGTGGGTTCCCTCGAGCATCCCGAGCGGTAGATCCATTTGAAACGTGCCCGTGGCACGATCGACCATCCACATGTCTCCCCCGTACGCAGCGACCACGTTGGCGTTGTCCGGCGAGATGGTGCCGAAGCCGTGTCCTTCGGTATTGTCGATCGCGGTGACGAGCGGGGTCGGCGGCGCGTCCTGGGTCACTTGCGAGACCCAGAGGCTCTTCCCCTCCGTTGCGTCGGTGGGTGCGACCAGGTACTGTCCGTCGCGCGACACGACGTGGCAAGCGACGCACTTGACTGTGTTCGTGCCGTAGGTCGTGCCGACGGGCTTTCCGACGATGTAGTCCTCGGGGTCCTGTTGCGAGATGCGGCCGCGACGAATGCCGGCCGAGGTCGTCGACCAATAGAAGATCGCGCCTTCGACGTCCTGCTTGGAGAACCCGATGTCGATCGGCGCGCCCTCGCGAATGGTCGGCGGATCGGTCGATGGATCGAGGGCCTGCACCGTCCACGTCGCGCTGTTTCCGGCATTGGATCCGGCAATGAAGTTCCACGCAGCCTCATCGACTTCCCAGCAGCCGGCAGCGGGATTGGCGTCGGCGCAGAGCCCGTGAACGCCGTCGGTGTAGACGATGACGTTGGAGCCCGGCCCTTCGTAAATGAGCCGGAACTCGGTGTAGCCCCCGCTTCGCCATTGAAAGAGCGTGCGATAGAGGTTCCGCGGGAACACCGTCTCGTGGCTCGGATACACGATGAGCGGAACGTTCCCGGTCGTATCGACGGGCCCCGTCCAATCGGCCGGATCGCCGGGCTGACCGATCTGGACCTCGAGGTACAGGTTCGCCGTCGTCGAGCCGCTGATGCACCCGTCGCTCGCCGTGACCGTCACGACGCCGCCCGAGTAGGGATAGGGAGAGAACGTGCCCGCGGTGATCGTTCCGGGCGGCGTGTCGTCATCGCGCGACACCGACCAATTCAGCTTCGTGCCGGCGATCTGGATCGTGTCACCGTTGGTGAGCGTTCCGGTCGCTTGGAAGCTGACCGTCGGGGGGTTCGGCGAGCCGTCGAGCGTGAGCATCGAGCCGTCGGGCGTCAGCGCAATCGAAGCCAAGCCTTCGATGCAGGCGACGGGGCCGTTGCCACCAAAGCCGTTGCCTCCGACGCCGGATGGCACGCCGCCGGCGCCGCCCGTCGAGTCGTCTCTGACGAGGTTCTGGTCTTCGGAGCAGGCGCCGGACGCGATCAACGCGGAGCAGAGGAGGGAACCGAAGAGTAAGAATCCGACGCGATGCTCCGTCATTGTTTGCCTCCGCTCGTTGCCTGAGAAAGTTGCGCGAGGCGGTTTCGCGCCTCTTTCACGAACTGGCCATTGGGATAGCGGCCCAAATATCGTTCCAAGAGGCGTTTGGCCTCGTCGCGCTGACCGCTCGAATGCGCCGCACGCGCGGCAGCGAAGAGCGCTGTCTCGCCGGCAGGAGAGTCGCCGTGCTTGCGCGCGACCTCCGCGTAGCGCTTGGCGGCTTCCTTGGGATCTCCGGCCACGAGCGCGCACTCCGCGAGGAGCGTGCGGGCCTCGGCGTCGAGCGCCGGGGAGAGCTTCATCGAGAGAGCTCGCTGGATCAGGCCTCTCGCCTCTGCGACCTCACCCGAAGCCAGATGACGCCGAGCACGCGCCAGGCTCGCTCGTGCATCGATCGTCGCGGCCGGGGCGGACGCCGAAGCCAGCGCGCTCGCCGCCGGCTCGGCCGCCATCACGCTGTGCTCGACGTCGGATGCGGACCACTCTTCGCCGGCGCCGAGGACGACGGACCTCGCGCCCGTCGGTGTCGCGGCTCGTACCCGACCGCGCTCCACGCGAACGTCATCGCCCTCGACCTCGAACACGGTGCCGAGCACCTCGACGCGCACGGCGTCCGACTGAACGCGGAAGGGAATCGCGCGCCCGGGCTCGACCTCGAAGCGCATCGCGCCTCGAACGATCCGCACGGCGGTCGCCTCCGCATCGAGCTCGAACGTGCTGGGCTCGATCGCGATGAGGATCGCGCCCGTGACCTCGAGCTCATCCCCCGCCCCGAGGTCGATCGTGCCGAGGGCCGCGGTCTCCTCGGCTGGCGCAACCTCTGCGGGCGTCGGCTGCGACGACGGGGGGACTTCTCGATCGGCTCCGAACACGAAGACGAGCGCCGCAGCCGCAGCTGCGAGCGCCGAGACAGCTGCCAGCTTTCGACCGACGAGCGCCGAATCGCGCGGGCGGTCGCTCTCCAGAGGCGCGTCGCGCTTCGACCACGCTCGGGCGAACGCGCGAGCGTGAAGCGCGGTGTCAGGAGGAGCCGAGGCGCGGAGGCGATTGGCGGCGCCATCGAGCAGGGTGAAGTCCTCGGCACATCGCGGGCACTGCTCCAGGTGCTGCTCGAGCCGCAGCCGCTCCGCCTCGTCGAGATCGATCCGCGTGCGCCCGGCGAGCTCCATCGCGCGAAGACATCCGAGCGTCGTCATCGACCACGCTCCTTGTCGATCGCCGCTCGGCGCTCCGCCGTCTCGCCGAGCAGCTCGCGGAGCGCCCGGTCGCTCTTCACCCACCCGAGGAGCGAGCGGCGCCCGAGGAACACGCGCGTCTTGGTTGCGGCCACCGTCGCGTCCATGAGCGCTGCCACCTCGGCCATCGGCCTTGCGTCCACGATGTGAAGGAGGAGCGCGACGCGCGTCTTCGGCGACAAGCGCGAGAGGTGATGGTGGAGCCGCTCCACGACCTGGCGCTGCTCGAGCGCCTCATCCGGCGGCGCCTCGACGCGATCGCCTTCGCTCGCGACGAGGCGGAGTGTCGCTTGCTGCCGCCGGAGCGGCCGCCGAAAGTGATCCGTGGCCGTCGTCACCGCGATTCGCGCGAGCCAGGTCCGCACCGACGACTGACCCCGGAAGCGAGGGAACGCCTGGATGGCGGCGACGAAGACGTCCTGCATCAGGTCCTCCACCTCGCGGCCCGGGCCGACCATACGGCGGAGCAGGCGCTCGACCGAAGGTGCCTCGGCAAGGAGAACCCGCTCCAGCGCCGCGCGGTCACCTCGACGACAAGCGTCGAGGTCCGGCGCATCGGGCTCCCTTGCTGCGGGACCGGTGACGGCGAAGAGCACGATGGATGGTCGCGCGTCGCCCCTCGGCGGTTGTGTTTTTTTACGGGCCCGAGAACACGAACGCCCCGCTCGCGACGCCGCGAGCCGTGCCCACATCCAGAACCGGGCTGTCGTTTACCAAGAATCTATGGCGACGAAGTGCGACCTCGACCCCGATCGACGCACGCAGCTCCATGAAGCTGGTGAGCGAGAACGTCGCCTGAGGAAGGAGCGCAAGGTAGGGGATGACGGTGTCTCCCTCGCCTTCGCGTCCGACGGGTGTTTGACCCGTAGCCGACATGATGCGCCCGCCTACACCCAGCTCACCCCCCAGGGCGACGACGCTCCATGTCCCCGCCAGCCGCACGGCCGCGCCGACCGCTCCTTCATCTACGTCGACGCTGCCGGTGGAGCCGCCGTGCGAGAGGATCGTCGCCACGCGCCCCGTTGCCACGAGGTCGCCGACGAACGCCTCCGCTCGCAGCCTCGCGCCCGCGCCGAACACCACGGCGCCTTGGATGGGCGCGCTTGCTGTTCCCGTCGCGCCCCAACCGCCCAGGTCACCGACGAAAGCGAACCGCGGGAGGCTGGTCTCCTCCGGCGGCTCGGCTTGCTTCTTCGGGGCGTCGCGCGGGGGCTTCTGAACCGCAAGCGCGATCGCCGCAGCCCGCCCGGCCTCGAGGGTGTCGAACACCTCGGCGACCTTCAACGCGAGCGCGCGGTGTGCCGCCGCAAGGTCTTGCGATTCGATCGCGTGCACCAGAACGAGGACCCGTCCCTCTTGATCGCCGACGAGGTGGAGCAACGTCGTCGACTTCTCGGCGTCCTTCGTCGGCGGGTCCATCCAGATCACGAGGCGCGCTCCGGTCGTCGCCAGCACCGAGCTCGCCACGCGGCTCTTCGAGACGAGCGCCGGATCGGAGGTGTCGGCTTGGGATCGGACCTGAGCTCGGCCCGCGAGCTGGATCCTCAGCGCGTCGAGGAGCTGCGGCTGCGCCTCGACCTCGTCGACGAGCATGATCACCAGGGCCAGATCATCGGCGCGAGCCGGTGTCGCGATCATCGCGAGCAGGACGGCGAACAGCACGCGGGTGGCGAGCCTACCCATGAGGGGCAGCCTACCGCGCGCCGACCCGCATCGCGCGCCCATGCGACACAGTGAGGCGATCGGCCTCACCGAAGACGCTGAATGCACGTGCGAGTGCGCCGCTATTTCGAGGCAGCGCCATATCGTTAGAGGTAAAACGATTGCCTGCACGCTGCTCTCCCTTCCCCCGTACGCCGCCTGCTCGACGCCGGCATCGACTCGCTCGAAAAGCTCGATGTCGTGGTCAGGCTCTACCGCGCGCCGGGCCGCGAGCTCCGCGTGGCCGAGCTCCGGAACGCGACGGGGATGGCGAGCGACGATCTGCGAGCGTGCCTTCACGATCTTCGGACCGCCGGCTTCTTGAAGGACTCCGCAGCCGACATCGCGGCGCTCGCCGAGCGCCCGGCCGGCGACTCCGCGTTGGATGAGCTCGTCTCGATCTACGAGGGAGACAAGATTCGATTGGTTATCGCGACCACCGAGGTCGCCATGGATCGGCTCCGCAACCTCGCCGGAAAGGCGTTTGCCGATGCGTTCCTGATCCGCAAGAAGTCCGGAGGCGACAATGGCTGAGGCCGTCTACCTGCTCTGCATGCTCACGAGCCTCTTCTGCGCGCTCCTGCTCTTCCGTAGCTACCGCGCATCGAAGAGCCGTCTCCTCTTCTGGAGCACCCTCTGCTTCTTCGGGCTCGCGGTGAACAACGCGCTCTTGGTGGTCGACCTGATCCTCTTGCCGAAGACCATCGACCTCAGCATCGCGCGCGCAGCGACCGCCTTTCTCTCCTTCGCCTCCCTCCTCGGAGGTCTGCTCTGGGAGGCTCGATGAAGGAGCAGATCCTGATGGGCCTGTATGGCGGGTGCGTGACGCTCTGTGCGTTGATCGGGGTCGCATTCGTCCGCTACTGGCGCGGGACTCGTGACCGGCTCTTCCTCTTCTTCGCGGCCGCGTTCTGGTGCTTCTCGCTCGGCTGGCTCGCTCGTTTCGCCCCCAATGTGGACGAGCACATGCCGTACGTCTTCCTCCTCCGGCTGGTCGGCTTCCTCCTCATCATCGCCGCTGTATACGACAAGAACCGCCGCGGCCGCTGACGGGGGCGGGGTAATTTGCCACATCGCACCGCGGCTGATCTTGAGCCAGATTGGTTCAGCCGCGCTTCGCCGCACATTCGTGTTCGGGTGGGGCGCGGAGCGGTGCACCCATGACGAACACGATCGATCGATCCCCCAAGGCGGGGACAACTGTGAGCGCGCTCGTGCACGGCGAAAGCGCTCCTGCAGATCTCCCGGCCATCGACGGAAGCGCGACATTTCGTCGCGAGCTCCTCGAAGCCTTGCTCCGCTTCAAGGAGGGCGACTTCCGCGTTCGCATGGGCGCCGACTACACGGGCGTCGACGGCAAGATCGCCGACGTCTTGAACGAGATCTTCGCCGTCACCGACCGGCGCGGGCTCGAGATTGCACGTGTCTGTCGTGTGGTAGGGAAAGAAGGGAAGCTCAAGCAACGCATGAGCGTTCCCGGCGCCGTCGGCGGGTGGGCGGATGAGGTCGGCTCCCTCAACACGCTGATCGACGACCTCGCTTGGCCGACGACCGAGGTTACGCGCGCCGTCGGCGCGGTCGCCAAAGGCGATCTCGGCCAAGCCATGTCCCTCGACGTCGAGGGCCGCCCTCTGGAAGGCGAGTTTCTCCGGTCGGCGCAGCTGGTCAACAACATGATCGACCAGCTGTCGGTCTTCACCTCCGAAGTAACCCGCGTCGCGCGTGAGGTCGGCACCGAAGGAAAGCTCGGCGGCCAGGCGCAGGTGAAGGGCGTCTCCGGCGTGTGGAAGGACCTCACCGAGTCGGTCAACCAGATGGCCGGCAACCTGACGGCTCAGGTGCGGAACATCGCCGACGTGACCATCGCCGTCGCCAACGGCGACCTGTCGAAGAAGATCACG